>NZ_CP043028.1:2954500-3282500 GCF_008935055.1 Pseudobutyrivibrio xylanivorans | reverse complement strand
ATACTAATAGATCGAAGGTTTATTCTAAAAGAGATGTAAGCGTGTTCTCGAGCACTGTATGAAGTTTTGAGGTTGTTATTAGCGTAATCCTTTATGGGGCGTAGCTCAGTTGGGAGAGCACCGCCTTGCAAGCAGGGGGTCAAGAGTTCGAATCTCTCCGTCTCCATTAAGTTCTTGTAGTACCTTGCAAGAACTTTTTTTATGAGAAAAATTTGAAAAAAATGTGAAGTTTTTGTGATTTTTCTCTTGAAAGCGACTAGATATTGTGTTATTATCATTAAGTCGCGTGGGTGAGGGACTCAAATCAATTTTGGGTTTTTCGCTTACGATTTAGGGGACTGGTCAAATGGTATGATAGGGGTCTCCAAAACCTTTGGTGGGAGTTCGATTCTCTCGTCCCCTGTTTGACTAAAGTGCTATAAACGTTGATTTTACGGCGTTTATGAGCACTTATTTTTTTGCTCATAAATCAAAAGTCACCGATTAAAGTCACGTAAACGTTCATGCAATGACACATATAAATACAATTAAAAATCCGAGGCTTTGAAAAAATCTCTGTAAATTTAATATAAGACATTCAAGATAGGGTCTTCTATGATAAATTTTTTAAACATCAAGGAGGCCCATTTTATTATGATATCCAAACAGCTGAGCCAGCTATATGAAGTAAAGCCGCTGAGTAAAATTGTCGAGAAAAAATGCTACTATAATGGCAAAACATTGGAAAATATAAGTAATAGTGATATAATAGTAGCAATTACGGGAGGTAAAATATGGATGTTAATATGAATTATTTATGGGATACACCAACAGATGTTGCTATGAGATTAGCAAGCAGGCTAAAAAGTATCCGTAAAAGAAAGAAAATCACACAAAAGGAGTTGGCCGGAAGAAGCAATGTTAGCTACGCTACACTTCGAAAGTTCGAAAAAACAGGGCAGATTTCACTTGAATCTTTTATAAAACTAGCAATGGAGTTGGGGGTCATTCAAGAGTTGAATTCACTTTTTACAGAACCTGTGTATACCAGTATTGAGGAGGTTATAAATGCGAGTAAATAAAACGCTGGATGTTTACTATCATGGGATGCAAGTAGGAACACTTGCAGAAACTCCAGATAAAAGAATTGCATTTCAATACTCATCAGAATGGCAGAAAAATGGATTCTCTATAAGTCCGTTCTCGTTGCCATTGCGAAATGATGTATTTGTGCCTAATGAACGTTCATTAGAGCGTTTTGGTGGATTGTTTGGGGTATTTGCAGACAGCTTGCCTGATAGCTGGGGCCAATTATTATTAGATAGACATTTAGAAACACTGGGAATAACAAGAAGTGGAATATCTACAATAGAAAGGCTTGCTTATGTAGGGAAGAATGGTATGGGAGCACTTGAATACCTGCCGTCCAAAGAATCCGATTTCGATTTCAAGGGTATAGGACTAGATTTTGATACTATTGCTAAAGAATGTGAAAATATCCTTTCATCTAAAGAATCAAATCAACTGGATATACTTTTTAAAATGGGTGGGTCTAGCGGTGGAACCAGGCCCAAAATTCTTATTTCTGAAAACAATAGGGACTGGATAATAAAGTTTCCATCAAAGAGTGATCCAGAAATAAGTGGGAAAAGAGAATTTGATTATTCATTGTGTGCAAAGGGTTGCGGTATTTCTATGACAGAAACCGAATTGATTCCATCAACTGTATGCGAAGGATATTTTAAAACTGAGCGTTTTGACAGAAGAGATGGTGAAAAGATATTTACAATTACATTTGCTGCGCTATTAGAAGCTGATTTTCGCGCACCATCATGCGATTATGAGACATTCTTTAAATTGACTAAAGTGCTGACAAAAGATGCAATTTATGACAAGGAGCAAATGTATCGCATTATGTGCTTTAATATAGCTGCTCATAACAGAGACGATCATACAAAAAATTTCTCATTCACACATTCGGACTTAAATGGATGGAAGCTAGCTCCTGCTTATGACATTACATACAGTGACACATATTGGGGAGAGCATACTACATCTGTAAATGGTAAGGGAAAAGATATCACTAAGGAAGATTTGATTAAAGTTGGATGTGATGCTGGATTGACAGAAAAATTCTGTTTAGATTGTCTTGAGGAAATAGAAGAAAAAGTAAAAATGTTAGATAACTACCTTAAGCCAAATCATAGAAAAACAAAAGAGCATATCCATTTCAAGGAACGCATTTCAGAAATCAATGGTCTATAAAAAATAAGATATTCATAAAAGAAATGTAAAGTTAGGAACAAAAAATTTTGACTGCCGAGTAAAGGATGGAGGGGTAGTTCCAGAGGTATCTTGAGGATGGCCTAGCAGTGAAAATCGTGGAAGTGTCTCTTGAGCAAATTGCTTCTTATGGATTAAGGGAAGAGCTGATTAATCAGGGCTATCATCCATGTGGTAGATGCCATCCGTAAATACTCGAATATTAGACTTGACTATTTTAAAGAAGAGGACTATAACATAGTCGAACACGAGAAAATACGAAACGCCAATTGAATATCGACATTCCGCAAATTTCCCTGCTCAAATATTTGTATTTTAGGAGGAAGAGACAAATGGATACTTACAGAGTACAAAGACGTGACATGGAAAAGAAAGCAAAGAGGTTGAGAAGAGAAGGCTACGTTACAGGTAACCTGTTCGGTAAGGATATCGAACAATCAATCCCACTCCAGTTCGAGGTTAAAGAGGCTGAAAGCTTAAGAAAGAGTGGACACACTCAGATGACCCTTGATTTGGAAGGAAAGAAGTACAATGTGTTACTTAAGGAGCTACATTATGATGCAGCCAAGCATCAGATTGTAGAGATGGATTTCCAGGAGCTTGTTAAAGGCGAGGTTATCCATGCAACAGCAGAGGTTGTTCTTGAAAACAAGGAAGCAGTTACAGAAGGTGTTTTAGAGCAGCTAGTATCAGAGGTGGCTTACAAAGCAAAGGCCGAAGATGTAGTTGAGAAGATTGAAATAGACTGTAGCTCACTGAGACTTGGTGATACAGTAACGGTTGCAGATCTTGCTATTTCAAAGAATAAGAAAGTTGATGTAACCACAAACGCTGACCAAGTAGTTGTTGAGGTTATTGCAGCAAAGAATCAGGTTGCTGATGCTGAGGATGAGGATTCTGCTCAGGCAGCTTCATAGGGAATAGTGTCGTAAGGAGTCTCCAAGTTGGAGGCTCCTTTTTAACTGCTCATTTCAAAAGTTGGCATAGCATCGATGACATGGTGAACAATTGTGAACATATGCAAAGAGGACCAGTTTGTGCTATAAATGTGGGCTGCATGAAGCCTTGGATGAATTATGAGCCTAGGACATTAAAAGAAATTATAGATGGTTACAGCCTTTGCACCTGCTAATATAAAAGATGTAAAAAGTGCACTATAATAAAATGAAATATTAAAGGATGGTATAAAAATATATGGAAAATGTTAAGTATGATGGCTATTACTTGGGGAGATATATTTGGATTACGAAATAAAATAGTTCAGGATTATGGGCAGGTGGATTTAAAGATTGTCTATAAAACATTAGTGTATGATAATTTATAGAAAAATATTGCTAAAACTGTCATAATTGAAAGCAAATGAAGAAGTGACATCAATTAGTGGAGACAACCAGAATGAAAATCATGGTTAGTGCTTGCCTGCTAGGGCAGAATTGCAAATACAATGGTGGCAACAACTACAGCAAGAAGATTGCACAGTACACAAAGGGGCACGAGGTGATTCCAGTTTGTCCAGAGGTGGCAGGTGGGTTGACTACTCCTAGGATACCTTGTGAGATTGTGAATGGGGTTGTCACTAATAAAAATGGCGAAAGCAAGGATAAAGAATTTAGAACTGGTGCTCAGCTTAGTCTGCAGAAAGCACTGGATGAAAAAGTAGACATGGTGATTCTTCAATCAAGAAGTCCTTCTTGTGGAGTGAAGCAGATTTATGATGGCAGTTTCACAGGAAAGCTCATTGATGGCCATGGAGTGTTTGCAGAGCTGCTGATTCAGAATGGAATTAAGGTGTTGGATGTGGAGGATGCTAAAAAGTATAAGACGGTTGAAGCTATTAGGCGGGTTCATCCATAGGAGGAACCGGTGATTAACGCGATAAAACTTAGTTAGTGATGGGAGAATTATTTTGAAAAAGGGGATAAGAATTCTATATTTCATAACTGTCGTAATAAGTGCTTTAGTAGGTCTTTGGCATTTCTTTGTACCATGGATGTTTCAATGGTACGACTATCTCCCGATGCAATATGAGAACCTAATAGTGGGTATAGATTATACGAACTATTGCTTCTCTTTATTGCTGTTTGGACTAAGTGTCATGCTTATAGTTTTAGGAAAAAGAGCATTGGCAATGAATCGTGAAGTGATTTATTTTTACTTCTTCCTAACAGTGGTTTGGATATTTAGAGCATGTCTTGCCAGCTTTATTGAACCGTGGCCATTACAACCTATTCCAGCAGCTGCAATTGGACAGTTGATTGCTTCGGATATTTTGGCAGTTATGATGGTAGTTGTAAGCCTGAACTTTATTAAAGATATTAGAAGGAATTGATGAGATTAGCACCTAAGAAAAAGTAGAAAGAGATAAGTGCATAATGACAGAAGAGATTTTTGACATCGTAGATGAAAAGGGACAGCCTACAGGAGAGACAGTGACTAGATCGCAGGCTCACGCTGAAGGTGTTAGACACAGAACTGCTCATATATGGGTGGTTCGTGACAATGGAGACAAAACGGAGGTACTTTTGCAGAAGAGAGCTTTAAACAAGGACTCTTTTCCAGGCAGATATGATACTTCATCAGCTGGTCATATCCAGGCGGGTGATGAGCCGTTGGAATCTGCAATAAGGGAGCTTTCTGAGGAGCTTGGTATTCAGGCTGATACAGATGATTTGAATTTTGCAGGAACATTTCCTATTCAGTATGAGAAGGAATTTCACGGCAAGATGTTCAAGGACAATGAGATTGCATTTGTATATGTGTATGATGAAGATGTAGACATTGATAAACTTACTATCCAGAAGGAAGAACTGGATAGCGTGGAATGGTTTGACCTGGAGGAAGTGTATCAGGCTTGCCAGCCACCGAGGGATGAGAAGTTCTGCGTTCCTATGGGTGGGCTGGAGATAGTTCGTAAATACGTTAGTAATCAAGAGAATGTGGCTAAGAGTATGTCTTTAGGAATATCTATGGGTATGCTTTTTGGAATGGCTATTGGAATTACCACTCACAAGATTGGCACATGTATGTGTGCAGGAATGATGTTGGGAATGATTCTTGGTTTGGTCAATGGAACAAGGAGGATTAGAGGCTGATTTAGTCAGTCTCTTTTTCATTGGATTTTATTTTTACATTTTAGAGAATGCTTGAGTAGTGCGGTTAGGCTGCTGAGGGAGTTTGTTGAGGGATAGGGATATTTCTTGACAATGCTTACATATATAGATACACTATACATACAACTATAGTGTATCTATATTACGAGGGAACAATATGGGAGCAACATATACAGCAGCACAAAAAGCTGCAACTCAGAAATATATAAATTCTACAGATCAAATAAGAGTTCGTACTGGTAAGGGTAATCTAGATTTTATTAAGAATCATGCCAAGGATATGGGAGAAACTCTTGGAGAATTTGTAAATAGAGCAATAATAGAGGCAATCTATCGTGACAGAGGAGATATCCTCGTTGAGAAAACACATAGTGATGAGTATGGGATATCTGGAAATCTACTTTTATCAAGTGATAATCATTATGAAATTGATTTTGTCTCGGATGGTAGAAGAATGATTAGGGTTTTGGATAAGCAGAATGATGTACCTTCAAATTATATTTCTGATTATGCTTGGATGGCGTTGGAAAACGAGTATGAAAATGAATTGTTAGGTGGTGAGTAAGATGGCAATGTATACACTTATGCGAAAAAATGAAGAAATAATGATGCTTCAAATTGGCGATGATGGAAATATCGTAAAACTTGGTAAAAAGTCTAATACTGCCATTTCGCCATTGCAGAACAGAACAAGTCCTAGAGGAATTATAGAATGGTGGAGAGATAGAGCAATTCCAATTAAGCAAGGAAAGATTGAAAAGATGCTTAGGGAAAATGGAATTGAGACAAATGGATTATATCTTACTCATAATTTGGGGTTGAGTTTAACGGATTATTATTGGATTAGGCCAATTGGCTCTGAGTTAACCTGGGAAGATGTTAACCTCTTTGACAATGATTTTAAAGAGAATTTGCTCCTTGGAAAGATTAATTATAATGATAATGAGGTTGAGGAATATCAGCCTAATTCTTCATTGCAAGGAAATCTTGAAAAGACTTGGATTATCGACAATGGAATTAGAAAACTAGTAAAAGGAAATCATGATATATATTCTAGCGAGAGCATAAACGAAGTTATTATTGGTGACGCGATTGTAGCACAAGGTCGTGATGCTGTAACATATTCGTTGCTTCACATTGATGGAAAAAATTATGATTATGGATGTATATCAAGCTTGTTTACATCACAGCAAAAAGAACTTGTTTCAGCTTATGCAGTAATGACTAGTGAACTTAAACCTAATAACATTTCTGGATATGAACATTTTATTAATGTTTGTGATAAGAATGGGTTAGATAGAAATATTGTTAGAGAGTACTTGGAATTTGAAATTCTTATTGATTTTATTTTTAGTAATAGAGACAGACATCTGACAAATATTTCAATCTTACGTGATGCAGATACCCTTAAGTTTATCTCTATGGCTCCAATTTATGATAGTGGTAAGAGTATGCTTGTGGGACGAGATATAGTACCAGTAACAGATAAATTTGTATTATCTCAAGAGTCTCAGGGATTTAGGGAGCATGAACTAGACCTATTAAAATATGTTCAAAACAGAAAGCTAATCGATGTAAATTTACTTCCTAAAGTAGAATATATTGAAGAAATGTACCACAAAGATTCTCAAGTTAGTGAGGAACGAATTAAGTTTGTAAAAGAAATGTATCTACGAAAAATAGATATGTATGAAAGATTTGCTAATGGAGAAAATTTGAGTGCAATAAGATTCTAAGGATAATTGAATAACATTACATGGAAAGCTTTGTTATACAAAAAGGCGAAAGATATGATATTAAGGGGCGTAAATACATAAGTACGCCGTCTAAGTACTATTATACAGATTTGGGGTTGAGAAATGCTCTTTTGAATTTTCGTCAATTTTGTCGTCAATCAAGGTAGCAAGAGATATTATATTCAGTCAGCATATGCATTGCCAAGTCAAGAGAAAATAGATCAGGAACAGGCATCACTAATCAAAATACCAGATTCATTTAAAAAGATTATAATTACTAGTGGAAATACACCAGTATGGCAAAATGAACAGGGGATTACTGTTATGGGACTGTTTGACTTTTTATTGAATGAAAATAGCCTTGATTCTTAATGTGAAATAATAACAGCTTATTGCTAAGTAAGGGTACACTAATGACAGATAAGATTAAAGTATTTAAGCACAACAGTATTTGCATTGATGTTGGAGACAGGGCGGTTTATGTAGATCCATTTGAGATGGATGAAACACCTCGTGATGCTGCATTTATATTAGTTACTCATGACCATTATGATCACTTTTCGCCAGAAGCCATTGAAAAGGTCGCTAATAAGAATACAGTGTTAGTTGTTCCTGAAAAAATGAAAAGCAAGGCAGCGGAAGTTGCAGCAGTGGTGGGCAAGATTGAATATGTTAATCCTGGTGCAAGTTATGAAGTAGAAGGATTACAGTTTGAAACTGTTGCTGCGTATAATATTTTAAAACCATTTCATCCAAAGAGTGCTGGTTGGGTTGGCTACATCATTTCTGTAGATGGAAAACGTATTTACGTAGCGGGAGATACTGATGCTACTAAAGAGGCTAAAGCCGTAAACTGCGATATTGCCCTAGTGCCAGTTGGCGGAACTTATACTATGGATGCAAAGAAGGCAGCTGAACTAATCAATACAATTGCACCAGAAGTGGCTATTCCTGTTCATTATGGTCTGATAACTGGAACTTCTAAGAATGCGGGAGAAGAGTTTTCTAGGTTAGTAAAGTTGCCTGTAAAGGTTGAAGTAAGGATATAGTAGAGGGAAAAATAAGTTAGAAAGAAGGAAATTAGCTTGAAGTACATTGTAAAAAGAATCCAAGAAGCAGATTATGGCTGTGAGGAGAGACCAGAGGGATATCAGTTTCAGGTGTTGCTCCGATTACGTGACGAGACAGGACAGGAGATTGATATGGAGGTGGCAGACGCAGAGCTGCTGGCCAAGGATATCAATGAAGGCGACTGGGTATTCTTTGATAAGGATAATGAGATTTTTAAGGAAAAGTAGAGGCTTATGTTTTTTATAATGGGAATTACTGATGGTCGCAAAGACTTTGATTTTAGTCAGACCGTAATATGCGATAGCTGTGGAAAGTATGGAAGATATCAGGTCTTCACGATATATACAGTCTTATCGCTTTTCTTTATTCCTACATTCAAATGGAATAGAAGATATTATGTTCAGATGAGTTGTTGTGGTACAGTCTATGAACTTGATCCGGAGATAGGAAAGCGAATAGCCGCAGGAGAAGAGCTTCAAATAAAACCACAGGATCTAACCAAGGTGAGCCAGGGCAGAGGTTTCTTTAAGCGTTGTAGAAATTGTGGCTATGAGACAGCTGAAGATTTTGATTATTGCCCAAAGTGTGGGTTGAGGTTTTAGCGTTCTTAGTAGAGAAAATGGTTTTGGCAGATTATAGATGAGATTTATAACTAGCAATAGAAATCTTTTATTTCCTGCTAATAGCATTGCTTCGCTATAATTGAATTTAACATGGAGGTATAGCGATGATTAATGAGAAGGTAAAAGCATTCCTAGATGAGAAGTCTCTGGGGGACAGGCTCACTGAGCATACAGAGACTATTGATACGGTGGAGCATGCTGCTCAGCAGATTGGTTGTAGCGAGCCAGAGATTGCGAAGACATTGTCATTTGTAGTGGATGAAAAGCCGGTTGTGGTTGTTATGGCTGGCGATGGCAAGGTGAACAGCTCAAAGTTTAAATCTTACTTTCATACCAAGCCTCATATGATTCCACGTGATCAGGTGCAGGAGATTACAGGCTTTCAGCCTGGTGGTGTTTGTCCTTTTGCTGTGCCTGAGGATATTCCAATCTGGCTGGATGTTTCTATGAAGCGATTCGAATATGTTCATCCTGCAGGAGGCAACGAGTATACATCCGTAAAGATTACTCCAGCAGAGCTTGAGAAAGCATCTGGAGCTGAAGGATGGGTAGATATTTGTAAAGGCTGGGAAGATGATGTATAGGATTTGCCAGGTTTGAACCTATGAAAGATACTGCGGAACTTCAAAAGTTGTACCTTTCAGATGGAGCGAAGGGCTCAGGTCTTGGAATTGATACAATAGCTTTAGAAAAAAAGTAAAGGACACAAGTAAGGGGACCATCCCTAGCAGGGCCTTCCAGGCCCAGGTCTGCCCGAGCTCCACAGACCACTCGCTGACGCGAGCAAGGAAGGATGGAGATCGGCTACGCCGATGGGAAAGAGGTATTATATGCATACATCTAGAATTTACAATGCTTTGAGGGGTGCCTTGAAGCATTGTATTTTTTTGTATGGAAACCTGTTGCAATGAATTAGGTTCCAGTGACAAAACTTTCACGAATTTGACGTATGATTAAAAAATATCTTTTGTAAACTCCATTATAAATGCCTTCACATCTTGATATGAAATCTCATCAGAAATAAGGTTTCTGGTGGTACGCTCGTAATCATTTTCGTAGAAATCTTTATCACAAAATTCTTTGATTGTTGCAGCTATATTTACGCTAGGCTCGGCGGAAGGAGCTACATTATCTTTTATTTCTAATCTATGATTACGAACCTCAGTGACAAGAGATTTGAAATTTTCATCTACTGCAACTTGCTGTCCAAGCTTATAAATATCATATAGATGGCGTGAGTTTCTTGCAGCTTTGTTTTGAATGTAGTAGTCACATAAAGCAAACAGCTTATCAATCAATGTTCGCTCTAAAGATTGCACCTGCATAGGAAATGGCAGAAGATTATACTCTTCAATTAATTCGGGTTCCTCATCTTTTAAAGCTTCATAGATATAGTTTCCTATCATTCTCTCTTCGGTTGGAAAAGCATAAGACATTAGGGCAGTTTCCAGCTTTACATATGTAGTCAAAAAAGGATTATCTACTATGGAGCTATATGCAAAATCGTAGTGATTGTAATCTTTATTACTTTCAATAGAATCCCAGTTTGCTATTGTAAATCCTAATTTATCTGCAATGGATTTTAAGATATCGTATTTAAGATTCTTTCTTCTGCTTTTCCCTAAATGCTCAGTGAATGTGATATCAATATCTTCTGAAAAACGATCTATTACTCCAAAGGCCTTCGAAAGAGAAGTGCCGCCTTTAAAGCAGATAGGATAATCACATGAAGAAAGCTCCCTGAGGATAATTGTGACATAGTAATCCTTCTCTATGATATCTTGGGCTTGACCCATCTTTTCTGCAGTAAGGGCGACAATATCGCCAAATAATTCTTTATCATTGTGCAAGTACATTGTCTAACCTCAATTCATAATAAAATTTGAATGCTGTAAGTGGAAACTTCCTTATATATTCATCCACGTCGCTTCTTTTTATGTTATGTGATTCAATAAATTTCAAAAAGCATTGTCTGGCTTCTTCATAATCATAATCTAAATATGAGTCTAAATCCGACAATAGATACAGCATTTGTAATATGTAAACATTTTCATCGGTGATGGTTGTAAGTGGTTTTTTTACATTAAATTTTCTGTTACCAATGATAACATCCCTAGGGGCTGAGTTAGTGTTGTTACTTACTATCTCAACTACATGAGGAACCTGAGTAGAGATGCCAATCTGATTTGCAAAGGTATTTCCAGTATAGAATCCATCAACCTTTCCATTCTTGACTATAAACCTATATTTGGCAACGGTATCTGCTGTTGGTCCAACTGCTGATTTAAGCCTGGTTTTCTTTGGAATATAATAAATGCCATTATCATACTTAACAAGCAACCCCTTTTTGCATAGCGTTGATAGTTGCTGGGTAAGGGCTGGCTTTGAAATGGTGCCATCATATATATCTGAGAAGAAGATTGGCTCACCTTCTTTATATTTATCTTTTATGTAGTTGTATATCATATCATCACCGCCTTAACAATCTGAAATATATAATATAATTCGTTAAGTATATATTAGCATGTTATTAGAATATGTCAAAGAAATAATTATTCAGGAGGACAAAATCATGGGTAAAGTTAGATTGGGTAGTCAGTTACAGAATGAGGACGAATAAAATAAGCCGCATAAATCCAGCTTTTATGCTATAATTTTACTAGCGTTTTGCTCAATAAATTCACAGGGGAAAATATATTGGGAAAATTAGTAAGGGACAAGATTCCTCAGATAATTAAGGACGATGGGAAGCGCCCAATAATTAGGACTTTATCCACTGAGGAATATTTAAAGGAATTAGATATAAAACTTAATGAGGAAGTGGCAGAATACCAGGCGGACAAATCTATAGAGGAGATGGCCGATGTACTAGAGGTACTAAATGCTATATGTGTAGCTAGAGGCTATTCTTTAGAGGAGCTAGAAAGGGTTCGTAAAGAGAAGTGCGAAGCTAGAGGCGCTTTTAAAGATCGTATCTATTGGGAGGGTAATCGCTGATGGTTCTGCCTTATTCTGATGAACTTCATATAGAATATCTTAGTAGACTTTTTGATAATACCAGCGAGTGCTACAAATTTTTCTGGTTTAAGGCGATTCTTGAAAAGGTAATTGCTGGCACCAATGAAATATCATTCGAAGAGCTTGTGGATGATATGATTGCGAATGCTTGGTATATGGTTACAGAGTACTGTCTGAACCTAGGGCCAAAGGATACTCTGGAGGATGTTGTAAAGCTCATCCAAAAGAAAAATCCTAGCTTTAAATCCAGCATCAAAAAGTCCGACCTTTTAGCGTATCTATCAGAAACAAAAGATAAAGAAATCATTTCAAAGAAGAGGACATTGATACTCAATGTACCTTATCGCCTTCAGGCTCCTTTTATGCCAGGAATAAAAGGCAAGGCCTGGGATGTTCCAAAAGATAATCTTGTGGAAAATATTAATAATCACAGTCACATTATGTATTACTTCTTGGGGCTTAATGGCCTGTCATCACGAATCATTGTGAGGGATGACTGGGCTAATTATTTCGTGAAAAATCAAGAGATAATACGAGGCTGGCTAGAGTATAATATGATTCTCTATCTGCAAAGAAGAAATCCAAACGTGCCTGGCATAGCAGACAAACTATATCCACCGCAGGAAAGAAAGCTGGATGATGTTAAGAAATACTGGAAGCTGATTTTGACGGTTTCTCCAGAGCCAGTGAAGGAGATTTATGGCGAGAACATTCTTACTTCAAAGGATATTTCTATAGATCATTTTGTGCCATGGTCGTACGTGGCACATGATGAGATGTGGAACCTGAATCCTACCACGAAAAGCATCAATAGTTCGAAGAGCAATAATCTGCCAGACTGGAATACCTATTTTAAACGCTTGGCAATGCTAGAGTATCAGTCGTACAGAATGATGCGTGAGTATGATGTGGTGCATAAAGAGTTTGAGAAATGCGCAAAGAAACATTTCAATGATGATAGATTAAGATATCGTATATACGAATCTGATATTGAATACGAACGATTTGAAAGGGAACTGGAGGCAGTGGTACTTCCGGTTTATAAGTCTGCTCAGAACTGCGGGTTTGGGGAGTGGAGGTATAATTAATAAAGATGGATAGATATAAAGTGATGTCGCAAACCATAACAGAAAAATATAGATTAGATGAAGTCAAAGAACTGCTAACAACTATTGAATCTCAAATATTACCTATAACAATATGCATACTGAATATGAACTCGCTTGTCTCGCTACGCATGCATCATGTTTTGGTAATAGAATGAATATTGGAACAACACATCATGGTATAGACATGAGAGCAAGAGATACTGGACATGAAGAGGCTTTGTTTCTTGCTATTTCATCGTTGATTCCATTGGTAGGATGCACTTATGAATGTTTGAGAGTTGATGCTACCTTTGTTCTTGAAAAGCTTAACAAATTAGCTATTCTTTATTTGAAAATGCTTTTGAAACAGACTAACATAGACTAATTATTTGGTAAACTAGTTATTAATTGATATGGAGGAAACAAAATAATGGCAGATAAGACAAATGCAAATATTGGATTTGAGAAACAACTGTGGGATGCCGCATGTGTGTTATGGGGACATATCCCCGCAGCAGAATATAGAAAGGTTATTATTGGCCTTATTTTCCTTAGATACATTTCTGCAGCTTTTGATAAGAGATATCAGGAGCTTGTCGATGAAGGAGATGGATTTGAAGATGATATTGATGCATATACTATGGAAAACGTCTTCTTTGTTCCGGAAGAAGCAAGATGGAGTACAATCGCTTCAGCTGCTCATACACCAGAGATTGGAACAGTAATTGATAATGCTATGCGAGCAATCGAAGCAGATAATAAAGTCCTCAAGAATGTATTACCTAAGAACTATGCGAGTCCAGATCTTGATAAGAGAGTCCTTGGCGAAGTCGTAGATATATTTACTAACAATATTGATATGAGTGACACTGAGGCAAGTGAAGATCTTCTTGGACGTACTTATGAATACTGTATCGCGCAGTTTGCAGAGAAGGAAGGCGTAGGTGGTGGAGAATTCTATACGCCATCAAGCGTGGTTAAGACATTAGTTTCTATTCTTAGACCTTTTGAAAACTGTCGTGTATATGATTGCTGTTGTGGATCAGGTGGTATGTTTGTTCAGAGTGCAAAGTTTATTGAAGCTCATTCTGGAAACAGAGGATCTATCTCTGTATATGGTCAGGAAGCAAATGCAGATACATGGAAAATGGCAAAGATTAATATGGCTATCCGTGGTATTGATGCAGACTTTGGACCTTATCAGGCTGATACATTTACTAATGATTTACATCCTACACTTAAGGCAGATTTCATTCTTGCTAATCCACCTTTTAACTATCATCCATGGAATCAGGAAAAGCTTACAGATGATGTTAGATGGAAATATGGATTACCACCAGCAGGAAATGCCAACTATGCATGGATTCAGCACATGATTCATCACTTGGCACCGAATGGAAAAATTGGTTTGGTACTTGCAAATGGAGCTTTATCTACACAGACAAGTGGTGAAGGAGAGATTAGAAAAAATATTATTGAAGACGATCTGATTGAAGGTATCATTGCAATGCCTACTCAGTTATTCTATAGCGTTACTATTCCGGTAACACTTTGGTTTATTTCTAAAAATAAACAGCAGAAGGGAAAAACGCTGTTTATAGATGCCAGAAATATGGGCCATATGGTTGATCGTAAGCATCGTGATTTTGATGATGAAGATATCCAGAAGCTTGCGGATACATTTGAAGCTTTCCAAAATGGAACACTTGAAGATGTTAAAGGTTTCTGTAAGGTCGCAACTACAGAGGAGATTGAGAAGCAGGATTATATTCTTACTCCAGGTAGATATGTAGGTATTGAAGAGCAAGAAGAAGATGGCGAGCCATTTGAAGAAAAAATGGATAGATTAACATCGGAACTTTCGGAGATGTTTGCAAAATCTCACGAGCTCGAAGATGAGATTAGACGAAAGTTGGGGGCTATTGGCTTTGATTTATAGAGGTATGAAATGAATACAATTGCATTAAGATTTGCAGATAATTTTGCACCAGATATGGGGACGATTGCTGCACATAGTGAATTGATAGAAAAGTATGGATATGTCTGGTATGGAAAGCTTGGATCAGCTGTTTCCCAGAAAGTAATAGATGAAATTATGAATAATAATATTCCTAAAATATTATTGATTCATAGTGGAAAAACGGGGAGATATTGGGCATATATAGAAAAGATTCAACATGAGATACCTGATAAGGAAAAAATACCAGAATACTATAGACATAATGCCGGTAATTTTAAAACTTGGTTTAAAGTGATACGTTTTGAAAACGCTTCAAGTAATGTTTTGAGTGTGTGTAAAGTAAAATCATCTTAAAGACCATTAGCAGAGGTCTCAAAGAGTAGTATGAGTCCATATTTTATTATACAGGTGGAAGGTGAATGATGGAAAAAGTAACATATTTGATTGAGGATATAGCAACAGTTTCTGCAGGCGGAGATCGACCGGATATAGTATCCGAGGTAAAAACCGAGAAAACTATGGTTCCTATATATTCAAATGGAATGGATAATGATGGGTTATATGGATATACCGACAAGGCAAGGGTAGAAGGGGATTCCGTTACGATTTCTGCGAGAGGCGTAAATGTCGGAATGGTATGTTATCGAGAAGAACCTTTTTTACCAATAGTAAGACTTCTATCGCTAGTTCCTAATAGAAATATTGTAGACGCGAAGTATTTATACTATGTTTTAAAAAATATTTCTTTTAGTGGAACTGGTTCTGCTCAACCACAAATTACTGCACCAATGATTAGAAAACAGGAAATAGTAATTCATAAAAATCCTATAACTCAAAAAAGAATCGCTAAAATTCTTTCATTATTTGATAGAAAAATACAGGTAAATGAAACTGTAAACGATAATTTACTTCAGCAATCTCTTTGTATTTATTCAGAAATGATTGGTAGTAGAAGCAAAGATGGATGTATAGGTGACTACTGCAGTATCAAGTCTGGCTTCGCTTTTAAAAGTAAATGGTGGCAAGATTCAGGAGTTCCTGTCATAAAGATTGGATCCATAAACCAAGACTGTTTGAACTTGTCTGATTGCTCATATGTATCAGAGGATAAAATATCACTTGCTAATGATTTTATAGTAGGTGGCGGTGATCTACTTATTGCTATGACTGGCGCAACAATTGGTAAATTTACAATGGTTCCTAAGGTGTCCGAGACAATTTTGGTAAATCAGCGTGTTGGAAAGTTTTTCCTTGGAGATAATCCAATATCTAGACTGCCTTTTATTTATTGTACGCTTAAACAACCAGAAATAGTATCGGAAGTGATCAACCGCGGTCAAGGAAGCGCTCAACCTAACATTAGTGCTTCTGACATCATGAGTATCCCGTGTGTAATTCCTTCTACTGAAGTAATAGATGAGTTTAATAAATCCACATCACAGATGTTTGAACTTATCATAAATAATCAGTATGAAAATGCGGTTCTTGGAAACACAAGAGACTCTATATTACCTAAATTGATGTCCGGAGAGCTAGATGTCTCTGAACTCAATCTTTAGGCCACTAAATTATCGTTTATATTAACCAAGAAAGGACTTATGAAATGAATACAATCATTAAATATGAAAATACAAACAATCTGGTTAAGGACATATGCACTATTATTGATGAAGCTAAACATTTTGCATATCAGACTGTTGATACTACATTAGTCCTTAGAAATTGGTATATAGGGAAACGTATCGATGAAGAGGTGCTTGAAGGAAAAGACAGGGCAAAATATGGAGCTGAGGTCGTTGATAAATTATCAATGGAACTGACTGGTATTTATGGAAAAGGGTATTCAAAACGAATACTGTATCAGTGCTTAAAAGTGTACCGTATGTTTCCAAAGATTGTGAACGAGGCTCGTTCACAATTGATACCAAATGAAAAAATGAACGAGGCTCGTTCACAATTGGGCTTGCTTTCATGGACACATTATAGAATATTAACACAGGTAGAAGATACAGCAGCTAGACAATGGTACGAAAAAGAAGCTTATGAGCAAGTTTGGAGCACAACAACGTTGCAAAGAAATGTTTCTTCTCAGTATTATTATAGAATTTTAAAATCACAGGATAAGCAGGCTGTTGAAGATGAGATGAAAGAATTGACATCGTCTTATCAGAATAAGTTGGAATTTATAAAAAATCCTGTTATTGCAGAATTCTTAGGGATGCAACAAGATACATCTTATCTTGAATCAGACTTGGAGCAAAGTATTATTGATAATTTGCAGAAATTCCTAATGGAGTTAGGGAAGGGTTATGCATTTGTTGCAAGACAACAGCACATTCATACAGAAAAGGAAGACTATTATATCGATCTTGTTTTTTACAATTACATATTAAAGTGTTTTGTTCTTATTGATTTAAAAACAAAGAAGATTACACATCAAGATGTTGGGCAGATGGATATGTATATCCGCATGTATGATGAGCTAAAAAAAGCATCAGATGATAATCCAACTTTAGGGATTGTCCTATGTACAGACACCGATGAGGACATAGCAAAATACTCTGTGCTTCATGAGAACGAGCAATTATTTGCTTCAAAGTATAAATTATATCTTCCGACAGAAGAGGAGTTAAGAGCTGAGATTGAGACTCAGAAAGAATTTTATTACTTGCAGAAAAAAGATGAAGAAAAAGAGTAAATAAAACTCTCATAGGCGGCGGGAGTAAATATACGGAACTGCCGCCCGTATCGTTCTTACATATATAAGGAGTAACGATATGAGAGATGAATTAATTTCTGAAGTAGTTCAGAGAATGTTGCCATACCTTGATAACAAGCAATTGGTAAATTTGCAAAAAAATTTAAATCAAGTTCTTCAAAGATATGATGTGGAACTTATTAATGGTGGCAACTCAGAAAATGATAGCCAGGAATTGGTAGAAAAATTTATTTCAGCGAAAAGAGTAGAAGGTTGTTCTGAAAAGACGCTGAAATATTATTTGGCAACAATTGAAACCATGATTTGCGGATTGGAGAAAGATGTCAGAATTATTCAAACAGAAGATTTGAGAAAATATCTTACAGATTATCAGATACAAAATGGCTCAAGTAAGGTGACTATTGATAACATACGAAGAATATTATCAAGTTTTTTTGCGTGGTTGGAGGATGAAGATTACATTATCAAGAGCCCTGTTAGGCGTATTCATAAAGTTAAGACTGTAAGTAATATAAAGGAAACTTATACAGACGAAGAACTTGAATTGATGCGTGATAACTGCGGAGAGTTAAGGGATTTGGCAATTGTAGATATGCTTGTGTCAACAGGTATGCGTATAGGAGAAATGGTTTTGCTGAATCGTAAAGACATAAATTTTAACGAGCGCGAATGTATTGTTCTTGGCAAAGGCGGTAAGGAAAGAATAGTCTACTTTGATGCCAGGACAAAAATACATTTACAAGAATATTTGAAAAACAGAGTAGATGATGATCCTGCTTTGTTCGTAACGTTAAGAGCACCATATAAGCGGATTCAAATTGGTGGCATTGAGCATCGACTCAGTGAAATGGGGAAGCGTCTAAATATTTTCAAAGTGCACCCGCACAAATTCCGGCGGACACTTGCTACAATGGCTATTGATAAAGGAATGCCGATTGAGCAATTACAAAGATTGCTTGGGCATCAGAGAATTGATACGACTTTGCAGTACGCAATGGTTAAACAGAGTAATGTTAAACTAGCACATAAAAAGTATATAGGATGAATAGGAGACAAATGAAGGCAGATTATAGAACTTTATCATCATTGGTAAATAGAAAAATTGGATATGGAATTGTACAACCAGGAGCAAGTGTTGTAGGTGGAGTTCCGATAGTAAAGGTATTTAATGTTATAGCTGGTTTAAATTCTTTAAGTGAACTTGATACAACAACAAAAGAAATTGCTGAGAAGTATTCGAGGACTTCGCTTCATGGGGGCGAACTAATTGTTAGTGTTGTAGGGACAGTTGGAAAAACTGCAATTGTTCCCAAAAGCTTCGAGGGGTGTAATTTGGTGAGGGCAACAGCGTTAGTAGATATACCAGATATGACTAAGGCATTATGGGTAAAGTATTTTATAGATTCAAACCAAGGGCAAAATTATATAAACACTAATCTAAATACAACTGTACAACCAACGTTAAATATTAAATCTCTCGAAGCAATGCCGATTCCGTTTTATGACGAATGTTATATAAAATGTGCTGTAGAATTGCTATCAAATATAGATAGTAAAATAAAAATTAACACGCAGATAAACGATAATTTAGCGGTCTAAATGTCAAGGTCTGAAACGTTAATCTCACCAGACATGAACTTTGGTAATAAAGAATCACGAAGTTTGGCAAGCTGTACATTCTCTTCAATGATTGATGCCATTTTCTGATACAAAACCGAAACGGCATCATCTAAGGGTTTTAATATAGAAAAGTCCTTCGGCATCATTAATGAATATTCAGGCAATGCTTTTTTACTTAAGTGCAAAACAGTAGTCCCATTTACATAGCCAAGACAATGACTCTTGAATTGCTGAGTTTGTAACAAGGCTGCGATTAAAAACTGTGATACCTGCGGATGCTTCGGCAATACCTTAACAACATCCATAGAAAATATGATGTCTTGGTAACCAGAGAGACTTAGTACAGGTTCTGCATTACCAATTACTTCAGCATTTTGAGTGAGGTCTGTATGAGCAACAAGTGTATCAAATAAAGTAGCGTGGTGCTCTGGTTTAAGCTTACTTGATGGAACAATTTCTTTATAACCATCAAGTTTGAAACCACCTTTGCGGTCAAAGTTTTTAATAGTTGCCATTGCAATTGATGAATCTTGAAGTTCGGCACCTTTATATGAGTAACCGCTTATGAATTGAGCAAACGATGATAATGGAGTTAATTTCCAATCGTTGGGGCATGCTCCTCCAAAAGGGGCATAATCGTTAAGCCATGCGTTGCATAAAGTATGTATTTGCTCAGCTAAATTATCGTTTATAAGAATAGGGGGAAATATGGGAAAAAGTGATATACAAATATTAAATGATAACATTTTAAGTATTACCAAAACGCAGGAAACCAAAGAAATTATTGATAAACTTACAATAGTGCTTCAACCACTGATAGACGCGAGTAATTTGATTGCTAAAGAAATCAAATTAGATTTTCTCCAAGAGCAAATTGATGAATATTTATATAAAGCCAAAGAGGATGCAGGACTATCACAGCTAGAATTTGAAGAAAAGTATTTAAATGAAAAAGCAGATAGTGAAAATTTGGGTAGAAATGGTTGGGTTGTCACTGAATATGGAAATCCTAGAGAAGTTTCTGAGTGGAATACATTATTAAAAGTTAAAGCACCCGAAAAAATAGTTGAGTATTTCGAAGGGGATTATCTATATGTGTTTACAAGTATTATAGATAATTTGAGCAAAAAATATATTAATGGTGCAGATAAGATCTATTTTGGTAAATCATATGATTTTTATATTAAAGAAGATTATATGTCCTCTGCAATGTATTTAGTTGGCTTAATTGAACAACGTTGTAAGAGTTTAATTAACTTTGGTGATTATAAAAAATATAACAAGATGTTTTCTGAAAAAGGATTTGAAATACAGCTAAACAAACATTTTAAAAATGTGTCAGGACATATTGTAAAGCGTTTTTTATTTTTGCAAATGTATCCTTCATTGATATCGTTTCTAAATAGATTGTTTGTTGATGGTGATTATAAATTTGAGAATGGTATAGAACCTCCGTATATTAATAGAAATTGGTTGCTTCATGGGAGAAGTACTAGGAAGATTGAAAAATATGAATGCATTCAGTTATTTAATGCGTTAAGTGTATTAGAATTTGTTTGTGAATTAAGCGAGAAAAAATAGGTGGGGAAATATGACAGCATTTTACACAGAAGCTGATTACGAGAATTCAATAATTGAGCTTTTTCAAAACATGGGCTACAGATATTTATATGGTCCTGATGTGGAAAGAGATTTTAACAGTCCAATTTATGAACCAGAATTAGTGGATGCATTAAATAGGATTAATCCAGATATGCCATCGGATGCGATTAATGATGCTTTGTTTAAACTTAAAAATTTCGAGAATGCTGAACTTGTTCAGAAGAATGAGTTGTTTATGGATTATCTTCAGCACGGGGTAGAAGTAAGATATACAATTAAAGGTGAAGAGCGCTCAGGATTAGTCTATCTTGTTGATTATAATAATGCCGCCAACAATTCTTTTATTGTTGCTAATCAGTGGACGTTTATTGAAAACAGCAATAAACGCCCTGATGTTTTATTGTTCTTAAATGGTCTTCCAGTTGTCTTAGTTGAGTTAAAGTCACCTTCTCGTGAGGAGACAGATGCATCTGAAGCTTTTCTTCAGATTCGTAATTATATTCATGAAATTCCATCCATGTTTATATACAATTGTATATGTGTCATGAGTGATCATCTCACATCTAAGGCAGGCACCATAACATCTGGTGAAGACAGATTTATGGAATGGAAAACTAAAGATGGCAATTATGAGAATACACAGTATGCTCAGTTTGATACTTTCTTTGAGGGTATTTTTGAGAAAGAAAGATTCTTAGATATTATAAAGAATTTCATATGTTTTTCGAGTGATGGAATAAAGAAAGCAAAGATTTTAGCCGGTTATCATCAGTATTTTGCTGTAAATAAAGCTGTACTATCTACTAAACATGCAACAGAGACAGATGGTAAGGGCGGTGTTTTCTGGCATACACAAGGTAGTGGTAAATCCTTATCTATGGTTTTTTATGCTCATTTACTGCAGGATGCATTAGAGAGCCCTACTATCGTTGTAATCACAGATAGAAATGACTTGGATGATCAGCTCTATGGTCAGTTTGCTAAGTGTAAAGATTTCTTGCGTCAAGAACCTGTTCAGGCTGAGAGTAGAGAACATTTAAAATCTCTCCTGGACGGTCGTCAGGCGAATGGAATTATTTTTACCACAATGCAAAAGTTTGAAGAATCTGATGAACCTCTTTCAGAACGAAGAAACATTGTTGTAATGGCAGATGAAGCACATCGTGGTCAGTACGGTTTAAGTGAAAAGGTTGATGCTAAGACTGGTAAGATTAAAATTGGTACGGCAAGAGTTATTAGAAATAGTTTACCGAATGCTACATATATAGGATTCACTGGTACACCTATTTCCAAGAAAGATAGAAGTACTAGAGAAGTTTTTGGGGATTATATCGATGTATATGATATGACTCAAGCGGTAGAAGATGGAGCTACTCGTCCTGTTTATTATGAAAGTCGTGTAATCAAGCTCAAATTAGATCAAGACACTTTGAATCTGATTGATACAGAATACGATATTATGGCTAATAATGCAGATCCAGAAGTCATTGAAAAGAGTAAACATGAGTTGGGACAGATGGAAGCTATTCTTGGTAATGAAGAGACTATTGCTTCGTTAGTTGATGATATTCTTGAACATTATGAAAACAATCGTGAGAACTTACTAACTGGTAAAGCGATGATTGTCGCATATTCTAGAGCAATTGCATTAAAGATATATAGACAGATATTAAAGAAAAGACCGTCTTGGACTGAGAAGGTTGCTGTAGTTATGACAGATAGTAACAAAGATCCAGAGGATTGGAAGGAAATTATAGGGAACAAGCGGCACAGGGATGAATTAGCAACTCAGTTCAAGGATAATGAAAGTCCGCTTAAGATAGCTATAGTTGTTGATATGTGGCTTACTGGATTCGACGTACCATCTTTGGCGACAATGTACATATATAAGCCAATGGAAGGCTATAACTTGATGCAGGCAATCGCACGTGTTAATAGAGTATTTAAGGATAAAGAAGGCGGTCTTATTGTTGACTATGTTGGTATAGTTTCTGCTTTAAAGGCTGCTATGAATGACTATACATCACGCGACAAGAAGAACTACGGTGATACAGATGTAGAAAAAGTTGCATATCCTAAGTTTTTGGAAAAAATGTCGGTATGTAGAGATTTGTTTTACGGATTTGACTATTCTAAATTTGTAACGGGAACAGATTTAGAGAGATCGAAAGCAATAAGTGGTGCGGTCAATTATATTGTTTCACCTAAGAAAGAGAGCGATAGAGAAACATTTTTGAAAGAGGCACTTATGCTTCACCAGGCTTTGTCGCTTTGTTCATCAATTGTAGAAGAAGAACTAAGAATTGAAGCAGCCTTCTTTGAATCTGTAAGAGTACTGGTTATGCGTCTTATTAATAAGGGAGAAGGACCAAAGATTTCTTTACCGGAGATGAATGCTCGAATCAATGCTTTACTTGAGCAGAGTATTAAGAGCACAGGAGTAATAAATCTTTTTTCTGATGTAAATGGGGAGTTTTCGTTGTTTGACCCTAAATTCCTAGAAGAAGTTGCCAAGATGAAAGAAAAAAATGTGGCCGTTGAATTGCTTAGAAAGCTAATTTCTGAACAAGTTATAGTGTATAAGCGTACAAATGTTGTTAAATCTGAGAAATTCAGTGAAATAATTCAGCAAGCTATGAATAGATATTTAAATGGCATGCTTACAAATGAGCAGGTTATTGAAGAGTTACTGCAGCTGGCTAAGCAGATTCAAAATGCCCAGAAAGAGGGAGAGAAGTTAGGCCTTACTGCGGATGAACTTGCATTTTATGATGCACTGACGAAACCACAGGCAATAAAAGACTTTTATGAAAACGAAGAACTAATTGCTATAACTAAAGAACTTACTGAAGCCTTGAGAAAGAATAGAACTATCGATTGGCAAAAGCGCGATTCAGCAAGAGCGAAGATGCGCATGATGATTAAGAAGCTCTTACGAAAGCATAAATATCCGCCAGAAGGTATGGATGATGCCGTGCAAACAGTTATGCTTCAGTGTGAACTTTGGACTGATAATTCTGAGATATCAGATGAACGAGTTACAAACTATGCAAATCGTTTGAATCAGTTTATTAAAGAAATCTAGAATTAAATTGTGATGGATTATAACTATACTTTTGGAAGGATAGACTTGTTTATTGAGAATAATTGATGAAAACTTTATTTATTATTGGAAATGGGTTTGATTGTTATGGTCATCAGTTGAAAACAAAATATACTGATTTTCGCAGATATATTATTAATAATTATCCAGACTATAACTACGATTATGATGGTCTTATAGAGTCCACTTTGATGCCAGATGGTGATAATGGGTATGATATGGATGCTTTAGTTGGTTCTATCATTTCTCTTATGGATAATTGTGCTAAGCCAGATTGGTCTGAATTAGAAGCATCGGCGGGAACTATATATGCAAGTAGTATTCTCGATCGAAATGAGCAGTATTTTCATGATGTTGATTGGAATGATGATGACAAAGCCATACGGGATGCCATATATAATAATGAAGATATTTCAAATGATATTACAAATGGGTTTATTCAACTAAAACAATTATTTGAAGAATGGGCTTTTGAAGATTTATCAAAAATAGATTTTTCTAATGTAAAAAAGATTCGAAAGCCTTCATTTAAAGATGCAGTATTTTTGAATTTTAATTATACAAGTACCCTAGAAGATTTATATGACATTCCAGTTAAAAATATTTGCCATATTCACGGATTTGCAAAGGATAACCAATCGTATATTCTATTTGGTCACGGAGAAGAAGAATCCATACATGTTCCCGCTGATTACTTTGGTGCAAATGAAGCATTTGATTCGCTTGTTCACTATATGCGTAAAGATACTTATGGCGCGATAAAAAGAAATCAGAAATTTTTCAATTCATTAACTAAAATAAATAAAATATACTCTTATGGTTTTTCTTTTTCTGATGTTGATATGTGCTATATAGAAGAAATATCTACTAGGATTAATCCACAAAAGGTACGTTGGTATTTTAATTCACATGATTGGAAAAACAATAAAGATAACATAGAAAAAATAAAAGCTTATGGATACAAAGTAAGAAAATGTGGCAGGTGGTAGTATATTTAAGGGCATACGTATTTCAGAATTAGAAGAAATGAAAATTATAAAACCGCCTAAAGCCATTCTAGAACTATTTAATGCGAGAGTTGCTGATATTTATATGCAGAAGGAAGAACTATTCAAGGAAAATGAAAAATTAAGAGAGTACATAGATTTTTTTACTGCCACTGCCTATAAATGGACAAGTGACGATAGTATAGTCCAGTAATTAGAAATCAGGAGATAATTTTGAATATTATTTATACTTATAAAAAAGATGCAGAAAAAACCATTAATAAGATGCAGAAGAGCGAACGCGTGTCTATTAAGGGAAAAATTGAGACCATAATTGGTGATTACTGTAATAATCATCGTCATCCCAAAGTTCACAAGGCAAGTAATAGACACTTTGGAATTTATTCAATTTCCCTTTATTTTGTAATAATAAATAGGGATACTCGAGCTTTGGTAACTATAGATGAAGATGTGATATTTGATCAGGTATTAGTTTCGGTTATGGCCATTGGAAATCATGACCAGTTAATATCTAAAATAGGCGGAATAGAAGAATCCTTGTATCAAAAGATGTTAAACGATTCCGATGGTGAGGAGGATGATATATAGTGGCACAAACAATAATGCTAAAAGATATGAACGGTGTTATATTTGAATCTAATGATAAGTTAAATGATGATAATAAGTTAAACTTGGTTGCTGTTTTAGCTGAATTAGAAGATGAGAATAGTCATAAGCATAGGGAATTTCCAATATCTCAACTTCATAAAGTAACTGGTGTTGAAGGCGTATATAGAGCATATATAAACAAAATTGAAGGCTGGCGAATTCATTTAACATATAACAAAGCAGAAAAGACTTTTGAGATTGTCGAACTCCTTTCGCCAGGAGAACATGACCGTGGTACAAAAAATAAAGTGATTAAAAGTAAGGCCAAGAAGTATAGGAATAAATAATAAAAAGAGAGCTCACTTATTTGAGTTCTCTTTTATATGGTTTCGTGAACACAAGATGTACTTATCAATATTTAATATTTTATACTAATCAAAACAACATGCTTCCGGTAAAATTAAGGGAATAATCTTGATTTTGCTGGAGGCATCTTTCGTTATTTGTGTTCACAAAATAATTGAGCCATATTATGAACAAATGTGAGATGCTTTATAAATTTGCAGCAGGGATTTCTCTGCAGCACTTTTTGTGGGGAATTATAACTGGCTCACTTTCAAGCTAGCGTGGGTGGCATCAAATATCAGTTCATCGATATGAAAGAAAAGTGTATGAGGACAAACTGGAGAAGCTTGACGTTGATTCCCATCAGCGAAGCCGATTACAATCCTTCCTTGCTCGCGTCAGCGAGAGGTCTGTGGAGCTTGGGCAGACCTGGCCCTGGAAGGGCCTGCTAGGAATGGTACAAGATATACAAAGTCCTTTAATTGTGTTATCATCACATCAATTAAACAAACAGACGCCCATTGCTACCGAGTAGTGGGATTCACGTCATTCCTTCACCGTTAGGTCTTAGCAGGTGGAGGAATGGCGTATTTTAATATATGGAGGTTTTTATATGAAGTGGATTTATCTATTGATTGCCGGAGCGTTGGAAATCACCTGGGCTGTGGCAATAAAAATGTCTAACGGATTTACGGTATTGATTCCATCTATTATCACAGGAGTAGGATACATAGCCAGTGCAGTATTTTTAGCAATTGCACTTAGACAGTTGCCTTTGGGTACCGCCTATGCCATGTGGACTGGAATGGGAATCCTTGGAACGACGCTGCTTGGTGTATTTCTTTTCCATGAAAAACTGGTGGTTCCACAGGTCATATGTGTTATTCTTATTGTAGTTGGAATTGCAGGACTTAAGATTCTTGCAAAGGAATGAGGATAAAAGGGAGCAATATGGTAGAAGATCACTCTGGGAGGGCCTACTAGTAGGAATGGTACCAAAATCATTAGTTGAATAGACTAATGACAAAAAAGTCAGTATAATCAAGGCCTTGAGCTGTCCGATAAACCGCGGTTGGATATGATATCTTATAATCAAGAACAAGGCAACCACTTATTGAATTTTTCAAGGAGGTTATAGTATGTTTGATGATTCAGGATTTGGCGGAAGTTCAATGTTTGATTCTAATCACGATGGACATCTTGATGCTTTTGAAAGAGACCATGCGGAATGTTTCTTGCATGATTGCGATACTTATGACCAGGTAATGAAAAAAGAAAGATATTATACTCCAAGTAGGAGATGTGGCGGAGGAAAAAGCTGGTCACAGACTTGGGAAGAATTAAAGATTCTGTTATTTTTCGATGTAGTGATAACAGTAATTCTAACCTTGATGGGATTGTAGAATGAATGCCCTTATTGTGGCAGGACATTATAAATAGTTTATATCAAGATTTTGGTTTTGTTTGCTCATAATTACGCAGATGTCGGAATGAAATGGTCCTTCCTCTGGATAGTACGATATCTGCCCATAGGTTTCTTCATAGGCCTATGGCTCAGTCCTGTAGGGGGATGCTTTACGAGGCCAGCAGGATCACTTTCTAAAATAATCAGTTGTTGCTGTTAGGCACATATTTTATAATAATTGAGTCGAATTAAGGATATTGGCTGCTGGGCAGTGCTCAGCAGTATTTTTATACGAGGAGAAAAGGTTATGAACAAGAAAGACAAAATGACAGTTGAAAATTTTGTAAGCACAGGTATGGATTTGTAGCAGATATCTTGGTGCAATCAAAGATAAGTGATGGCAAGAGACAGTGTGATGATGCTATTCGTAGAGTTGAGAGTATTAGGGAGGAGCTGCAAAATAAGCTTCGTGAGTTTTAAAATAAAGACGTGAAAATGCTGGGGCATAGGGGGAAGATGCTTGATATTTAGGGAAATGGATGCTATATTTAATTTGTAAAGTAAAATGGTATACAAATTAAAAAGAGAGCGAATCGATGAAAGAATACCTAGAAAAACAACTCAAAATGAATATAAGCATTGATGAATCTCCAGAAAATTATAAGGGACTTCCTTTGCTTTATAAGTCTCAGTATAGGATTTACAATGTTTCTTCAAATGGAGTTAACTGGATTGCACTTGAGCCTAAAAAGTTTATAGGTCTTGCGCAATTAAGGAAAAATAGGGCATTTTTAGAAAAAAATAAAGGGTTAAATTGCTGTTTATTTCTGAGTGATGCCACATTTTACTCTAAGGAGAAAATGAGGGAGGAAGGCATCCCGTTTGTTTTGAAGGATAAAGAAATTTTTTTACCTTTTATAGGAATGCTGCTATCTAATAATGGACAGAGAGACTTGAAACCAGTGCATCAGATTTCATTTTTGACCCAGAAGATTCTTCTTGTTGGACTATATGATGAATATGATAAGGCTACTGTTACGCAGATAGCTAAACAGTTAGAAGTGTCAAAGATGGCAGTTAGTAAGAGTTTTGATGAGATAGAGTACCTTGAAATAGATGTCATGGATAGTAAAGGGAAAAGTCGCGCTATAACACTAACAGGCGGGAAAAAAGAATGCTGGGAAAAGATAAAGCCATTTCTTAGAAATCCTATTATTAAGAGATTTGAACTGCAGGAGGACATAAAACTTTGCAGAAAGGCTGGTATTTCAGCGCTATGCGAATACTCGATGATTTCTGATAATTACTATCCAACCTATGCAGTTACAAAGCAGGAGCTTAGTGATTCTGGAATAAAAAAAATGAAAGAGGCTGTTAAGGGCGATACTATTGGCAGTGTTGTTCTTGAATTGGGATATTACATAGATACAATAAAAAAAGATGTGCAGGACCCATTAAGTGTTTTATTATCCATAGAGGATGAAATGGATGATGAACGTGTGGAAGGCTGTGCTTTAGATATGCTAGAGGAGTTTGTATGGTAAAAGGACTTGAAACATTTAGAAAGTATTTTGAAGGTGATGAAGACAAATACGTATTAATCGGTGGTGCAGCTTGTGACATTAATTTTACAAATAATGAGGCATCGTTTAGAGCAACAAGAGATTTAGATATGGTTCTTATTGTTGAAGCGCTTACTCCAGAATTTGGAGAAAAGTTTTGGGATTTTATCGATGAGGGTGGATATCAAAACAAAGCACCTCATTTATTGACTCATTAGAAACAGAACCGTTTGATGTTAACACATTAATCAATTATGGAGTTTCTACTGAAGAAATATCTGAAAGACTTCGAGAGGTGTTTTTATAAAAAATAACAAATTAAGATTACTAACGGATTTACGGTAGTGATTCCATCTATTGTTACCGGAGTGGGCTACATTGCCAGCGCAGTATTCTTGGCTATAGC
Organism: Pseudobutyrivibrio xylanivorans; assembly: GCF_008935055.1. Lineage (NCBI taxonomy): Bacteria > Bacillati > Bacillota > Clostridia > Lachnospirales > Lachnospiraceae > Pseudobutyrivibrio > Pseudobutyrivibrio xylanivorans. The sequence goes on along the minus strand of NZ_CP043028.1, from coordinate 3,253,275 downwards.
ACTTAAGCAGTTGCCGCTAGGTACCGCCTATGCTATTTGGACTGGAGTGGTTCGACCTAGAGGAAGTGTACCAGGCGTGTCAACCACCAAGGAATCAGAAGTTCTGTGTTCCTATGGGAGGACTGGAGATAGTTCGTAAATACGGTAAGATAAGTAGAGGCTAATAATCATTATAAAAAGAGGAGGGTTACAACTATGGGTAGAAAAGATTTTGGAGCGAAGCCACTGAGCTATCCACAGCCAGTATGGATTATTGCAACTTACGATGAAAATGGTGTTCCTAATGCTATGAATGCAGCTTGGGGTGGCATTAGTGAATCTAATGAGGTTTCTATTTGTCTATCTGTTGGGCATAAGACTTGCAAGAATTTTGAGAAGACGGGAGCTTTTACAATCAGTATGGCTGACGCAGATCATGTGGCAGCATGTGATTATGTAGGTATTGCATCAGGAAATAAAGATGAAGACAAGTTTGCCAAAGCTGGATTTACTGCTACAAAGAGTTCTTATGTAAATGCACCTATTATCAATGAGCTTGCTGTTTGCTTGGAATGTAGGGTAAAGAGCTATGACCACGACAGTTGTATCTTAAAGGGGGAGATTGTTAATGTAAGTGTTGATGAATCAGCTCTTACAGATGGCAAAGTAGATGTTAACAAGGTTAAGCCAATCACCTTTGACCCATTCAATAATGCGTATCATGTGGTTGGCGAGAAGGTCGGCGATGCATGGGGCAGTGGAAAGAGCTTGATGTAATGAAGAAGATATACCACTCTTTTATTCCAAGTTTTTAGCAGGAGAAGGAGTGGTATTTTTTTATAACATAAAGGCTAAATTATTAGCTCGAATTATTTCATTTAAGGTATCGCATTTCACTTTACAAGCTCAAATCATATCGCATATACGATATCTGAACTTTCTGGCATTGAGCTGTCCGATAAAAATACAATGTGTCGAGTAGAATATAATATAGAGTTGGACAGAGACCGAGGAGGTTCATGATGTTTTTATAAGCTGATATTGACACCCTACAATGTAGGGTATATAATAAAATTAATAAGGGAGTATAAAGTGAATAGAACATTTATAGAAGTACCACTTTTCACAAAGCGTTGGAAAGAAATAGGATTAAAAGACGATGATTTATTACGTCTACAGATTATGCTTTTAAAGGATCCACAGTCGGGACCTGTTATGGAAGGAACTGGTGGAATTAGAAAAGTAAGATTTCCTATAGAAAACAGAGGAAAAAGCGGAAGCATTAGAGTTTGCTATACTGATTTTGAAGAATATGAAGCAACTTATTTAATTACAGCTTTCAAGAAAAATGAACAGGAGAATCTTACAGAAGCAGAGAAGATAATATTAAAGAAACTTGTTAAGTCATTGAAAGAAGAAGCTGCTAATAATAGGGGGTGACCGTTTATGAGTTCTTTATTTGAGGATTTAAAGGAAGGCTTACAAGAAGCTATTGATTTTGAAAAAGGTAACGGCAAAGCAAAGACTACAACTTATATTATTGACCCAGTACGAAGTTACACTAATGTTGAAATTAAGGCCGTTCGTAATAAAGCTGGCATGACACAAGCTGTTTTTGCAAACTATCTTGGCGTTTCCAAGAAAACAGTAGAAGCTTGGGAGCTTGGAAGAACGCACCCTACTGGGCCAGCTAATAGATTGATTGAGATGCTTGATTATGGTAATACAGATAATCTTGCATTTATTTCGAGAGTGTAGGTGTATTATTGGATTTCTATGATGGTGATTTCAAGGTTGCTACTGAGTAGTGGGATTCACGTTATTCCCATCGGCGAAGCCGATTACGATCCTTCCTTGCTCGCGTCAGCGAGTGGTCTGTGGAGCTCGGGCAGACCTGGCCCTGGAAGAGCCTGCAGGAATGGTACAATAATACTTGAGTTATTTGCTAATGTAAAATAGTGTAAAAATAGTGTAATTTTAGTGGAGAAAAATTTTCAAAGCAACTGATTCTCGATGTGCCCTTTTATGATTGATTTAACAATTTACTTTGATTATAATCTTTTTGTAACTAAATATCGGGGCGTGATGCTTTTTAAATTTTGCGTTCTATTTGTACGAGATTTATTCCTGCATATGCAAGTGTGCTTGAGTAAATACATGAAAATAGAGAAGAAAATTTAAGATCCATGTCTAATGCAGACGATTACTATCTCACGAGTAGTCTATTTTGTGTTAGATTATTATGTCCCTTTCAGCAAGATAATTGCAGAAAGGATTTTTTATTTTATGGAAAAGAAAGACTTATTTGGTACCTTGGTACCGCAGCAGATTGGAAATTACAAATTTAAGAATGAAGCACTTCTAAAGCAAGCTTTTACTCGTCGTTCTTACACAGAAGAGAATGGCGGTGAGAACAATGAGGTATTGGAGTTCATTGGTGATAAAGCGTTAGATATTGCCGTTGTAAGATATCTTGTTCGTAAATACGGTAATGCTCCAACAAAAGATGATCTTAATAAAATGCGATGGACTGGTGAAAAGTATGACTATGAGTTTTCATCTAGCTTAGATGAAGGCAAATTAACTATTCTTAAACAAAGATTGGTTCAGAAAGACACCCTGGCAAGACGGATCGATGAATTAAGCATAGCAGACTATCTCATAATGGGAAAAGGAGATGTGCTGAATAACAGAGAGCAGGATAAATCTGTTAAAGAAGATCTCTTTGAGGCGATTATAGGCGCAGTAGCAATTGATAGTAATTGGGATTTTGAGATAATCCAGGAAGTTGTTGAGGTTATGCTAAATCCGGATTCTATCCTTGCAACAGATGCTGAGATTGATTATGTACGCTTAATATATGAGTGGGATGAATCCTATGGAAATAAGCCTTGGTTTCAGTATGAAGAGCATGGTGAAAGCAGCACATGCAATTTTCGCCGAGAGAATACTATTTATCAGAGTTGCAATTTGATTGGGAGCAAAGAACAACAGTATCTTTCAAGCACAACGAGAACATGTTTCGTTAAGATAGCAGATGATGTTCCTGCTTTTGCTGGATTTGGCTATTCTAAAAATGAAGCGAGAAGAAATGCTTGTAAGTTGGCATATGAGTATCTTGAATCACATGATATGCTTTTTACTATCAGAGATGAGATTGATGAACCAACAGTTGAGATGGCAATTAATCAGCTAGAGATTCTTGCAAGACGTGATTATATAGCTATGCCTGAATATGAATATCGCGAAGAACATGATGCTGATGGGAATCCTATCTGGTTTGTTACCTGTCATGTGGAGGGGTTTGATGTGACAATGTCAGCTGAGTCTTCATCCAAGAAGCAAGCAAAGAAGGAAGCCGCATTGGATATGTTGAATTACGTATTAGAGAATTATGAGGAGGAGTAGGAGAAGAACATGTTTGAACTTACATTTTTTGTCCCGGTATTGATAGTTGCCGGTGTCTGGGGATTTTTTCTTTTGAATTTTGCTAAAAATAATCGAAGTATTCTGGATGATGACATCCTAAGCGCAAATGAAAAGCAGCGTAAAGAAGCTGAGAGCAGCATGCGCGTGATTCGACTGATGACACCTGTATTAGTAATCGTGGTGGCTATAGCTGTTATTTTTCTGGTGAATGCATATCATCCATTTATAAAAGTCAGTGTAGAAGGTGTAGCGCTGATTGCAGGGGGACTTTTCTCCACTTACCTGGGCTGGGCACTTGGGATGATTTTCAGAGGACTCAAGGATCAGATGAGTGAAAAAGATTCCAAACTCTGTTCAAGTGTATTTATGATTTCTTTTATGGGCACAGGGATTATTTTGGTTGCGATTGGTGTCATAGCTTGCATTACTCAGCTTGCAGCATATTTTTAAAGCATTGTTCTGATTTGTGGTAATCTTTATATACAGAAGTGGCATGTATATAGAAAGTGGGTTTTATTATGATACAGCATGATGTTTCGTTTGAAACAAAGGATATGGAAAAGAATATGGATAACCTTTTCTCAATGCTTGATGAAGCAATTGATGATATGGAGAATGGAAGAGTTTTTTCAGAAGAAGAGGTTTGTGCAAAATTAGCAGAAGTTGGAGCCAAAGAAGGAAGGCAAGAAGTATAGGGGGAGTCCCTGGGCTCTTACCTGGGCGGATGAAAACTATTACCTGGTGGCCTATGACTCAGAGGATGGCAAGGTTAAGCATTACCGTGTAGACAAGATGATGAAGAAGACGATGATAATTAGTAGATAGTGATTGTTGCCGTATCTTAATTCAATTATACTTGAATTGATTTTAGGAAAGGAGGTAATTGCTTATGATCAATACCTCAAAATTCCTCCAGGAGATGGAGGCCTAATCTCGATTCGCCGGTTAAGCTTGGCTTCCCGCTCTAATATATTAGCTGCAGGGCTTATTGGCTTTGCAGCATTTTATTAATAACTGTATGGGGGTGAATAATGGTATCAGTTAAGGTGGGGACAATAGTGACATTACAAGATTACGTTATGGATGAGGTAGTAACTTTAGAAATAGTGGATCAGACAAAAAGAGTGCATTACGTAGGTAGGAATTTTGATAGTGATGAATACGAAATTAAATCTGTATATGTGTTAGAAAGCGGTGGCAATGGATTTACTTCGATTAGTTTAGAAAGTAAACTAGGAAAAGCACTTTGCGGTCATGTTGTAGGAGATGTAGTCGAATATAAAAATGATTTTGGAGACGATGAAAAGTTTAAAATATTAGACATTAAGTATTAATATAGTATTTGAAAAAAGCAGCGCTGTTGCGTTGCTTTTATTCAATATGTTCAGATAGAAACTGAAGAAGCTGCAAGCTAATCTATACAAAAAATATCATTCGATTAAATTTTGGGCATGGTGTTAGCTTTAAAAGAAAGGGTAAAACAATGAAATTACTACACACATCCGACTGGCATTTAGGAATGACATTTAGAGGGGGCGTTTCTTACTGGTTAGATCAAAAATATGTGATTAATGAAATATGTAAAATAGCAGTAGAAGAAGATGTAGATGGAATAATTATTGCCGGAGATGTATTTGATAAAAGTATTGCTTCTCAAGAGGCAATACAGATGTATGATGAGATAATGACATACATTTGTGCATCTTTAAATATGCCAGTATATCTAATCGCAGGTAATCATGATGGAGCAGAGAGAATTTCACAATGTAATGAACTTTTAAAGAAAAGTGGATTATACATTGCTGGTTCGTTAGATTCAAAACCTTACGTCGTTAATTGTGGGGATGTTGATATTTATTTACTTCCTTGGATTTCTACAGACAAGGTAAAATCGGTTTATTCTGTAGGAGAGGATAAAATTAAATCTTTAGAAGATGCCTATAAGATTGTATTAGATGATTATAGGTCGAATTTTGTTGAAGGTCATAAGAATGTATTGGTGTCACATGCATTTATAGTAGATGCAGAGACATCTGTAAGTGATAGGGCTGCTGAAGTAGGAAAAGCAACTATGATTGGTTCTTATGTATTTGATGGATTTGATTATGTTGCATTAGGACACCTTCACGGACCTCAGCAGATTAATGAGAAAATTAGATACAGTGGGACCCCTATGGCATATTCTTTTGGAAAAGAGGAGCATCAGGAAAAAAGTGTAACTATAATTGATACAGATAATTGGAGGCAAAAGATTATTCCAATTCCTCAATTGCACAAAAGGATAACTCTTACAGGAACATTTAATGAATTAATGAAGGCAGATTTTGATGAGGAAATCTTAAATGGCTATGTTCGTCTTGAAGTGACAGACAGTTACGTTGGAATGGATTCAATGGCTGCTTTTAGAGAAAAATATAAAAATCTGTTAGAGGTTTCTTGTAAAGGTTTTGAGCATGATGATGCCAAAATTACTATGACAGTAGATGAATTTGAAAAAGCTGATACTGATCCAGAAACTGTATTTAAGCGATATTGTGAGGATATTTTAGAGGAAACACCTAGTGCACATATGATTAACCTGTTTAAAAATGCATTAGTAAATTATGAGAAGGAGGTAGTTGAGGATTGAGACCATTAAAAATAGAATTTCAGGCATTTGGACCATATGTTGGTCACGAAGTTGTCGATTTTAAAACTATCTCTGAAAAGGGTTTGTTTTTGATATGTGGAAAGACAGGTATAGGAAAAACAATGATTCTTGATGCTATGACCTTTGCTTTATATGGAAAAAGCAGTGGCCATGGTAGAGATGATTTTGAAGCAATGAGATGTACAAATGCAGATTTTAATACAACTACATTTGTAAAGTTTGAGTTTGAAAATAATGGGTATTTTTATGTATTCGAACGTAGATTAGAGAGAAGAAGGAAGAATCTATCTCCAGCATATAATGTTATGAAGAAGGATGAAGATGGGGTTTGGAGACCACTTCTTGAAAATGCGAAAGAAAAAGCATTAAATGAAAAAGCTATAGAAATTATTGGACTAGAGTATGAACAGTTTAGACAGGTCATTGTTTTGCCACAGGGACAATTTGAGAAGCTTCTTACATCTAATTCTGATGAAAAAGAGAAAATATTAACAAGTATTTTCGGTGAAGATAAATGGCAGGAAATTGCAGAAAAGCTATATAAAGAGGTAGAGGATAGAAAAAATAATCTTAGAGATATAAAAATAAAAATCTTAAATAGTTTAAAAGAAGAACAATGTGAAACAATGGCTCAATTGAAGCTTGTAATTTCACATAAGGAAAATGAGCTTATATCTTTAGATGAGGAAAATAAAGAAGCAGATTATGACAATAAAATAAAAGCTATACAAGACGAGCTTGTGTTAGCAAATCGCTTTGCAGACTTACATTCGGCTGAGAAACGTTTTAATGAATTAAAAGCGACTGAACATGAAAGTAAGCAATGGGAACAAAAAGTTAAGGATTCTGAACGAGCCGAGAAAGTACGTTCATTTATATGCGCATCAGATAATGCTTTAGAACAGCTAAATAGTAGAAAAGAATCCGAAAAAAATGTGAGAGCGGATGCTGACAAAGCAAGAAAAAATGCCGAGTCTTCAACTTTGGAATTAGAAGAACATCTTAAAAAAGAAAAAGAAGTAGAAGAGAAGAAAAAAATAAAAATTCTGTATGAAGGCAAGCGTAATGATTATGAGGCATTAGATAAGATTTCAGGAGAACTTAAGGATTTAGAGGCGGAAGAAAAACAAGCTAGAGAAATAGAGGAAGTAGCAAAAAAAATTTATGAATCTTTTGGCCCTGTAATAGTAAATTTGCAAGAGGAATACTCTAAGTTAAATGGTGAACATGCTGCTCTTCTGGAAAGATATCTTGCTGGGATTACAGGCGAACTCGCAGCACAATTAAAAGATGGAAAACCATGTCCTGTATGTGGAAGCATTTCACACCCTAAGAAAGCTGTAAAAGGGGATAATAGTGTCACAAAAGAAGTTGTTGATGCCAAAAAGGAGGAATCTGAAAATAAATATGATGAACTCCAGAAAACATTAGAAGAGCAATCAAAAGCAAAAATTGATCTAGAGGCTAAACACTCATGTGTAGAAAAAAAGCATGTTGAGGTTGCTTCAAAAAATGTTGAACTTGACAAAATCAAGAAAAATCTTGTAGAGGATTTAGATTCATTAACAGAACTTAATAATAAAATTGAAGAATTAGATAAGGCTATTAAGGAATTCGCAAATAAAAAGATTAAGTTAGAAGAAAAAGCAGAAAAAGATAATATTTCTTTCAGGGAAGCAAATGCTAAAATTGAGCCTGCAGAAAATGAGACTAAAAAAGCAGAGTTGCTATATAAAGAATCATTAGAATCTGTAGAGGATGCCTTGAAGGAACATGGCTTTAGCTCCGAGGAGGAGGCCAAGGAGTTGCTTCTTGAAGAAACTGAATTAAAAGAGTTAAGTCAGAAAATCAAAGAATACGATACCAATGTTAATGCGGCAAAGACTAATTTTGATAATCTTTCAGTAGAGCTTAAAGGAAAGATAGAACCCGATATACAATCTTGCAATTTAAAATTAGAAGAGATAACTAGTGCTAAGGATTTATATACAGAAAGAAGAGGAGTAATTAATAGCGAAATAGTAAGACTTACAAAAAAGAAGAATATGCTTGAAGCTGATGGTGAAGGTATTGAAGAAAAAATACGCGAAGCCGAGGAGGATTTTGCTTTTGCTAAAAAGCTGAGAGGTGATTCGGGAACTGGTCTTCAAAGATATGTCCTTGGAATTATGTTTTCTTCTGTGGTTGCTGCTGCAAATCAAATGCTTGAAATGGTACATGGAGGAAGATATAGGCTTTATAGATCTGATGAAAAGGCTCAAGGAACTAATAAACGTGGACTAGAGCTTAAGGTTTTTGACAAGAATAGTGAGGATCATGAAGGAAGATTTGTGAGTACACTTTCAGGTGGAGAAAAGTTTTTAGCTTCTCTTGCGTTGTCGATTGGTATGTCTACTATAGCTCAAAAAAGTGGTATCAAGATAGAAGCATTATTTATTGATGAAGGGTTTGGTTCATTGGATGAGGATTCTATTAGTGATGCTATGAATGTATTAAATAGCATTCAAGAAGCAAATGGACTTGTAGGCATAATTTCTCATGTACAGCTTTTACAGGATAGAATTCCAACAAAGCTTAGAGTAGAAGAAATTGAAAAAGGTAGTCATATTATCCAGTCGATAGGATAGTTTTTTAAATTGTGTTTCGATTGGAAAGATGCCTTTTAGATTGAAAGACAATGAGTTGATATTTTATAGAGTTATTTATTGAAGAATGAATCACAATCATAGGGAGATTTATTTATATATGGAGATAGCAGACAAGCAGTTTGTTGCTGAATTACTACTTGAGGAGACAGTTTATCATAAGAAATACGGTGAAGGCGTAGTATGTGATGTTATTATAGATGATCAGCGATTAGATATAAGTTTTCAGGATTGTGATAAGCTTTTTAAGGTTGATGCAATAGAAAATGGTTTTCTTAGGCTTGTAAGTAATACATATTATGCAAAGTTGGAAGAATATAAAAACCGACAGAAGAAGGAAGAATATGCACTTGAATATTTAAAAGCAATATACGCTGAGGCTCAAGAGAAAAAAAGAAAATATGATCAAAAAATTAAAGAAGAATTAAGAGTACAAGACCGGAAAAAGATACTACAAGAGATGGCTAAAAGAAATATCAAATATTTTGTTCACTTTACGTCCTTACGGAATTTAGATAGTATTATTTCGCAGGGTTTGATGAGTCGAAAGAATATTTTAAATAAAGGAATAGACGCAGATTTTAATGATAATTCACGTCTAGATAATCATTTAGACGCTATATCATTTTCTTTGTCATCAATTGATGGACCACTTAATTATGTATTTTCTCAGAAGTACCCTGATAGACAATGGGTAGTATTATATTTTAATGCGGAAAAAATTGTATCATCAAAAGACGTTGCATTCTTTCCTGGAAATGCTGCTAACCATGAGTTGCGTGTAATACCCTGGGAGGATTTAACGGGATATAATGCGTTATGTAATTTATTGGAATATACTATGGGACCTGATTCGAATGTGACGATTACGCAAACAGAAATAATGGTTAAAGATTTAGTTGAAGCAGATTATATAGAGAAAATTAAATTCTATAATAAACAATTGTTAGATGAGTACAGAACAATATATCCTGAAATGGAAGACGTTTTTGGATATATTCCGGCAAGATAACGATACTTAGGAGGGATCATGGCTAATAGACCAGTATATATTTCGTTAGCAGAAAAACCTTTTTATAAAATTGCTAATACTGAATTTGAATTTTTTAGTGGGTTTTCTATCCAACAAAAACAAAGATCAATTAAAAGTTTACACGATGCATTTTTATTGTCGTGTCCTAATAATAAAGTCCTAGAGGTTTCACGTAAAAGTCCACTACAGATAGGAAATAAACTTAGTGCGTTTAATCTCAAATATAGAATGAATGGTAAATACTATCCTGTTGAGTGTTTATTTCAAGGAAGCAAAGTATTTGAGAATGGAAAAGTGTATCAAGATTTATATGAACGACAGCCTGGTGAAGCAAAGAAAGATGAACGTCTAAAGAATAGTGGCCGAATAGTAGGATTTAAGTTAGATAATACAGATTTTGAATCAGAACCTAAAGATTTTTTCTATAATTGGTTGTATATTAATGCGTTAAATAATGATGAGAATATTGGTAAAGAATTATTGGAATACGATAGTTTTACTGATATTGAGTTTAATCCTAAGAAATCAATAAATTGTCAGGCTATCGCTGTAGCAATTTATGTAGGTTTGGTAAAATCTAATAATTTGGAGGAAGCATTAAAGTCACCTGAGGAATTTAGAAAAGTAGTTTATGGATTAGATAATACTAAAAAGGACTATCAACAGATGAATTTGTTTGATTTTATGTAATTAGGCAAATACGACACGCAATAAACAATAGATTCCGGGAATTGCTAGCTTGAAAGTGAGCCACTCCATCGGCGAAGCCGATTACAATCCTTCCTTGCTCGCGTCAGCGAGTGGTCTGTGGAGCTCGGGCAGACCTGGCCCTAGAAGGGCCTGCTAGGAATGGTACAATAATACTTGAGTTATTTGCTAATGTAAAATAGTGTAAAAATAGTGTAATTTTAGTGGAGAAAAAATTTCAAAGCAACTGATTCTCGATGTGCAGAAATATGTTGAAAAGGGTGCATCAAAAGAGAAAATTGGTCTTAGAGGACCAATGCCACCCGGAATACTTTTTGCAGTATATGATTCGAAAACCGGTCATCCGGATTATATACCTCCAGAATACATTGATATTCCGAATCTGTTAGATGAATTAGTAGAATATGTGAATACAACAGATGATCATCCTCTTATTATTGCTGCGGTTGTTCATTATCAGTTAGTTACTATCCATCCATTTGAAGATGGTAATGGACGAACTGCCAGATTACTGTCAGGTTATATTCTAGATATTAATGGGTTTGGATTTAATGGAATCGGATCTCTTGAGGAGTACTTTGCTTATGACATAGAGGAATACTATGATTCTATTCAGATGGGATTACCTTCACTATACTATTCAGGTAGAGATAATCCACCGCATCCAGAGATTTGGTTAAATTATTTCCTTAGAATGGTTTTGTTGAGCCAAATATGGTCAGGGAAAGAATTCGTTCTTATGAGCTTAGTGAATTTGCAAAGACCCATGAAAAGGTGATAAAGAAACTGATAAAGAAACTGATAAAGAATTTAGAATAGTATATTTCGATGAAGGATACTAAGAATCAATGAATAAAAGTCAGGCCCGTAAAATCCTTGAATTGGATGGAACGGAAGATGAAAAGGAAGTAAAAAAGAAATATAGAAAGCTGATGCACAAAAATCATCCTGACAGCAGTGGCTCAGAGGACAGTGAGGCTGCAGTCAAGATTAATACGGCTTATGAGCTTATTATGAAAAGTTTTGATGGTGGAGATAAGAAGAAATCCACTGTTAAAAGAAAGCCTAAGGCCAAGACTTGGAATGCCAGGGAAAATAAGAATGCTTATTGTGTTAGGCCGATTTTTCATGAGGTAGAAGATTTTGATGGCAATAGCATAGGGACTATTGAGATTGCCAGAGGGAAATATGTATGGTCAAAGGATGAGGAGTTTTCTTTATTCCTGAAGAGCTTGTATGAAACAAGTAAGGGACTTATAGATAATGCCAGGCCATCACTTTTCTTTGAGGTACCAGATGTTATCAAGCAAAAGTATCTGGCGGACATCACTTACTTGCTGACAGGGCAGTTTATAGATAGCTCTTTGACTTTGAAGGAGCTTGGTGTTTTAGATGTAGATGCTTATAAGATTGATGCAATGGTGGAGCTTGATGTAAATGCCATTATGCCTAAGGTAGGCACCGCGCTATATCCAGCAGGTGTGTCTAATCATAGACTGTATCTGAGAAATAAGGGTGGAGAAATTATTGGTTATCTCAGTTTTAAAGATGACAGGCTGTACTATGTAATTATTCCACTACTTGAGCAGAAGAAGGCGCAGGTAAAGATGGTGGTCGCTGATAATACTCTGAAATCCAAAACAAGAAAGAAGTACGTGGATTTGGATTTATGGATTAGGCTTTTGGAAACTGAGACTTCAGGAATAGAAAGCACTAATCTTAAAATAGATGAGTTGTTAGAGGAGTATGCTAAGGAAGGCTTTTGAGATTATAAGATGAAAATCTATCGCGAGGATAATAAATTATGGATATGAAAACAACACGGATGGTGTTACTAACAAAAATATCGTTGCTGATTTTACTAACAGTGTTTTCTTTTTGTGTAGCTTCGACTAAGGCAGCGAAATTGCCTGTTTTTGAAAACTCAGCTACAACACTGGAGGAATCGAAGAACTTAGTTATGAAAGTGACTGGAGTGACTATAGGATTGTCATTTGTAATAACACTTTTACCTGATGATTGGGGAACACCATTAGCTGATTCGCTGGCTGATTTAAATAAATATTTGGTCTTAATGTTAGGGATGATTTTTTTTGAGAATCTATTATTATCACAAGGCGTGCCAATCATTTTCAGATTTTTAATTCCAGCAGCATTGGTTTTGTTTATAGTGTACTTAGTTTCAAAAAAGGAACTTATCAAGACTATAGCTACTAAATTGTTAGCGCTTTCTTTAGTTGTAATATTAGTAGTACCTTGTGGTACTTCTGTATCTAATTGGTTATGCTCAAGTTCAATGACATATGTTAACGAAACTATAACCATGGCTGAGGATGGAACAAATCAAGTTGAGGAAATAACAGAGAGCGGATCAACAGATAAAAGTTTTTATGAGAAAGTATCTAGGGTATTTAATACTGCCATAGGTGGAGTAAAGGATTTATTCAACTATTACAAGGACATGGTAGGTAAGTTTATTAACGCTATAGCTATCATGTTAGTTGCTTATTGTGTTATTCCTGTCGTGACATTTATTTTATTATTCTGGATACTAAATCAATTATTCCAGTTTGATAGTTTTAGGGATGGTAGTGCTGGTTTAAGAAGAGAAGTGAATAAGCTACTGACTCAAATGAAGAATAATAATGAGAAGGCTGAGTAATGAAAAAGATTATTATCTTAAGGGCCGTAAGCATTATTTGTATAGCTGCCTCTTTAATTATTCTCTTTATATTTAGAGATAGCAGTAATGTTTCACCTAAATATAGTGATGGTATAACTGTTGTTGATCCGAATACTATAGTTTTGAGTGATAGCGGTGTTAGGGTTTCTTTTTCTGATGTTATATTATCTAAGCGTAATGAAACAAGAAAGCTGGTTGTTTATGAACAGGAAGCTGAGGTTAGCTATGAAATTGAAGATAGATTGATAGAAGCACTTGATTGGGATCCTACAAAAAAACATCAAAAGGTGACCTATAAAGGAAAGGGCAGTTTTATTGTAAATCTTGATTCTTTAACTAAAAACAATCTTATTGACGATAAAGAAAACAAGATTTTGACTATTAAAATAAAGCATCCTATATTAGATACTATTGAGATAGATCCTTATAAAATAAAAGTTGATAATCAGACAAATGGTCTTTTGGCACTAGGGAAAATCAAGTTAACTGTGGCGGATTATAATGTAATTGAAAAGGAGCTAAAGGACAGATTAAAAGAGGCTTTTGATAACTCTAACAATGGACAGAAAGCTGATGATTTAGCATTGAAGGCTGTATATGATATTTACAATCCTATTGTTAAAGCGGTAGATAGTGATTATAAACTGAAAATTGAATTTGAATAATTTTTTCTATGAGGACTATATAATACTTTCCACTGTTTATATCGGGAGCACCAATACAGTTGATGTGGCATTACATATTTAGTTGGGTCTATCGTAGGTTTGGCAATAGATTGCAGAGATTTACAATAACTACAAGGATAATCAGCCTGTAGATGCTGATGGATATACGATGAACATTAACTGTTCTTAGAAGGATATTCTGCGTACTATCTGTAAAACATGAATAAACTATCTTGCGTACTATCCATAAATGACGTTAGAATTATCTTGCGCACTATAAGGAGGAAATATGATTAAACGTAAGATATACAGTAAAATACTTGATTGGAAAAATTCAACCAATGGAACAAAAGCTCTTTTAATCGAAGGGGCTCGTCGAATTGGAAAATCAACGGTGGCTGAAGAAATAGGGAAGAATGAGTATAAATCATATATCCTTATAGACTTCAATAAAGCTAGCAAGAAGATATTCAATTTATTTGATAATTTAAATGAACTGGATGTGTTCTTTCAAACTATTTCATTGGAATACAATACACGTCTGTATAATCGCGAGTCTTTGATAATATTTGACGAAATACAGAAGTATCCAAAGGCAAGGGAAGCTATTAAATACTTGGTAGCAGATGGTAGATATGATTATATTGAGACCGGTTCTTTAATCTCTATTAAGGAAAATGTTGAAGGAATAACAATTCCATCAGAAGAACGTAAGCTTAAAATGTATCCAGTTGATTTTGAGGAATTCATGGTATACATGGGCGAAGAGCTTCTAATTGAGTACATACGTGATTGTTATAATAAAAGAGAGCCACTAGATCAAAGCCAGCACAATAAAGCAATGCATCTTTTTAAAGAATATATGCTTGTTGGCGGAATGCCACAATCCGTTGTCGCTTTTAAAAAAAATGCAAGGGACTTCTATGCTGCCGATGTTGAAAAACGTGACATTCTCAATTTGTATAGAGATGACATACGAAAAGCTGCGAGAAAATATAATTCTAGAGTGTCGGCCATATTTGAAAATATTCCAGGCTATCTTTCTACTCATGAAAAGAAAATCGTTTTAAGTGAAATCGAGCCAGGAGCCACATTTGATAGATATGATGAGCCACTATTTTGGCTTGATGATTCTATGATATGTAATCTGTGTTACAAATGTAATGATCCTAACGTTGGATTAGCTTTGAATAAAAACGAATCCGCAGTTAAATGTTACATGGGTGATACAGGCTTACTTGTGAGTTTGGCTTTTGCTGAGAATGAAATAACGGAAGAAAAAGTTTTTGCCAATATTATGGACGGGAAGCTATCATTAAATGAGGGGATGCTTTATGAAAATGTTATTGCTCAAATTATAGCGTCAAAGGGCAAAAAATTGTATTTCTATACTAGGTACAGTGAAGAAAAACATAGAAATGATATTGAAATAGATTTCTTAATTTCAAATGATAGTAAAACTAATTACAAAGTTAATCCTATTGAGGTTAAATCTTCAAAGAATTACAGTGCCCTGTCTATAGGAAAATTTGTTGATATTTTCAAGCGAAAAGTTGATAATCCAATGATTGTGCATCCGAAGAACTTAGTAGAAGTTGACGGAATTCTAAGAATTCCATCGTACATGTTCGCACTGTGTGATGTATAAAAATACCCCAATTTGGACACACTATTTAGTAAAGTATCAAAATAGAGAGAATTGATGAAAACAATTAAAGTCGTTGCAGCAGTTATCTGCGATTCAATTGAAGAGAAGAATAAGATTTTTGCAACCGCAAGAGGATATGGTGATTTTAAAGGTGGCTGGGAGTTTCCTGGTGGCAAGATAGAAGCGGGAGAAACACCTCAGCAAGCTCTTGTAAGAGAGATACAGGAAGAGCTTGATACTCTTATCGAAGTAGGACCATTTATTGATACTATAGAGTATGATTACCCTACATTCCATCTGTCTATGGATTGTTTCTATTGTGAAGTGAAGGAAGGACATTTGGAATTAAAAGAGGCTGAAGCTGCAAAGTGGCTTACAAGAGAAAACATTGATAATGTCCCTTGGCTTCCAGCTGATATTACACTTATTGATAAGATAAAGGTGGATATGCGATAAATCACTAAACTTAAGGGAAAATTATGAAAGGAAAGTTTGGCATATTTTCATGTAGACTTTAGTTCTTCACTGTGCTACAGTATTCTGAAAAGATGTTTATAAAGAGAGGAAGAATCATGGCAGTAAATTATGTTAGTACAAGAGATGCAAACAAGGCTACAATCACAGCGTCACAGGCTATTTTGAAGGGCCTTGCAGATGATGGTGGATTGTTCGTTCCTACATCTATTCCAAAGCTTGATGTTCCAGTTGAGAAGCTCGCGGAAATGTCATATCAGGAAGTTGCTTATGAAGTACTTAAGCTTTTTCTTACAGATTTTACAGAGGAAGAGTTGAAGCATTGTATTAATAGTGCATATGACAGTAAGTTTGATACAGAGGAAATTGCACCACTTGTATATGCTGATGGAGCATATTATCTTGAGCTTTTCCACGGCGCAACAATTGCATTTAAGGATATGGCACTTTCTATTTTGCCACATCTTATGATTACTTCCGCTCGTAAAAATAATATTAAGAATGATATCGTAATTCTTACTGCAACATCAGGTGATACTGGTAAGGCTGCACTTGCAGGATTTGCTGATGTTGAAGGTACAAGAATTGTTGTCTTCTATCCAAAGAATGGTGTTTCAGCAATTCAGGAGCGCCAGATGGTTACACAGAAGGGTGATAACACACATGTTGTTGGAATTAAGGGCAATTTTGATCAGGCCCAGACTGGTGTTAAGGAGATGTTCAATGACAAAGCTCTTGCAGCAGAGTTAGATGCAGCAGGCTTCCAGTTCTCATCTGCAAACTCTATTAATATTGGCCGTCTTGTTCCACAGATTGCCTACTACGTATATGCGTATTCAAAGCTTTTAGGTGAAGAGAAGATTGCCAGTGGAGAAACAATTAACGTGGTAGTCCCTACAGGAAACTTTGGAAATATTCTTGCTGCTTATTATGCAAAGAACATGGGACTTCCTATTGAGAAGCTTATCTGTGCTTCAAACGAGAATAAGGTCCTTTACGACTTTTTCACTACAGGTGAATATGATAAGAACCGTGAGTTTATCCTTACAAATTCTCCTTCAATGGACATACTTATTTCAAGCAACCTTGAGCGTTTGATTTATCATATCGCAGGTGATGATGCTACAAAGAACAGCGAGCTCATGGAAAGTCTCAAGTCTACTGGAAAATATGAAATTACAGCTGACATGAAAGCTAAGCTTGATTGCTTCTATGGAAACTATGCTTCTGAAAAGGAGACTGGTGATACTATTAAGGCTCTTTATGATGAGACAGGCTATATCATTGATACACATACAGGTGTTGCAGCTAGCGTATACAACAAGTACAAGAAAGAGACTGGGGATGACAAGACTACAGTTATTGCATCCACAGCCAGCCCATTTAAGTTTACACGTGCGGTAATGGGAGCAATTGACTCTGCTTATGAGAAGGAAGAGGATTTCGTGCTTGTGGATAAGCTCTCGGAGCTTGGTCAGGTGAAGGTACCTAACGCAATCGAGGAGATTAGGACTGCGCCTGTAAAGCATGATACTGTAGTAGAAGTATCTGAAATGTGTGCAGAAGTTAAAAGATTCTTAGGAATATAATTAAATAAAATAAGAAGCGACCCTTGTAGTCTTTTGTGCTCCCGCAGGGCACCCCTCATACTCAAGCATGGGCCCCTAAGAAATGTAAGCTTCGCTTACTAGGGCAACATTTTCCATCGCTAAGCTCGGAAAATATTACCCCTGTCCCGCCCGGTGTAGGTCCCTCCCATGCTTGGCATGATGCTTCCCTGCTCGCGCTTGCCTAGATTATTGGGGTCGCTTTTTGTTTATTCAACTATTGACGAAATCATATTTTCGTATACGTCGCGGGAGCAGTTTGGTGTGACGTAAAGGGAATATGTGTAGGTGCTATCTTGCCACAGGGCGAGGTTGAAGAGGTTGGCTTCGGTGCCTTTGAGGGTGATGGTGTTGCCGTTTACTTCGAGGGTGTCCTGATAATTGTAGGTGTTATAGTCACCGCTGATGTCTTCAGAGCCAAGGGCTTTGCGGTAGCAGATTTCATTGTCGCCTTCACCATAGTAGATGATTTGTGCAGTCTCGCCTGCAATGAGAGTGTAGCTGGTTGAGGTAATCTTAAATGGAAGATTATCAAGCTCTTTGATTTCAAAGCCGGCAGCATCGCACAGTTCTTTCAATGAATTATATTCAACGATTGGATTTGCAATTGTAGTAGAGATATCATATTCTCCTTCTGTGGCTTCTTCAGTTTTGAAGGCTCCATCATTACTTGGAGCTCCTTTTGTTCCACCAGCTACATCTGGTTCAGCAGCTTCCTCTGTCGCAGATTCGTACGCGGAGTCTAAAAGATATGTTGAACCATCCATTTGCTTTGAAACATTACTTTGCATGTAAATTACACTTCCTCCTACTACCACAACTGCCAGCGCTGCGGCAATTGCAGTGTATTTCTTCCAATTGGTAAATCGGATGATATTAGAATCATCACCGAATTTCTTTATGTTATTCATTATTCTTTCCCTCGATTCATCTGAAAGTGAAATTCTATCCATAACTTCATCATATTTCTTACTCAAAATCATACGCCTCCTTTAGAATTTCTTTGAGCTTCTCACGACCACGTTTTAAGTTTGAACGGACTGTAGATTCCTTCATTTCTAAGAGCTTTGCAACGTCAGCGGTGGAATAGCCCTCATAGTAGTAGAGGTGAATTACCTCGCTATAGTTTTCAGGAAGCTCTTTTACTGCCTGCCACAGGAAGGATAAATCTTCACGTTCCTCGGCAACTAATTCTTCCATTAGCTCATCAGTCTGGCGAATGCGGTTGTATTTGATTTTGTTTTTTGCAAGATTTGCAGCAACCGTCATGCACCAGCTTTTTTTGTGGGCCTCATTTTCGAAGGAAGGTGCTGTTTTCAGATATTGAATCAGAGTTTCCTGCACAATTTCCTCGCTATCTTCCATATTGTGAAGGTAGGAGTAGGCAAAACGAAGAATGTCATTGCCATAGTCCTTCAAAATTTGCTCAGCAATAGAGTTCAGTTCAGCCCTATCTATGGAGTCACTTTTTATATTATTGATGACAGCATAATAGAGTTTTAGAAAGAAGTCTTTGATGCTGAAGCTGTCTTCAAGTTTAATACTGTAATCCATGATGTTCCTTTCTTTTGTTCGCTCTAATATGGATACAACTTAGGACTGGAAAATGTTGCAGGTGAAATAATTTATTTTCATATTATCATATTTAGAAACAGATTATTAGATATGAGGAATAGTAGTATACAAGTTTTTGCGCTTAATAGGTAAAGAATTATACTGTGTGGAAAGCAAGGAATTGATAAAATCTAGGATAGTTGAAATTATGGGGAAGCCTTGTATAAGGAGAAGAGAAAATGTTTGAATTATTTAAAGATGGAAGCCTGGCTACGATAGTGCTTGATGATAATGGCGTTCATGGAATGAAGAAAATGACTGAGATATTCGCAGAGGATATAAAGCGTGTTACTGGAAGAAAGCCAGAGATAGTGGAGGAGCTTCCAGGTGATAGCAAGTATGTTATTTATGTTGGCCTAGCTGAGAGCGAGGCTGTAAATAACCAATTCGTAAATGCGATAGACGTTTCAGAGATAAAGGGAAAGCGTGAGGTATATGGCATTTTCATGTTCAGAAATCCTGCAGATGCCACTCAGAAGATTCTTGCCATAATCGGAAGCGATAAGCGCGGTGCTACCTATGGAATGTTTAATCTTTCAGAGAAGATGGGGGTTTCACCTTGGTATTATTGGGCAGATGCAACTGTGAAGAGACGTTCCGAAGTTGTTTTCGATAAAGATATCTGTGTGGTATCAAAGGAACCATCAGTGCGATACAGAGGTTTCTTTATAAATGATGAACAGCCTTGCCTTGGAGAGTGGGCTAAGGAAAATTATGGCAGCATAAGTCCTTGTCCAATTCTTTATGAGAAGATTTTTGAGCTACTTCTTAGATTAAAAGGAAACTATATCTGGCCTGCTATGTGGCGTTCAGATTTTACATTGGATTACTTCGCAAATGCGGAACTGGCAAATGAGATGGGCGTTATTGTTGGAGCGTCTCATCATGAGCCTTGCTGCCGTTCTGGGCAGGAATTCCAGCGACTTCGTCATGACAATCCTCAGTATGGCGAGGATTGGAGCTTCCTTTCAAATGCAGAAGGCATTACAGAATTTTGGAAGGATGGCCTGATTCGTAACAAGGATTTTGAGAATCTGATTACAATTGGTATGCGTGGCGAGAACGATTCTTATCTTATGCCAGCAGATGCTACTCTTGAAGATAATATAAATGTTTTAAAGTCAGCCATCACTAAGCAGAAGGAGTTAATCGCAAAGTATGCACCTTCTGAGCATCCACAACTTCTTGCTCTTTATAAAGAGGTGGAGGATTACTATTACGGTGACGAGACCACAAAGGGTCTGAAGGATTGGGATGCCCTTGATAATGATATTATGATGCTTTGTGATGATAATTTTGCAAACGTCAGAACACTTCCAGATGATGACCTGCGCAAAAAGTCAGGTGGCTTTGGAATGTATTATCACTTTGATTATTTCGGTGAGCCAGTGTCATATCTTTGGATCAACTCATCACCTCTTTCAAAGGTGTGGGAGCAGATGACAATGGCCTATGATTACGGTGTACGTTCCGCATGGATTGTGAACGTAGGTGATATTAAGAATCAGGAGTTACCACTTAGCTATTTCCTTGATTTGGCTTATGACTTTGATAAGTGGGGCACATCAGCAATCAACCAGACAACTGTATATACGGAGAACTGGCTTAAGAATCTTGGATTTGATAAGGAGGTTGCAGTTCAGGGAGCGAAGCTCATTAATCAGTATGTTGGCTTGAATGCAAAGCGTAGACCTGAGGCCCTTCGTCCAGATACTTATCATGCTGTTCACGAGAATGAAGCCTTTGAAATGTTAGATCGTATATGCGATATGAATTTTGATGCGGACACACTGTTTGATAAGGTGAAGGCAACAGAGCTTGAGGAGTGCTTCTATCAGCTGATTTATTACCCAGTTAAGTCAGTAGGAGCAATCAACAACATGCAGATTTCTGCCAGCATCAATGCAAATTACATCAGACAGGGCAAGAAGATAGCCAATGAATATGCTGATGTGATTAGAAGCAATATTAACTATGAGCGCAAGCTGGTGGATGAGTATCATACAAGAAACAATGGTAAGTGGAATCACATGCAGTCTGTTTACCATATCGGATTTACGAATTGGAATGATGAGCAGTGTCAGTATCCAGTATGCCAGTATTACAATCCAGTGAGAGACAGTAGACTTATGGTAAGCATCGCTGACAGAGAGGATTTCACTGGGGCACACAGATGGACAAGACATGTTCTTCAGTTGCCACTTTGCTTCCAGTCAAGACCAGAGGCTGGCATTGAAATTGGAAATGGTGGCGAGAAGGAGCTTCATTACCACATTGACTGGGATGGCGATTGGCTTGAGATAAAGAGCGAGTACGATGATAATCCTATCAAGAAGAATGAAGCAGCAGTGATTGATAATTCTATCGTATATTATGTGAAGGTTCTCAGAGATAAGTGGGATAACAGTTCTTCAACCATGATTCGTATATACGGAGATGACTGCGAGGTTGTTGCTGATGAGTCAGAAAACGGTGGCAGCATTACCATGGTAGAGATTCAGGTAAACGTAACAGATTTGGATTTATCTGAGACAAATGAGCAATGCTTCCTTGAGGCTGATGGATGTATTTCAATTGAGGCAGGTCACTTCAGCAAAGCAATTCCTTCAGCTGTTGCTGAGTATAAGGAGATTAAGGACTACGGCAAGACAGAAAGCGGAATGAAGGCATATCCTCAGAATATCAGATTTGATAAAGAGGAAGATGCGCCAGCGCTTATCTATAATGTATTCTCAGAAGAGGATGCAGAGTTTACCTGTCATATTTATGCAGCAGCTTCTAATCCAGTTGTTTATAGAGGAAAGCTTGAACTTGGTGTTGCAGTAAATAATAATCCTAGAAATATCGTAAATACGATACCAGAAAAAGGCTTTGACCCATGGAAGTCTGAAAGCTGGAGAAAGGGTGTGCTTGATCAGATTCACATTGGAAGCTGCAAGCTTAGGCTGAAGAAGGGACTTAACGAAATTAAGCTGACAGCCATTGACCCAGCTGTGGTTATTGAAAAGCTTGTACTTTGGAAGGATGGAACTGAGATAAGAAAATCTTATCTTGGACCAAAGGAAAGTGTATTATACAAGGGCAAGAATTAGGCAAGAAAAGCCATAAATTATCAATAATTGTCGAATATGCATCGGTTGAAACTTTGTAGGGGATAAACATATAGTTTATCCCCCTTTTTACGTCTCCTTTGAATGTTAAAATAGCCTTACCGCGGTGTCTTTACATTAAAAAGAAGGAGAATATATGGGTATGGTAAAAAGAAGGCTTTACAAGTGTCTTTCCGTTGTTGCTATTTCTGCAATGATGGCAACCACTGTTGTGCCTCCTACAGTCAACGCAACTGAGGCTACTGATGTAGCTACTGAGGAGACAGTGGAAGAAGCTTCTGAGTCTGAAGATGCTGAAACCAGCGAGGAGTCTAAGGAATCTTCAAAGGACAGCAAGGAGGACAAGGAAGAGAAGACAGAGGAAAATTCTAAGTCAGAAGAAAAATCAGAGGATTCAAAAGACTCAAAGGATTCTAAGGACGAGGACTCTGAAAAGAAGGATTCAAAGAGGGATGAGTCTGAGGATGAGGAATCAAAGGACGATGCTGACAAGGAAGATGAATCTGACAAAGATAAAGAGGAATCTGAAGAGGAAGAAGATCAGGAGTGTGAAATCACATATCCAATGATTGATTTCGACAAGGATTACAGCAAAGGCGGCTCATGGGGTACAGAAGTAACTGTCAAGGGCGGCGCTTTTAAGATTTCTTACAGCGGACAGTATGCTGAAAAGGTTTTAGGTTTACCAGAGGGGATTAAAGGTAAGCAGGTTAAGGCTGTTAAGGTAAACATCAAGAAGGGTGATGTTCAGAGGTTTACTGTAAAGCTTCGTAATGAAGGCGAAGAAGTTAAGCCAGCTTACGGAACAAATGTTATTGAAAATACAGATAAGGCTGATTTCGACGGAATCGGCTTAATGACAACAGCTGACGGTTCAACATCTTATACAATCAGTAGCATTACTTTAACTCTCGTTGGAGAGGAAGCTGATTTCCCAAAGCCATCTGAGGTTGAGGAAGAGGTTGAAGAGAAGTCAATCGAGAGAGACATTCCTGATTTAAAGGACTATGTTTCATCTACAAAGGGTATTGGAAAGAATTCTTACACAGGTGCAGCTATCATGCTTTCAGAGATTTCTGACAAGACACTTATGGACCTTGTTGAGAAGCACTTCAATGCCGTTACATTTGGAAACGAGTTTAAGCCAGATGCTCTTTTCAACTATCAGAATGACAAGCCTTCAGAGGGCATGATTGTTGAGGAGACATGGACAGATTCAAAGGGTGTTACTCACGAGAACATGAAGGTTCCTACTCTTAATTTCTCACGTGCTGAGAAGATGCTTGATGCAATTAAGGATTGGAACGATGAAAATCCAGATGACCAGATAAAGGTAAGAGGTCACGTTCTTACATGGCACTCACAGACACCAGAATGGTTCTTCAAGGAGAACTATGATCCAAATGGTGATTGGGTATCTCCAGAGGAGATGACTCTTCGTCACGAGTGGTTCATTAAGAGTGTATTTGAGCATGTATTCTCATCAGAGTACAAGGATATGTTCTATGGATGGGATGTTGTAAATGAGGCATGCTCTGATGGCTCTGGCACATACAGAAGTGCAGATCCTAGTGAAAGATCAAACTGGGCTAGAATTTATGGTATTGGAAGCTCAGAGGATGCACCTGAGTACATTCTTAATGCATTTAGATTTGCAAACTACTATGCGCATGAGATGGGCCAGGATAACCTTGAGTTATACTACAATGACTATAACGAGTGCTCAGGCAACAAGCCAGATGCAATCGCGCAGTTACTTGAAAGCGTAAAGAAGCATGAGAAGGATTCAGTTCTTCCTACAAGAATCACAGGCTTCGGTATGCAGGGACACCACAATATGCAATCACCATCTAAGCAGCAGATTATCAACTGTGGTATTAGATACGGTAAGATTGTTGGTACAATCCAGGTTACAGAGCTTGACTTCAAGTGCAGCTCAGACTTCGGTGGCACAGATGCTGAGCTTTCAGCTGAGTACACAAAGGAAGCTTACAGATATAAGGATGTATTTGATGCTTATAAGGAAATCGACGCTGAGCCAGGTATCGATGTAAACAACATCACAGTTTGGGGCGTTATCGATCCTAACTCATGGCTTCAGACAAGCAGCAGTGTTGGTGGCGGAGCAAACGGCAGACAGAAGCAGGTTCCACTTCTTTTCGACGGCGATTACAAGGCTAAGCCAGCTTACTGGGCATTTGTTGATCCAAGCAAGCTTGAGCCTGCAATCAAGTCTATCACAGTAGTTCAGGCTTCAGGCAGCGATATCTTCGCTCACGGCAAGCAGGCAAAGATTGAAGGCACAGATTACAGCTTCGTCCCTGTTTGGGACAAGAACAAGGTTGCTGTTAAGGTTAAGGCACCAGGTGCTCAGAGTGTTAAGCTTTATGTAGATTTTGCTCAGGCAATGGAAGACGGTGCTGAGGTTAAGACAACTGAGGCAGCTGTTGATGAAAATGGAGAGTGCGTACTTGAGCTTGAGGGCGCAGAGGAGTTCGTTACCTCTTCTAAGTTTGCACTTGATGTTGTTGTTACAGATGAGGATGGCCAGCATGCATTCAACAACCTTCGACTTACACAGGATGAGGGAAGCAAGTACTTCGCCAAGGCACTTTGCAAGCCTTACATGTCAGTTGTAAAGGGTACACCAGTTGTTGATGGTGAGGTTGATGATGTTTGGGCAAATGCAAAGGATGTTGAGCTCACAATCACAGGTGGCTCACATCCAAATGCTACAGCTTCAGCTAAGGTTCTTTGGGATGAGAGCAAGCTCTATGTTCTTATGAACGTAAAGGATTCTGTTCTTGATGCATCAGCTAGCGCTGTTCACGAGAAGGATTCTGTTGAGGTATTCATCGATGAGAACAATAATAAGTCAGACGCTTTTGAGGATGACGACAAGCAGTACAGAATTAACTACTTAAATGAGACAAGCTTCAATGGTACAAAGTGCCTTGAGGAGAATTGCGAGCACGCTGTTACATTAACAGATGATGGCTACATGGTTGAGGCATCATTTGCATGGACAGATATCACACCAGAGGTTGGTCAGGCAATCGGTCTTGATCTTCAGATTAATGATGGTGCTGATGGCGGACGTATTGGTACAAGAACATGGTACGATGAGACAGGCAACGGCTGGAGTGCACCAAGAGTATTCGGCGAGGTTACACTTGTTGATGCTGAGGTTGAGCCAGAGGAGCCAGTTGAGGAAGTACCAACAATCTCAGTTATTGAGGATGTTGTTTATACAGGAAAGGCACTTAAGCCAGAGGTAGTTGTAGTTGTTGGCGACAAGACACTTGTTAAGGGAATTGATTACAAGGTATCTTACAAAAACAACAAGAACGCAGCTACAAAGGTTAGCACAGGTATGGGAGATGACTTTGATGAGAATCTTCCAACTGTAATCGTTAAGCTTAAGGGCGAGTATGAAGGCGAGCTTAAGGCTAACTTTACAATTGCAGCAGCTGATTTCGCAGGAGAAGGCTTTGAGTTCACAGCTCCAAAGAACCTTAAGGAGAAGTCAAAGGCTACAACTCCAAACGTTACTGTTAAGTTCAATGGTAAGAAGGTTTCTAAGAATGATTATGTAATCACTTACAAGCTTGGCAAGGACGGCAAGGAGATGAAGCAGCTTCCAGCATACGCTTCAAACGGCGATGGCCAGTACTATGCAGTAGTTAGAGCTAACAGCACAAACTTCACAGGCGAGAAGGAGGTTGCACTTGATGTTATCGCTGATGCACAGGTACACATCCTTTCAGCAAATCTTAAGTCTAGATACGTTAAGTGGGATGAGAAGAGAAATGTCGTCACTTTGAATCTTGAGTACAAGGTTAACAAGAACGACGAGGCTTCTTACTTCGGCGTAAAGAAGGGCACAGTAGTTAAGCTTCAGGTAGGCAAGGACTACAATGCTTGGATGGTAACTTACAGCAAGTGGCTTGGCGTTGGTCTTGCAACTGTTGAAGGAACAGATCCATTCTTCGGACACAGAGTTGTAGTAGTTTCTGTTAGATAAAAATTTTATAAAAAATAATCAGTTTTTTCAGGTCCCATTCACCCGTGGGACCTGTTTTTTTTATATAAATTTAGATATAATATGAGATGGATGGGGTATATTGACCCAAAAACCAAAGGAGGTAATTTATGAAAAAGTTACAAGGATTCAAGAGAGTAATCACTCTCGTGCTGGCACTTGCCATGGTTGTTACTATGGGATTCATGCCAGTGAAGGCTTACGCTGCTGAGACAAAGGCAGATGTTAAGTCGGTTGCAGAGCTTCCAAAGAGCTTTGAAGGAAAGACTGTAATCGTTCACACAAACGATGTTCACGGTCAGATTGACAAGTACTCACAGGTAGCAGCTCTCAGAAATGAAATCAGAGCAAGAGGCGCAGAAGTTATTCTTGCAGACATCGGTGATTTCAGCCAGGGTACAGCTTATGTAAGCACAACAAAGGGCTTATACGCTGTAACTATGATGAATGCAGCAGGTTATGACATTGCTACACTTGGAAATCATGAATTTGATTACGGTTATGAGCAGCTCAAGACAAATCTTGCAAGAGCTCACTTCAAGGTAATCTGTGCAAATGTTTTTGACAAGAAGGGTAACCCAATTCTTGATCCTACTTATGTTGCAACAACAGCATCAGGACTTAAGATTGGTTTCATCGGATTAGAGACACCTGAGACACAGACAAAGGTTAACCCAGCTCTTATTAAGGGCATCAAGTTTGCATCTAAGTCAGAGCTTTATACTTCAGCTCAGACACAGATTGATGCACTCAAGGCTCAGGGCGTTGACTTGGTTATTTGCTTAGGACATCTTGGTGTTGATGCTGAGTCTGCTGCTGATGGACACAGAAGTACAGATTTACTTGCTAACACAACAGGCATTGATCTTTTCCTCGATGGACACTCACATACAGTAATGACAGAGGGTGAGAATGGCGAGGCTGTTACTTCTACAGGTACAAAGCTTGAGTACGCTGGTGTAGTAGTTATCGACAACGCTACAAAGAAGGTAGAGAGCAAGTATCTTGTAAAGCTTGATGATGGCGTTCTTAAGGATGAAGGTGTTGAGGCAGTTTCAAAGACAATTACAGATTTAGTTGATGCTGAGTACAGTGTTGAGCTTGCAAAGTCTGACATTGATCTCAATGGTAAGAAGGCTCCTGGTGTTAGAACAGAGGAGACAAACCTTGGTGATTTAATTGCTGATGGTCTTAAGTGGAGCGTTACTAAGGAAAAAGGTGCTTTAACTGTTCCTGAGGATCACGTAGTTGCTATCACAAATGGTGGTGGTATCCGTGCTTCTATCAACGCTGGTTCAGTTACAAAGAAGGACATTAATACAGTTCTTCCATTCGGAAACACAGTTGCAGTTATTTATGTAAAGGGTTCAGTGCTCCTTGAGGCACTTGAAGCAAGTACATATTGCACACCAGATGCTGTTGGTGGATTCCCACAGGTTTCTGGAATTAAGTTTACTGTAGATACAAAGGTTCCATTTGCTCAGGGAGAGGCTTATCCAGATTCTACATACTATAAGCCAGCTTCAATTAACCGTGTTACAATCCAGAGCATCAACGGAAAGCCATTCAAGGCTGATGACACATATGCAGTTGTTACAAACAACTTCGTTGCAGCAGGTGGTGACACATACTACGCATTTGGTAGCGCAGTAAACCAGTTTGACACAGGTATTGTAATGGATGAGGCTGTTATGGATTACGTTAACACTCAGCTTGGCGGCAGGGTTAAGGCTTCAGACTATGGTGAAGTAAAGGGAAATATTACACTTAAGTAATTAAATATTTAAAGCAGGAAGGAGCTGACAGCAATGTCAGTTCCTTTTTTGTGACTATTCTGTGTCTTGTATGGTAATTAGCTGTGTTTTAATTAGAATAAAAATTGAGGGAATTTATGTTGATTCTCAATTATGTATAGCAGGAGTATGCTTTATGAAGAAAAAGGTGATGAGAATAATGATGATAGTGTCATCGTTACTTCTTGTTATGTTTGTTATCATCACATTTTATATTACAAACAGGGTCAAAAGGATACTGCTTGATAACTCTGAAAATTCTGAGACTCAGGTTGAGCAGTACACTGATAAAGCCATGCGCGATGCAGTTACGGAGCAGCTTACCGCCACCACAATGGGTTGCGCATACGTAATGAATGAAACCTTCAGAAATTTTGCAGGATCTGTTGAAATGATTGCCGATTCGGCAACCGAGATTTACAGCAATCCAGATAAGTACGGAAGGGCCAAAATCGAGCCTCTGGAGAAATCTGATCTAGGAAGAATCATGGGGCAATTCGTATATGCGGAGGACGTAAATCCTACAGATGCTGCGGTTTTAGAAGAGTTATATATGATTGGCAATCTGGAAGGTAGTATGCTTGCAATGTACGAGCAGTATCCGGAGCTTGGCGCGGTAAGCATCGGTACAGAGACTGGCCTTATGTTTCTTGCAGGTCCAGTGCTTGAAGAGCGATGGGATGCAGATGGTAATTATTCGCATTTGGATGCCAGAAAACGACCTTGGTACATAGGAGCAAAGGAAACTGAAAGTGCGTACTACGCAGAGGTTACCCCTGACTATGATACAGGAAGGCTTGCCATTATGTGTGGAGCTCCAATATACAAGGAAGATGACTTCGTGGGCGTAGCAGGCGCTGGACTTTATCTTGAAGGAATTGAGTCCATGATGATGAATGCCAGAATCAGCGATGCTGGAACCTCCTGTGTAATAGATAGATCAGGTAAAATTCTTTTCTCATCAAGTAATGAAGGAGAACTTCAGAGGGAATCAGTACTAGGAGATAAGGGGGATTCTGTTGGCTTCAACGATATTGTAAACAGAGCCTCAGAAGGCAAGGATGGTCTGGCACACATGGACGTCAATGGCGTTCGAAGCTTCGTGGCCTACTATCCGATAGAAACAGTTGGCTGGACCCTGATATCAATTGTTCCAGAAGAACTTGTTCTTGCTCCTAACGAAAGCCTTTTAGCATCACTGAAGGACAATCACTTGAAAGAGATGCATGATGTTCAGGCCACAATCGGAGCATCATTTCTCACAATTATTATGTTGATTATTATCATAGGTATAGCTGTTGCAGTGACAACTAATATTCTTAGCAACCATTTGGTTGAGCCTATAGAAGAGCTTACCTACAAGGTCGAGAATCTGGATGGTGATCAACTTGATTTCCAGTGGAACAAGAACACTGGTGATGAGGTTCAGAAGCTTGCAAATTCCTTCGGACTAATGACAGAGAGAATGAAGGAATACATCGTGGATATTAAGAATGCCACAGCTGAGAAGGAGAGGATAGGCACGGAGCTCACCCTGGCCACCAAAATTCAGCTTGGTATGCTCCCTCATGATTTTCCACCATTCCCTGACAGGGATGAGTTTGATATTTTTGCAACCATGACTCCTGCAAGAAAGGTTGGCGGCGATTTCTATGATTACTTCCTGATTGACGAAGATCATTTAGGACTTGTCATGGCTGACGTATCAGGAAAGGGAATTCCAGCTGCACTGTTTATGATGATTTCAAAGACCATACTACAGAGCTGTGCGATGCTTGGAAAGTCGGCAGGCGAGACCCTGACAAAGGCCAACGAAGCACTTTCGGCTAACAATCAGACTGACATGTTTGTCACTGTATGGTTTGGAATCCTTGAAATATCAAGTGGAAAGCTTACCTGCGCAAATGCAGGTCACGAATATCCAGCTCTCAAAAGGGCTGACGGTGCCTTCGAATTGTTCAAGGACAAGCACGGTTTGGTCATTGGAGGAATGGAGGGCATACGCTACAAGGAATATGAAATCCTTCTTAATCATGGAGACAAGATATTCCTATACACCGATGGCGTTCCAGAAGCCACCGATGCCGATGTCAAAATGTATGGCACCAGCCGTATGATTGAAGCCCTCAACCAAAACCCTGATGCATCGCCACAGGATATAGTCACCATCGTACACAACGACGTAAATGCTTTCGTAAAGGAAGCAGAGCAATTCGACGACCTTACCATGATGTGCGTCGAGTACCACTGACACCACGCGGCGGGGAGAATTTATTGTGATTTATTTGCGAAAAGCTATTGCAATTGCGGGAAAGGTCAACTATTATATTCGAGAAAACAAATGCAGAGTAGACTGTAAAGCGTTAAGTGCCAGGTGAACAGGGAGTTGTCATTTGGACGAAGGGTAAAACCGCGGTTTTATGGTCGCATCCCGCTGCTACATAAGAGTTGTATTTTAGATGCACCTCCATTGTAGGCAAACGGAACTGCAAAGGAGGTGCATTTTTTATGAAGAAACTTAGAGACACAAAGACACTTACTGTTGCAGCTATGCTTACCGCTATCGGTATAGTATTGGGATTTTTCAAAATCCCCGTGAACCAGTTTATTGAAATCAGATTTGGCTCGATGCCTATCTGTTTGGCTGGTATGCTATTCGGCCCTGGCGTGGGCGCAGTTGTAGGGGCGTTGGTTGATATCGGAGGATATCTGGTGAAGCCAACAGGTCCATTCTTTCCTGGATTTACGGTGAGCTCAGCCGTATCGGGAATAATTTATGGTTTGGTGCTTCACGGCAGAAGATTTACATTGCCTAGAATCGCAGTGGCACAGACAATTCACATGGTGGTCGTTGGAATAATATTGAACAGCTATTGGCTTAATCTTCTTTATTTCCAGAATGGCTACATTGCTACAATAGTGATGCGTTTGCCAAAGGAACTGATTATGCTTCCTATCAATATTGCAATTACTTATGTGTTGATTAAGGCCGTGGAAAAGGTCAGAAACAGAGGGCTGATTTTTGGATAATGGATTTGAGTTTTTAAAGAATCTTCCACATTTCGTTCCTCCAAAGTCAGGAGGAAAGAGGGCAGCAGATTTCTTTTCGCTGGATGCTGAGCTTGCGCTGCTTAAAAAGCTGGGCAATCCTCATCAGGACTTGAAATATATACATGTGGCAGGAACTAACGGAAAAGGTTCAACTTCAGCTTTTATCGCATCCATTCTCAAAGAGGCAGGTTTAAAGGTGGGGTTATTTACCTCACCTTTTTTGTATGCTTATAACGAGATGTTCAGGGTGAATGGAAATGATATTTCAGATGAGGATTTCAACAGGATTTTCTCATGTATAAAGCCGGCTTATGATCAGTTGGCCAGCGAGGGTATATATCCAAGCGAGTACGAAATACTTACTGTAATGTCCTTTTTATATTTCAAAGAAATGGGCTGCGACATCGTTGTGATGGAGGTTAGTCTGGGTGGAAGAGTGGACACAACCAATGTGATTCCTTCGCCTCTTGTAACGGTGATTACACCTATCAGCTATGATCACATGACGATTCTTGGAGACACCCTGGCAGAGATTGCATCTGAGAAAGCAGGTATAATAAAGTCTGGTACAGTGGTAGTTTCTGCCCAGCAGGAGGAAGAGGTACAGCAGGTACTTTCGAAAAAATGCGAAGGTCTTACTATAGAGTTGAGCTACTGCCCAAGTGCGACAGTTTTAGAACGCTCTTTGTCTGGTCAAAGCTTCAAGCTTGAAGACAGAGATGAGGTATTTGAGACAAAGCTACTTGGAACCTATCAGATTAAAAATGCTGCATTAGCAATTATGGCTGCCGAAAAACTTCGGGGCGCAGGCTATGATATTTCAAAGAAGGCAATTGTGGAAGGTATCAGAAATACAGAGTGGTTCGGTCGCTTTAGTCTTTTGCAAAATAATCCACCGGTGATTATCGATGGTGGGCATAATAGGCAGGGAGCAAAGGTTCTGGCAGACTCCCTGCGAGAATATTTTCCAGATAAAAAGATTACCTTTATTCTTGGAATCCTAAAGGATAAGGAAGTGGATATAATGCTTGATACATTGCTTCCTTTGGCAGAGCAAGTCTTTACAGTAGCAGTTCCAAATCAAAGGACTATGCAGCCTGAGGACTTGGCAGAGATGATTCAGGCGCGAGGATGCAAAGCAGAAGCGCTGACGGATGCAGATGGAATATCTTCGGTAATTCAGCAGGCTGAAGTTGTCTGCATAGCTGGCTCCTTGTATTTGCCTAGCGGTTTGGTAGTTGACTGATAGCAATATAGAAGGTATAGTCTAATCATAAATGGAGGATTTATGAAGGCACTGATAGCAATGAGCGGCGGCGTGGACAGTAGTGTTGCCGCTCTTTTAATGAAAGAAAAGAATTATGAATGTGTAGGCTGTACTATGAAGCTTTACGGCAATGAGGATGTGGATTTGTCTGAGACAAGCACCTGCTGTTCTCTTGATGATGTGCAGGATGCAAAGGATGTTGCAAGAAAGCTTGGCATGCCACACTATACCTGGAATTTCAAGGAGCAGTTCAGGGAGAAGGTAATCGATAATTTCATCGATTGCTACGAGCATGCTATGACACCGAATCCTTGTATCGAGTGTAACAAGCATTTGAAGTTCTGTGAGCTATATCGCAGAGCAAAGGAGCTTGGCTGTGACAAGATTGTAACTGGACATTATGCTCGAGTTCGTAAATGCGATAATGGATACCAGTTGCTTAAGGGAAAGGATGCAAGCAAGGATCAGTCGTATGTACTGTATTCAATGACTCAGGATGAGCTGGCCCATACAGATTTTCCACTTGGTGAGTACTCAAAGGATGAAATCAGAAAGATTGCTGAGAGTCATGAATTCGTAAATGCGAATAAGCCGGATAGTCAGGATATCTGTTTCGTCCCTGATGGAGATTATGTTTCTGCTCTCAAGCGTTTCACAGGAAAGGAATATGAGCCTGGTGATTTCGTGGATATGGAGGGGAAGGTCCTTGGAAAGCACAAGGGACTTGTCTGCTATACAATTGGTCAGCGCAAGGGGCTTGGCATTTCGGCAGCATATCCTCTTTACGTTGTAAGACTTGATACTGAAAAGAATCAGGTGGTTCTTGGTAAGAATGAGGATTTGTTCTCAAGAGATGTTTATGTTGAGAATATCAACTGGATTGGACCAGATGAGTTGCCTGAGACCTTCAGGTGTGCTGCAAAGGTACGCTATAGAATGTCAGAACAGCCATGTGAGGTTCAGCGTGTTGGAGCAACAGCTGCAAAGATTATCTTTGATGAGCCACAGCGCGCCATTACCCCAGGTCAGTCAGCTGTTTTCTATGACGGCGAGGTTGTCCTTGGTGGCGGCATAATAAAACATTAATAATTAATAAATAGCCTGCTATAAATATTTTTTATAGCAGGCTATAATTTTATTTTATAAGAGCATTTGCCCTCTTTTATTGACATAGTAAGTTGTAGGGTTTAAGGTGAAAGTACTGTTTTATGTTAGAAAGAGGGATTTTACAGATGTATGAAATCGAAATTAAGCATTTAACAAAGACCTTTGAGGATAAAGTGTCTAAGGTTGATGCTATTACAGATATTAATCTGAATATCGAAAAGGGTGATATCTTTGGAATCATCGGTATGTCAGGTGCTGGAAAGAGTACCTTGATTCGATGTCTCAATTATCTTGAGCGCCCGACCAGCGGTCAGGTTATCATCGAAGGTAAGGAGCTTGGTTCTTTATCAGAGAAGGAGCTTCGCAAGGAACGTCAGGAAATCTCTATGATTTTCCAGCATTTCAATCTCCTTCAGCAGAAGTGTGTTCTTGATAATGTTATGTTTCCAATCACACTTCAGGGAGTGAAGAAGGCTGAAACGAAGAAAAAGGCTATAGCACTTCTTGAAGAGGTAGGTCTTGCTGACAAGGCTAAGGCATATCCATCACAGCTTTCAGGTGGTCAGCAGCAGCGTGTTGCAATAGCCCGTGCTCTTGCAAGCAATCCAAAGATTTTGCTTTGTGATGAGGCAACAAGCGCACTGGACCCAGCTACAACAGCTTCAATTCTTTCACTTCTCAAACAGATAAATAAGGAGCATGGTATCACAATCGTGCTTATCACACACCAGATGTCTGTAGTGAAGGCAATCTGTAACAAGGTGGCTGTACTTGAAGAAGGTCATCTTATCGACACAGGCAAAATCGGAGAGGTTAGTCTCCCAGAGGACAAGTTTTTTTGGATTGATGGAGACAGTCGACTGAATGACAGAAGAACTTGTGCGGATAAAATCACAGATGCGGAGGTAGATGGTTATGTGGGATAGCACCGTTGTTAATATGATTTTAGAGGGAATACTACAGACCATTTACATGAGTGTAGTTTCCACATTTTTAGGATACGTTTTAGGACTTCCAATGGGAGTGCTCCTTACAGTTTCAGACAAGACAGGCTTAAAGCCAAACCCAGTTTTATACAAGGTTTTAGATGTGATTTCAAATCTGGTTCGTTCGGTACCATTTTTGATTTTGCTTATTTTGCTCATTCCATTCACAAGACTTGTAGTGGGAAAGTCTTATGGTAGCACAGCTACAATTGTACCACTTGTAGTTTCAGCGGCTCCTTACATTGCTCGTATGGTAGAGTCTTCCCTGAAGGAGGTTGATGCAGGTGTTATCGAGGCGGCAAAGTCAATGGGCGCAAGCAATACACAGATAGTTTTCAAGGTACTTCTTGTTGAGGCACGCACTTCGCTTATTACTAATGCTACAATAGCCCTTGGAACAGTATTTGGCTACTCAGCTATGGCAGGAGTCATTGGTGGAGGCGGACTTGGAGATATTGCAATACGCTATGGCTACTATCGTTATCAGGCAGACATCATGATTGTCACAGTTATTTTGCTTATTGCTCTTTTTCAATTTTTCCAGAACAGCGGAATGGCTATTGCCAAGAAACTGGATCACAAAAAATAATATATGAATTTAGCTTTTAAGAGGCTCTTTGGATTAATTCCAGAGGGCCTTTTTTGATAATTATATGAAGCTTTTACAAAATAGTCACAGATTTTACAAATAATCGGCGTATAATATACAACCGAGAATGCTTAATAAAGCTAACAAGGGAATCGTACCGATCCTCTTTGTTGATATTTAGCCAGGAGTTCTAATAGGGCTTCTGGCTAAATTATTTGCACAGAATTTAAGATTGATGTATTTTATTAACATGATTAATGTATGCATAGTTGAAGATGACCTGGAGCAGGCCAATCTTCTGAAGGATTATATAAGTAAATATGAGAGCACCAGTAAGGAGCAGTTTAACATTTCTTATCTGCCAGATGGAATTGATCTTGTGGACGATTATAATGGGCAGTTCGATATTATCCTTTTGGATATTCAGATGAAGCACCTTGATGGCATGGCAGCTGCGGAGAAGATTCGTAAAATCGATCCTGATGTTATTATCATTTTCATTACATCAACAGTTCAGTATGCGGTGCAGGGGTATGCAGTGGACGCGCTTGGTTATGTGCTTAAGCCAGTGCCTTTCACTCAGTTCACCCAGCTTTTTGACAAGGCTACCACTCGTGTAAAGTCAAAGCGCCAGCATGTGTATATTAAGGTTTCGGTGGATGATAAGCAGTTGAAGCTAGATTGCGATACTGTGCATTATGTTGAAAGCTCACGAAACAATGTTATTTTGCATTGCGACGATGAGGACTATGTGACAGCAGGACCTTTGAAGAAGTTTGAAGAGATGCTTATGACCCACGGCTTTAGCAAATGCCACAATGCCTATATTATTAATCTTTCATTTGTGGAGGCTGTTCAGAAGGAGGAGGTTATACTTACTTCTGGAGAGGTGCTTCCTATAAGTAGAGCTAGAAAAAAAGAATTTATGGCTGCTCTGACGGAGGATATTTTATAAATGGATTTAACTGCATTCTTAGACCCTGTAAAGCTGCAGGATACCCCAAGATTATTTACCGCTATAGCTGAATGGCTGGCGGTTTTTGTTTATTTTAATATATACAAAAGACGTCATCACGACTACATCTTCGTGGTGCAGTGCGTGTTTACCTGTATTATGTTGGTTCTTTTCCAGTTTGTTGCAGGTCTTTTGCCGCTCTCACTTTGGATTCCAACCATGATTGGTGCTGTGCTGCTTATGTACTTATCTTTATATCTTGTGCTTGATATCAAGCCTTTAGACTGTGGAGTCATCACTACCCACGCCTTTGTTTTGGCGGAGTTTGCAGCCAGTCTCTATAAGCAGCTATACGTGTGGCTTGTATATTTCATGGGCCAGAAGCAAATTATGGATTCTGTAATGATAATGCTTGTGGTGTACACACTGACGTATCTTATCTATTTCAATTTCGAGCGTGGCAATATTGCTCCAGATAGAAATCTTAATATTAGTCGTAAGGAGCTTATAAGTGTTGTGCTTACTGGTGTTGGTGCATTTATCATGTCAAATATTAGTTTTATAAGCATCCGCACACCATTTTCAGCTTCGGAAAATATGCTTTATGTCCGAACCCTTGTCGACTTTGGAGGAATGCTCATGCTGATGACTCAGATGGGACGTCGAAACGAGCTCACCCTGAAAAATGAAAGTAATGAGATTAATCAGCTTTTCCAGAAGCAGTATGAGCAGTACAAGCTGGCTGTGGATAATTCCGAGGCACTCCGTAAGGAGATGCATGATATGAAGCACTATGTAATGGCACTTAAGAATGAGGATGACCCTGCACGCCGTGCTGAGGTTCTTGAGGATATGGAACAGGCACTGGCCATTCAGGAATCCTTTATGAATACTGGAAACAAGGTCTTGGATGTTATCCTTACCACAAAAAGCCTTCAGTGCCAGAAGAAGAACATTACATTAAATGCCATGGTAGATGGCGATTTGCTGTCGGGTATTCACGTTAAGGATATCTGTTCACTCTT
Organism: Pseudobutyrivibrio xylanivorans; assembly: GCF_008935055.1. NCBI lineage: Bacteria > Bacillati > Bacillota > Clostridia > Lachnospirales > Lachnospiraceae > Pseudobutyrivibrio > Pseudobutyrivibrio xylanivorans. The sequence continues at coordinate 3,216,215 of NZ_CP043028.1, read as the reverse complement.
TGGTAATATTCTTGATAATGCTATCGAGGCAACCCAACAGATTGAGGATGCTGAAAAGCGACTGATTACACTTTCAGTTAGAAAGCGAAACCAGTTTATCATTGTGGAGTGTGAGAATTGTTCCGATGCCTCAAATGTAAGATTTAGAAGTGATCAGAGAAGAAGAATTTTCAGAAGCAACAACCTTCCTAAGACCTCCAAGGGAGACAATGTAAAGCATGGTTTTGGACTTAAATCCATCAACCAGGTTGCCGAGAAATACGGCGGTGCCATGCATTGCTCCTATGAATCCGGATGGTTCAAGGTAAAAGTGTTGCTGTCGAATAAGAAATAGTATGACTTCTTGTGGGCTACTTAAGGAAAAAGCCCACAAGAACTTGGCTTTGCCAAGCAATATTTTCTTTCAGAAAATATTGGTCCATGTCCGGTTCTTGATTTTCTGAGGAAAATCAAAAACCTATAGATTTTTGCTGACAATTTCATTGTTTGGTCAGCAAGAAGTCATATTTTGCAAGTTATCACGAAAAAATGACAAGTTGTCCTGCGGGGCGACTTGTTTTTTTATTGACGTGGTATTGTAAATTCATGATTGAGTGGCTCGTGGTTGTGACCAGCGGGCTAGATTTATGGAGGATATAGATGGACGCTAAAGAAATAATTTCAAAGCTTACATTGATGGAAAAAGCCGCTCTTTTGAGCGGTAAAAATGAGTGGGAATCACGCGACATCCCACGACTTGGTATAAATTCAATTACATTTTCGGACGGCCCTCACGGCCTTAGACGTCAGGAAGGTGCAGGAGATCATTTAGGACTTAATGCTTCACTTCCTGCCACCTGCTTCCCAACAGCAGCAACAGTTGCAAATAGCTGGGACCCAGAGATTGGTGAGGAGATTGGTGCAGCACTTGGCGAGGAGGCAGTGGCACAGAATGTTGATGTACTCCTTGGACCAGGACTTAATATGAAGCGCTCACCACTTTGTGGACGTAACTTTGAGTATTTCAGTGAGGATCCAATTCTTGCAGGAAAGATGGCTGCTGCTTACGTTCGTGGTATTCAGAGCCAGCACATTTATTCCTGCCCAAAGCACTTCGCAGTAAACTCTCGTGAGTATCGCAGAATGGCAATGAATGCAGTTGTTGATGAGCGTACACTTCGTGAGATTTACCTTACAGCATTTGAGATTGCTGTTAAGGAAGGCGGAGCAAAGACTATCATGTCTGCTTATAACGAGGTTAATGGCAAGTATGCTAATGAAAACGAGCATCTTCTTGTTGATATTCTTAGAGACGAGTGGGGCTTTGATGGAATCGTTGTAACAGACTGGGGCGCAAGCAACGACCATGTTGCAGGTGTTAAGTGCCAGTCAAATGTTGAGATGCCAAACCCTGGTCTTGATTCAGCAAGAGAGCTTATCAAGGCAGCTACTGAGGGTGAAGGTCGTATCACAGAGGAGGAGATTGATAGAGCAATCCTCCCAATCATTGAGGCAGCTATCTATTTCAAAGAGAACGATCATACAAAGGGCTTTGATAAGGAAGCACATCATGCAATCGCAAAGAAGGCAGCAATTAATTCAGCAGTTCTTCTCAAGAATGATGAGGATATTCTTCCTCTTAAGGCTGGCACAACAGTATGCCTTAAGGGACCTTTCGTAGAGAAGCCTCGCTACCAGGGCTCAGGAAGCTCACAGGTTAACTCAACAAAGGTTGAGACAATCGCAGAGCAGATTAAGAATTACGACCTTAAGGTTGTGGATGATCCTGAGAAGGCTGACGTTGTTTTATTCTTCTTCGGACTTGATGAAATTGCAGAGTCTGAGGGTGGCGACAGAATGTCAATTGATATTCCTGAGTATCAGATTAAGGAGCTTGAGGGACTTACAGTTTTTAACAAGCACATTATCGGTGTGATGTCTGCTGGTTCATCTGTAAAGATGCCTTGGCTTGGTAACTTACAGGCTCTTCTTCACGGATATCTTACAGGACAGGCTGGAGCATCAGCACTCCTTGATATCATCACAGGCAAGGAGATTCCTACAGGAAAGCTTACAGAGTCTTACCCATTCGCATATGCGGATTGTTCAATCGTAAATTACGCAGATACAGAGAAGAGAAATCTTCAGTATCGCGAGGGACCATTCATTGGATATCGTTATTACGATACAGCTGATGTTGCAGTTCAGTTCCCATTTGGATATGGTCTCAGCTATACAACCTTTGAGTATTCAGCACTTACTGTTTCAGAAAATGGAGTAAAGTTCACCATCACCAACACAGGCAAACGCGACGGTGCAGAGATTGCACAGCTTTATGTTGGTAAAGCAGAGTCAGGACTTATCCGTCCAAAGAAGGAGCTTAAGGGCTTCAAGAAGGTTTGGATTAAGGCAGGAGAGTCAGTAGAGGTTGAGATTCCATTTGATGACAAGACCTTCCGTTACTTCTCAACTGTTTCAAACAAGTGGGAGGTTGAAGCAGGCCAGTATCAGATTTATGTTGGAGCAAGTGTTGCTGATATCAAGCTCACTGGCGAAATCAGTCGTGAGGGAACAATCACAGAGTTGCCATATGACATCGAGCAGCTTCCAAGCTATAAGTCAGGAAAGGTTCGTAACGTTCATTACGAGGAGTTCGAGAAGCTTTATGCTAATCCACTTCCAGAGGAGAAGGTTGGACCACTTGATATCAACGATGCATTCTGCCAGATGGAAAATGCAAAGAGCGGAATCGGCAGATTGGTTTACAAGATTTTGAAGAAGAAGCTTGATCAGTCATACGAGAAGGGCATTCCTGATTTGAACGTAATGTTCATCTACAACATGCCATTTAGAGCAATGAGTAAGATGACTGGTGGAATGGTTTCCCGCGAGATGACAGAATCAATCGTCACCATTTTCAACGGACACTTCTTCCGCGGATTAGGCGGCGTAATCGGAGGCTTCTTCCGCAACCGTCGTGCAAATGCAAAATACGAAGCTCGTTTACATCAAAACGATTAGTTGGAGCTAAAGATTGGAGATTTGATATGAATTTTTGGAATAATTTTGCAGAGAAGCATCCTGCAGTTGCTAAATGGGTTCGTGAAGGCGGCTTATTCGTAATCGTAAGTAACGCCATCACAGTATTTAAGTATTTGTTACTTACATTCCTTCCAGCAGCCTTCGCATTTTTAGGCACTCGTTCATTTGGCTGGCCAGGAAAAGAGCTTACATTATTTGGTGAGACATTCCAGTGGAATATTTTGGGATATGACGATGCTCACGGTGGATTAGCTTACTTCGCAGCATACATGGTTGCAATGGTAATTGGTGAGTGCATCAATTTCCCAATCCAGAAGCTGTGGGTTTTCCGTAACCACGACAAGCCAGGAAAGCAGATTGCGTGGTACATCCTTGCATTCATCTTAATTACCTGCATCGTGAACTCAATCAACTGTATCTGGGTTGCTGTAGCAGGCAAGTTCGTAGCACCATTCGTATATAACATTGGCACTACAGTACTCAACGGAGGCGTTTCTATGGTTGTATTTTTCTTTGTAAACAAAATTATATTTCCAGAGACACCTAAGAACGAGTAATGATATCTTCAGTAGTTTTCTACTGCTGGTATATAAATGAGTCGGTTGGCATTAAGTTAAGATGAGCTGGTAGGTATCAAGCTCTGAGGTCTCTGAATGAGGCATTTAGCCGAAGAAAGAGACTCTCAGGCTTGTAGCCGTAACCAGCGGGCCAAAATACTTGGCGTAACCGACGGATTTAAGGAAGGAGAAGAGAGAATGTTATCAATCAACATTGCGGACGTAATTGCCGTCCTCGAGCAAATCAAAGTACAGCTCATAGTAGCAGGCATTGTACTTGCTCTCGCAATTATTGTTACACTTGTAGCAATCAAAATTAAGAAGCCTCTTAAGAGCTTCGTTAGAAAGCAGGCATGGCTTGTTTTCTTACTTACATTAGTGATTGTGGTATCTAATGTACTTCTTTCACCACTGTATTCAATGGTAAATATGGCCATGGGTGGTGGAACTATTTCAGAGGAAGCCATTGATGAAGCAAAGGCACTTTGTACTGAAATCGCAGAAGAGGGTATTGTTCTTTTAAAGAATGATGATAAGGCACTTCCACTTGCAAGCGGCGCAAAGGTTAATATCTTTGGTTGGTCTTCAACAAATCCAATTTATGGTGGTACAGGTTCAGGTGCTCTTTCAGCAGCTTATCCTACAGTAGATTTCCTTACAGGACTTACTGATGCAGGTATCGAGTACAACCAGGATCTTGTAGATTTCTACACAGGTTGGAGAACAGAAAGACCTACAGTAGGTATGATGGGACAGGATTGGACAATTCCTGAGCCAAAGCTTGATGAGTATGGTTCACTTATTTCTGATTCAAAGAGTTACTCAGACACAGCTATTCTTTTCATCGCACGTTCAGGTGGTGAGGGCGCAGACCTTCCAATGAGCTATGATGGAGAAGACACATTCTCAACAGAGGGTATGTTTGGTGCTTCTGGTGTTCGTTATTCAGATCAGTCTGATGATTTAGATGCATCAAAGTCTTATCTTGAGCTTTCAAACAGAGAGCAGGCTCTTCTTGACGAAGTTACTTCAAACTTCGACAAGGTTATCGTAGTAGTAAACTCAGCTAACGCTATGGAGCTTGGTTTCGTTAATGAGTATCCACAGATTAAGTCAGTTCTTTATTGCCCAGGTACAGGCCAGACAGGTTTTGATGGACTTGGCGAGATTATAGCAGGTCAGGTAAATCCTTCAGGTAAGACAGCTGATACTTTCGTGGCTGATTTATTTAAAACACCTACCGCTAACAACTTTGGTGATTTCGATTACACAAATATGTCAGAGTTTGGTGTTGACAACATGTTTGCAGAGGGCGGCAAGAGCTACCCAACATTCGTTAACTACGTAGAAGGTATCTACGTTGGTTACAGATTCTATGAGACAGCTTATGCTGAGGCACAGGCTGGCAACATGGAATTTGATTATGACGCACAGGTTTTATATCCATTTGGTTATGGTCTTTCCTATACAACTTTCAAGCAGGAGATGGGTGACATCACTACAGATGGCAAGACTGTTTCCTTCGACGTAACAGTAACAAATACTGGTGATGTTGCTGGTAAGGACGTTGTAGAGGTTTACTACAATCCTCCATACACAAACGGTGGCATTGAGAAGTCTGCAGCAAACCTTATCGAGTTCGCAAAGACAGGCACTCTTGAGCCAGGCGCTTCTGAGACAGTTTCTGTTTCATTTGCACTTGAGGATATGGCTTCATACGATACAGACGGAAATGGCTGCTACGTACTTGAGGCTGGTGACTATGAGATTTCTATCAACTCAGATTCTCACAACAAGATTGCTTCTGACAAGGTTACAGTTGCATCTACAGTAGTATATGATGAGTCTAACAAGAGAGAGTCTGACCAGGTTGCAGCTACAAATCAGTTTGATTTTGCAAAGGGTGAGAACTTCGAGTACCTTTCAAGAGCAGATGGATTTGCTAACTACGATGTAGCTACAGCAGCTCCTACATCATTCGAGCTTGGAGCAGATTACAAGGCTAACTATTACAACGAGACAAACTATGATCCAACAGTTTACAACAATGATTCAGATGTAATGCCTACAACAGGCGCAGACAACGGTCTCAAGCTTGCAGACCTTCGTGGCGTAGATTACGATGATGAGAAGTGGGATCTTCTTCTTGATGAAATGTCAGTAGCAGATATGAACACTCTTATCGAGCTTGGTGGTTATGAGACTTCAGCAGTTGATTCAATCGGCAAGGTTATGACATACGATTGTGATGGTCCTGCTTCAATCAACAACAACTTCACAGGACAGGGTTCTATCGGATTCCCAGCAGCAGTTATGATTGCGTGCACATGGAATAAGGACCTTGCACATGCATTCGGTGATTCAATCGGCCGTATGGCAAACGATATGGACGTATCTGGTTGGTACGCTCCAGCTACAAACACTCACAGATCTGCATTTGCAGGACGTAACTTTGAGTACTACTCAGAGGACGGCGTTCTTGCAGGTTGGATGTGTGCAAACGCTGTTGCTGGCGCTAGAGATCACGGCGTATACTCTTACGTAAAGCACTTTGCAACAAACGATCAGGAGACAAATCGTACAGGACTTCTTTGCACATGGCTCAACGAGCAGTCACTCCGTGAGATTTACTTAAAGTCATTCGAGATTACATTCAAGAATGCAGATGCTGGTGCAACAATGGTTGCATTCAACAACATCGGTGTAGAGCCAGCAGAGGCTTGCTCAGCACTTCTTAACACAGTACTTCGTGGCGAGTGGGGATTCCGTGGATTTGCCGAGACAGATTACTTCGGTGGATACGGATACCAGGATTCTGACCGTATGATTAGAAATGGTTGCGACCTTATGCTTGCAACATATTCTACACCACAGTCAACAGTTACAGATCAGACATCTGCAACATCTGTAATTGCTATGAGACAGTCAGCTAAGAACATCCTTTACACAGTTGTTAATAGCCGCGCTTATGATTCAGCAGTTAATACAGGACTTCCTACATGGGTTAAGATTCTTTATGCAGTAGATGCACTTCTTATTGCACTCATCGCATTCCTTGAGTACAAGGCTATTAAGAAGTACCTCGCTCAGAAGAAGGCTTGCGCCCCAAGCGTGGAGGAAGCGTAGAAGAGTATATAGGAAATTTTAATTCTATTGTGAATTGATTCTGGGAGGTGCGAGTCTTACTCGCGCCTCCTTGTCTTTTCATAAGGCTTGAAATACTGATGAGTCCGATTTTTGCGGACTCATTTTTTCTTGCCACAGACCTGATTCTGTTAGAAATTGAAAGCACTGCATTTTTATCATCATGGAATATGCGTATCTTTACAGGTTCTGTCTCATCAGCATACTTATCTATATTCGTAAATACGTTATTGAAAACTCTTAGCATATCATTCATGTTTACATGAATTTTGAAGGTATCCATCGGATCTTCAATTTCAAAACTAAAGCCCTGAGCCTCAAGTGGGAGTGAAAGCTCTGCTATCATTTGCATAAAAAGCTCTACACCGTCATATTCCTCCAAAGCCTCAGCAGGACGCTCAGGATGAGGGTCAAAGGCAAGAAAATATTCGAAAAGTCTGTCTGACATTTCTTTAATCTGATAACAGGTACTAAGTGCTGTTTCGATATATTTATCCATTTCCTCAGGAGAACTGTAGTGGTGCTCCTTTAGAATTTCAAGGTACCCCAATTGTGTGGTAAGTGGGGTCCTCAAATCATGAGAGAGGGCAGTGACCAGACTGTTATTTGCCTGCAAAGCCTTTTTTTCGTTTTGCATTTGCTGTGAAAGGGATATGCGCATAGCATTAAGACTATCGGCCACCTGAGAAAGCTCATCATTTCCACGAACAGGTATATGATAATCTAAATTTCCACCCTCTAATATTTTTATTCCACTTGTCACATCCTTTATATAATGAATTTTTTTGCGGACAAAGGTAATTAAAAGAAGAATTGTTATAAGAGCACTTATTGCAACGCTCAAATTCTGTAGTTGAACATACATATCGTACTGAACGTTGGTGTAAAGATAAAGTGTGGCATCACCATCCACAAGACGAATAGCAACCTTTGTCTTCTCAGGGAAGAAATCCTGGTACTCCCTTAAGGTTTCCTGAAATTCACTGTCAGAAAGCGAAATTGGAGAGACTTCGTCGTTGTCGTCTGGTGCATAGAAGGAATTATAGATAATATAATCATCTTTTTTTATGTAGAAGAAGTATGAATAATTTTTTTCATACCAGTTGGTAAATGCGGAAGTATCATCTGAACTGATTTGGTTTTCGTAGATATAGGTTTGAAGCTTGTCAGTATAAATGGAAATCTTGTAATTCTTGTAATCAGATTCTGTCCATTTGGAATAAGCTATCTGTGCGCTAAGAACCATTAATCCAAGATAGCAGATGAATCCTATTAAAAAAGAAATGAGCACACCAATAGCCAATTCGATGTAGAGTGATTGGGTGAAAAAATTCTTTATTTTTCTCATTGTAATTTGTAGCCCTTTCCCCATACTGTAAGCAGATGCCTTGGATTAGAAGGATCTTCCTCGATTTTGGTACGCAGGTTTCTGATATGAACCATGATTGTGGCATTTGAACTGTAGAAATATGGCTCATTCCAAATGGTTTCATATATAAGCTGAGCTGGGAAAACTCTACTAGGGTTTGAAATCAGTAGCTTAAAGATTTGATATTCAAGCTCAGATAAATCGAGCTGAACCTCTTGGCCCTCTGAATTCCGTGCAAAGACTTCGTTTCTATCCTTTGCCACCTTGAAAATATCATAGGAGAGAAATGCATCATCACTGGGAGCTTCTTTTCCCTTGTATACGTAGTACCTACGAAGGAGCGATTTTACCCTTGCTGTAAGCTCAGCGTGGGAAAATGGCTTTGATAAGTAGTCATCTCCACCTATTAAAAGTCCTAAGGATTTGTCAGAGTCAGTTCCCTTAGCTGTAAGGAATAGAATTGGCATCTGATAGTTTTCTCTGATTTTTTTACAGACGTCGAGACCAGATTGGCCTGGCATCATAATATCCAAAATAATAAGGTCAATTTCGTCGTTTACCATTTCAAGGGCTGTTTCACCATCACAGGCTTCACGTACTTCGTAGCCCTCGCTCTCCAGTAATATCTTTATAATATTTCTAATTTCTTCATTATCATCCACTGTCAAAATAGTTTGCTTCGGCATAATTCGTTCCTCATAAAATATCATCGGTTGATTGTATAGTAACACAAAAATCGTGATTAATCTTTGAAATCGGCTGTCTTAAGATTTCTTTAGAATCACCATAGGAATTTCTTTAGATTCACACTGTAAGATAACAGCTGTGAATTGAACAGAACAATGATTTCGGAGGTTTTAATAATGAAATTTAATAAAATAGCTGTTTCAGCAATGGTTATATCAGCAGTTGCAATTACAGCAATTGTTGGTGTAACTGGAATGAAGGCTGTAAAGGCAAAAGATACAGAGGAAGAATTGACAACTACAGTACAGGTAGCAAAGCAGGATATAGAAAAAACACTTTCAGCTACGGGAACAATTATTTCAGCAGAGCAGTCAACAGCGTTTGCTACAACTTCTGGTTCGTATCCAGTGGCAGAGGTTTATGTTAAGGTTGGCGACGTAGTGAAAAAGGGCGATAAGCTTTATAAGCTTGATATGATAACAATGGAGGACCAGCTAAAGTTTCAGAATCAGGCACTTAGCATTCAGAATCAGCAAAATGCCCTTGCAGCCCAGTCAGCTGCAGCAGCTCTTCAAAATGCTCAGGATAGTGGAGCAGTATCTGTAAATGATGCAAACAGAAGCCTTGCAGAGGCTCAGCAAAATCAGCTTGTTGCAAACAGAAATGTAAAAAGCGCTGATGATGCTTTAGGCGATGCAAGACGAGCTGAGGACAACGCAGAAAAAGAGTATAACAATGCAAAGTCAGAGTACGAAAGACTTAAAAATACAGATGGCACAGCTCAGGAAGATTTGGATAAAGCAAACGAGAGAGTAAATCAGGCTAAGAGCAGTTATGACTCAGCTACGTCAGCAAGAAAATCTGCAGAGGCAACTTTATCTCAGGCGAAGGATGCGGTTAATTCAGCCAATCGTTCATTAGATGGAGCCAATCAGGCTGCAGGTAAAGCCCAGACAGATGCAAATGCAAACATCATCAATCAGGCTCAGTCTGTAAAATCTGGAGAGCTTTCAGCGAAGGCAAGTACTCTTTCAAATCAGCAGGAGATTGCCAAAACAAAGGAAGAGCTTAGAAAAGCAATTGTATATGCCTCGCAGGATGGAACAGTTACCAATGTAAATATTAAGCCAGGCCAGAGCTACAGCGGAACAGATGCAGTAGTCATTGATAATGTTACTAATTTAAAGGCAACAGCTGACATTGATGAGGCACAGATTCCAAACATTGCAATGGGCCAGAAGGTCAGAATTAAAACAGATGCTACGGGAGATGAAATTCTCACAGGAACAGTAACATTTGTTTCACCTACAGCGACAAAAAACAGTAATAAGACAACAGAGAATGAGTCAACAACAGCATCAGTATCAAAGAGTAGAGCAACCTACAGAGTGGACGTAACTCTCGATGGGACAAACGAAGCACTTAGACTTGGAATGACTGCAAAGATGACTTTTGTTATTGCAAGCAAAAATGGAGCGCTTGCTGTGCCATCTGGAGATATTAAGACAGATGTAGATGGAAGTAAGTATGTATTAGTTCAGGAAAATGGTGAGAGCTCTAAGAACGTGAAGATTGAGACTGGAATCTCAGATGACTTCTTCACAGAGGTTACAGGTGGAACATTGAAAGAGGGCGATACAATCATTGAAAATTCATCTGAGGGTGGAAATGATGCAGTCCTTGAATCAATGGGAGCAGATGGAGGTATTTATCTTGATTAATGAGAAGGAGATTCTGTTATCTGCCAGAAATATCAGGAAAAGTTATTATATTGGCACTCCAAATGAACTTGAAATTTTACACGGTATAGACCTGGATATTCGTAAAGGCGAATTCGTTTCTATTGTAGGTCAGTCCGGTTCTGGAAAGAGTACGCTTATGAATATACTTGGAATATTGGACAGACAGACCTCAGGGGATTACACATTAAATGGCACTAATATTTCCGAGGCTCCAGCAAAGGAGCTGGCGAAGCTTAGAAATAAACATATAGGTTTTGTTTTTCAGACATACAATTTGATTGCCCGTACAGATGCTCTTTCAAATGTGGAAATGCCAATGCTATATGCAGGAATTTCACCAAAGGAAAGAAGAGAAAGAGCAAAGGAACTTTTGGAAATGGTTGGAATGGGAGAGCGTATGCATCACACTCCAGACGAGCTTTCGGGAGGACAAAAGCAGCGTGTTGCTATCGCCAGGGCCATGGCTAATGATCCAGATATTATTCTTGCAGATGAGCCAACGGGAGCGTTGGATTCTGGAACAGGCCGAATGGTTATGGATATATTTCATGACTTACATGAGAAACAGGGGAAGACAATTGTGCTTATCACACACTCAAATGAGTTGGCAGCAGAGACCCCAAGAATCATTACTATCAGTGATGGCAACATAATATCAGAGAAAATAAATAGTATGAACATAAGTGAAGCAGAACCTTTTGAAAGGAAAAACGTATGTTAGTAGAAAATTGCAAGCTTGCAATTATTAGTATAAAAGCAAATAAGATGCGAGCTTTCCTGACAATGCTTGGAATCATAATTGGTGTTGCTGCTGTCATAGCAATTATGACAGTTGGCAATTCCATGACCAAAGGAATTCAAAAGCAGATGGAAAGCTATGGCGTTCAAAATATATCAGTTAGTATTTATCAAATTGATTATTCTCAAGAACTGTCTGCTGAAGACGATGAAAATGCAAAATTCAAACCCGAAACAATTCACTCCCTTATTAAAAAATTCGACAATAAAATCAGTGCCGTTTCCGTCGACACTAGTGTAGGTTCAGGGACAGTTCTTGTTAATAATATAAAAGCAAATGTAAGTGTTAGTGGAGTAAGTGCTGGATATTTTAAGGCAAACAATATCAAGCTGCTTCATGGAAATTTTTTCGATCAGGTAGCTTATGAGCAGGGAAACAAGGTCGCACTTGTTTCCGATAAATATGCAAAACAGGTAGCAGGGGATAATTATAAACCAGAGGATGTGCTGGGAAAGGAATATGAGGTCAACGTGAATGATGAATATGTTCCAGTGACTGTGGTTGGTATTTTTGAATACAAGCAGGAGGGAGGAGCAGGTGGCTCATCAAAGAATCAGGTGACACCTATGTTTATCCCGCTATCTACAGCATGGAACATCACTCACAACAAGGATATCGAATATATCACTGTAGTTGCAGCAGAAGGAGTAGATGCTTCAGCACTAAGTAATGATATAAAGACATATTTGACAGAGGCGCTGAAAGACAAGCTTTCAGATACGCTTATGGTAGATGCATACAGCAATCAGTCAATGATTAAGGAAAATACCAAGATGCTTAATCAGATTACCATGGCAATTTCTCTCATTGCAGCAATAGCGCTTATCGTTGGTGGAATTGGTGTTATGAATATCATGACAGTTTCCATAACTGAACGTACAAGGGAAATAGGAACCCGAAAAGCTCTTGGCGCAGAGGATGCCATGATAATGCTTCAGTTTATAAGCGAGGCAATAATCCTTTGTCTCATTGGAGGAATTATAGGCATGATTATTGGTGTAGGTTTGGGAGATATCGCCTCTAAACTTATGGGATATGATCCAACTGTTTCTATTGCAAGTATATTTATATCAGTTGGTTTCTCACTTGCCATTGGTACTTTCTTTGGATATTCTCCAGCAAAGCATGCTGCGAAAATGAATCCAATAGATGCCTTAAGATATGAGTAAAGATACACAATTTTGACATAGTATTCCTATAGAATGTTCAATGACACAATAATTGAATATTTAGGAGGCAAGTGGAAAATGAGAATGAAAAATTTAGTTAAGCAATCGCTGGGGATTCTGTTAACTTGCGTGATGGTGATTTCTTTGAATATCACATCGTTGGCTGCTGAGGCAGATCCGCTGTCGCTTTGGACAGAAGGTGCAGCATCAAAAGCTGCACTTATGAATTACATGGCAACTATTACAGACGAGAACAGCCCTAATTTTATTCCTATTCAGGATAGAATAGCAGTTTTCGATTTGGATGGAACTCTTTGCTGTGAGACTGACCCTGTTTATTTCGACCATATGCTTTTACAGCACCGCGTTTTGGAGGACCCAACCTACAAGAACAAAGCTTCCGATTTTGAAAAGGAAGTTGCAAACAAGGTTATTGAATTTGCCGAGACAGGAAAGTATCCAGCAGGCATGGATAATGACCATGGCAAGGCTGTTGCATCAGCATTTGCAGGAATGACAGTAGATGAGTTTCTAGCATATGTAATCAATTACAGAAACACACCTACAAATAGCTATGAAGGTATGACAAAAGGTGATGCTTTCTACAAGCCAATGGTTCAGGTTGTAAATTTCCTTCAGGCTAATGGCTTTACAGTTTATATTGTAAGTGGAACGGACAGACTTATTGTCCGTGGTCTTGTGGCAGGCAAGCTTCCAATTCTTCCAAGAAACATTATTGGCTCTGATGAAACAATCGTTTCAAATAATCAGGGTGATGCAGATGGACTTGAATACGTATTTACGGATAAGGACAAGCTGGTTCTCGGAGGAAATTTTGTAGTAAAGAATCTGAAGATGAACAAGGTTACAGTCATTGCTCAGGAAATTGGACAGCAGCCAGTTCTTTCATTTGGAAACAGCACTGGTGACGCAAGCATGGCTGAGTACGTAACTACCAACAATAAATACAAGAGTCTTGCATTCATGCTTTGCTGCGATGACACTGTTCGCGAAAACGGAAAGCTCTCATCAGCTGAGAAGATGTATGGCCTTTGCCAGCAGTTCGACTGGGTACCTGTATCAATGAAAAATGACTGGACAACCATCTATGGTGAGGGTGTAACGAAGAAGTAAAGATTGCATATTAATTAGGAGGTCTAAGCGTTGGCTTAGGCCTCTTTTTTTACTCTAAAAATAATTGATAATCCCTTATTATAAAAATCTATAAATTATATCTTGACTTTATAAACACGTAATTTTATACTTTAACACAGCGAAGTGATAATACTTTAAATTAATATAAATTATTCCGCATATTTATGGATTTTGTCTTTGGAGGTTATATGATTTCACACCAGCAGATATGTAATATTTTCCATATAAAAACAGGATTATTGAATTGAAGATGGTGCCACGACTCGACATTAGAGACAGATATAATTGGTAAAAGAGTATCTAGCTAATGCTAGATACTTTTTTTATAAAAAACTACAAGGGAGGACTCATATTATGAGAAGGAACTGGATACCAAAGAAGGTATTGTCAGTAATTCTTGCGGCAGCTCTTGCTATGTCGCCAACTATTACTGCAGCCGCTAGTCCAGTTGACGAGTCAGCAGAAGTTACCGAGGTTAAAGAGACTGAGGATTCTGTTGCAGAAGAAGCTGCTGAAGCTGATGAGGCTAAGGAAGATGCTGAAGAATCTGAGGAGTCAAAGGAAGAGGCTGACGCGGCTTCAGAGAATGATTCGAAGACAGATTCAGAGGAAGCATCTGAGGAAGCTGAAGAGGCTACAGTGGATTTAGAAGCATTGGGATTAGATGCTGATGAGCCACTATTTGAGGAGGTAGATCCTCAGGAAGAAGGTCTGGAGGTCGACAAGACTGCATTAGGAGAGGAAGTTGAAGAAAAGGTTGAAACACCTGATCCTGATGAGCAGACCAGAGTAATTATTGTTATGGAGGGCGACAGCGTCCTCGATAAGGGCTACGATACAGAGGACCTGGCAGAGAACAAATCTGCTATGAAGGTTGCTGACAAGATCGAAGCAGCTCAGGAAAAGGAAGTTGAAAAGATTGAAAGAGAAGCTCTTGACGGAGAGGAACTCGAGGTAAACTACAACTTCTCTATTTTATCAAATGCTGTATCTGCAGATGTAGCATTTAAGGACATCGAAGAAATCAAGAAGGTTGACGGTGTCGAGGCAGTTTATGTAGCAGCAAAGCATGACCCAGAGGTTGAGGCTGAGCCAAACACAATCACATCAGGCGATATGGTTGGCAGCTACAACACATGGACAACAGGCTACACAGGTGCTGGTACAAGAATTGCAGTTATCGATACAGGTATCGATATTGACCATCCATCTTTCGATGGTGATGCATTCTCTGCACATCTTTCAGAGACAGCTGAGGATGCTAGCAAGACAGTTGCTGATTATGATCTTCTTGATGAAGAAGAAATCGCAAATGTATTGCCAAATCTTAACGCTTTCAAGAGAGATGCTGATGTAACAGCAGAAACTCTTTATCAGAATGAGAAGGTTGCTTTCGCATTTAATTATGTTGATAAGAACCTTGATATCACTCATGACAATGATGAGGAAGGCGATCATGGAACACACGTTTCTGGTATCTCAACAGCAAACTATTATGTTCCAAGTGCAACTTCTTCAACAGGATATGATAAGCAGGCAGCAGGCGTTGTTGGTATCGCACCTGATGCACAGCTCATCACAATGAAGGTTTTCGGTACAAACGGTGGTGCTTACACAGATGATTACATGGCAGCTATCGAGGATGCAATTCTCCTCAAGGCAGATGCAATCAACCTTTCACTTGGTTCAGCTGCAGCTGGTGAGTCATCAGACGCAGAGAGCTATATCAACGATATCTTCAAGAAGCTTGAGGGTACAAGCACAGTAGTTTCTATCTCTGCTGGTAACTCAGGTCGTTGGTCAGATAACTCTGTATACGGTGTAAACCTTAGCAAGGATGTAAACCTTGATACTGTAGGTTCTCCAGGATCATACCTTAATGCACTTACAGTAGCATCTGCTGTAAACTCAGGTTTAACATCATTCTATTTCTCAACTACAGATGATAAGCATGTTTCATTTGCTGATGGTTCTGATTCTCTTGCTCCTCACTTCTATGAGCTTGATACAACATCAGACCAGAGCGGAACAGAGTATCCATTTGTTTACTTTGAGGGCAAGGGTGAAGCTGCTGACTACGAAGGTGTTGATGTAGAAGGCAAGGTTGTTTTCGTATCACGTGGTGTTATCACATTTGCTGACAAGCACATGAACGCTGCAGCAGCTGGTGCAAAGGCAGTTGTTATATACAACAACCAGCCAGGTACAATCAGCATGACAATGCAGGGCTCAGACGCAACAATTCCTGTTTGCTCAATCACACAGGCTGATGGTGCAGCAGTTGCTGCAACAGGCGAGAAGGTTGCTGAGGGCGTTTACGAAGGAACAATTAAGGTTACTTCACTTCCTGAGACAGTAAGAGACGTTGCAGATGGCTACACAATGAGCGATTTCTCTTCAGTTGGTGTTCCAGGTACACTTGATCTTAAGCCAGAAATTACAGCACCAGGTGGAAATATCTTCTCTACAAGAGATGATGGATCTTATGGTCTTATGAGTGGTACTTCAATGGCTGCTCCTTCAATCGCAGGCCAGAGTGCACTTGTTCAGCAGTACATTCGTGAGAATGATTTAGCAGAGCTTAACGGCGTTTCAGTTCGTACACTTGCTCAGTCACTTCTTATGAGTACAGCGACTCCTCTTTATGAGGGCAATGATAGAGAAAATGGTCTTGAGTATTCTCCACGTGCACAGGGCGCAGGTCTTGCAAATGTTCAGGATGCAGTTTCTTCTCCATCATACATTCTTGTTGGTGAGAAGGAAGGCAACGATGGTAAGGTAAAGGCTGTTCTTGGTGACGACCCAGAAAAGACTGGTTCCTACTCATTCGATTTCGATATCTACAATATGGAAGTAGAGCCTCAGTACTACGTTCTTGATTCAACAGTATTATCTGAGCAGCTTTACGATTCAGAGGGTACTACATATTTCATGGGTACATCTCACGAGCTTAATCCTGAGGTTACATTAACAGCTGACGATACCAAGCTTGTTTATGACCTTAACGATGATGGCAAGGTTAACGCAAAGGACCGCAAGCTTCTTCTTCAGGTTGCAAACGGTACAAAGACTGTTGATATTGTTGAGACAAACGAGGATTACTTCGATTTCAACAAGGACGGCGTTGTTAACACAAAGGACGTTTACGTATTCTCTAAGGCACTTAAGGGAAATGCTGCAGATGTTGACCTTGGCCTTGAGGTTGTAGAGGTTAAGGACAGCACAAAGATTTCTGTTAACATCAACCTTTCAGAGGATGACAGACAGTATCTTGCTGGATTTGAAAACGGTATGTATGTAGATGGTTTCATCTATGTAAACGGTACTGTAAATCTTTCAGTTCCATTCCTTGCATTCTATGGAAGCTGGGCAGATTCACCAATGTTTGAGGATTTTGATTTCATGCAGTATGTTCATGATGCAGATTACAGAAATAATGCTGTAACATACTCAGGAATTGAAAGAACAAACTTCCTTTCAATCTATCCACTTGGAACTGATAATGAGATGTACTACACACCAAACTACTTCGTAGATGATGACAAGTACATTGCTGACAGAAATGCAATCAGCTCAGAGAACGGTACAAAGCTTGGCGCTCAGTACTATTCATTAATGAGAAATGCAAGCAGACTTATCCTTACAATCAAGGATAGAAATTCAGGCGAGAAGTACTTCGAGACTGTTTCAAATGAAAACTACGCTGAGTTCTACTATGCAGGACAGGGTAAATGGGTAGAGTCACTTGCAGCTCAGGATTTAGATTGGGCAGGTACAGATGCTGATGGAAATCCACTTCCAGACGGCACAGAGGTTGATGTTACACTTCAGGCTATTCCTGCTTACTACGATGATGTTGAGGATGTTTCAACACTTACAGCTCCTGGCATGTATCTGTCAACTCCAATTGCAATCGATAACACAGCTCCTGTTGTTTCTGATGCAGTTAAGGGTGAGGATGGCAAGTACGAGCTTACATTATATGATAATCGTTACGTAGCTTCAGTTCTTTTAATTGGAAGTGATAAGAAGACAGTAATTGGCAAGTATGCTGTAAATCAGGAGCAGCTTGGCGAGGATGTTACACTTTCTATCGATGCTCCAGAGGAAGTATTCTACGTTGACGTTATCGACTATGCTATGAACGAGTCAGTATATCGTTTCAATAATACTGGTCATGCTGATACAAAGTATGTAACAGAGGTTACTGTTGATAAGAGCGAGGTTGAGCTTAAGGTTGGCGAGACAGCACAGGTTACAGCTACAGTTGCTCCAAAGTGGTTAGCTGAGAACTATGACCGTGTTGTATGGATCAGCGACAACAGCAGCATCGCTTCAGTTTCACAGTCAGGTCTTATCACAGCTAAGAAGGCTGGCGAGACAAAGCTTACAGTTTACACAGTTGCTACTGATAAGAGAGGCAAGCATCTTACAGCCGAGGTTAAGGTTAAGGTAGTTGAGAAGGAAGAGGATGACGAAAATTCAGAGACTTCTGACGACAAGACTAAGACTGAGGACGAAAATGTAGAAGATGCCAAGGTAGAAGAGAAGTCTGAGGACAAGGACGCTGCTGAGAAGGTAGAAGAGTCTGAGGAGCAGGCTTCAGATGAGAAGGTTGCTGAGGATGAAAAATCAGAGGAAGAGTCTTCAGAAGACGAGTCAGCTGATGAGAATTCTGAGGATGAAGTAGTAGAGGACCAGTTAGGAGGAGAGAATGATGATTAAGAATTTAAAAAGAGCAGTCGTTCTCGGTATGGCTGCAATTACACTGCTTACTGGAACACCTGCTACAACAGTAAAGGCTGCTGAGGCTAAGCCAGTTCACACAGCAGTTGCTTCTACAGGCAAAGGCGATGCCCAGAAAATCACATACAAGGTTACCTTGGACAAGACAACAGTTACAGATGGTAGAGTAGCAGTTGTTTACGATCCAAAGGTACTTGAGCTCAAGAGCGATTCAGAGGGAATCAAGTTTGCTGATGCAGATGTAAATAAGAAATTTGTTGATGGTGATTCAAAGGGCGTTGCTTACGCATTCGTTTCTGATGCACCAAAGACAGCAAATGGAACTCTTATGACTGTTCAGTTCAATGTTAAGAAGGGACTTAAGAGCCAGAAGACAACAATCAGCACAAAGGTTTTCGGTATCAACAATGAGGATACTGAGGTTGTTGCTGAGACAGTATTAGATGATGCTGTAGAGGTTGGATTAAAGGATCTCAAGAAGCCAACTATTAACAAGCTTAACCAGACAATTCTTGGTGTTTACATGAGCTGGACTAAGGATGCTAATGCTGATGGATATGTAATCTATCGCAGCACATCAAAGAATGGAAACTACACAAAGATTGCTACAGTAAGCGGTCTTAACAGCTACTGGGATGTGCTTGTTGCAAACAACAAGACATACTACTACAAGGTAGTTTCATACCAGGGTAGCGGAAACAGCCGTGTGTACTCACAGGAGTCTGCACCTGTTTCAATTAAAGTCAAGAAATTCTTTGGATTATTCAGCTAATAAAATAACCCCAGTATCTTAGGCCGTCGGTTACGCCTACAAGCCTTAGGTCTCTCTGTTCGACTACATGTCTCACTGAGAGGCCTAAGAGCTTGATGGCTACCGACTCACTTAAGAACTGGGGTCTTTTTATGTACATTTAGTTCGACGATGCTTTATTCATGAACTTCTCATTATCGATAATGAAACGCTCGTGCACGCCACGACCGACAGGTCCATTTTCATCAGAGCAACTCACTTCAAAAGTTAGTTTACGCCCATCGATTTCTTTTAGTGTTGCTTCACAGGTAACTGTCTTGCCGACTGTACTTGGAGCAGTGTGGCTGACGTCGATTTTTGTTCCTACGGAGCCAAAGCCTTCTTCCAATTCAGGTTGAATCATCTTCCAGCAGGTCTCTTCCATAAGTGCAATCATTGCAGGGGTGGCGAACACATCTAAAGCTCCGCTGGTGAAAGCCTTTGCAGTGTTATCTAAGGTCACAAGGGTCTTGCCTGTGCCTTTCATTCCAATTTCTAACATTTTTCGTATGCTCCTTCCATAAAATTCACAAAATCATTATACTATTATTATACTCAAAGTGCTAAAATTATAGATTATAAACCGAGAATAGTAAACACAGCGTTATGTTTGACAGGGGGTAATTATGATTAAGGATGGAAACATTATTGACCTTTCAGATTTTGCAGAACGTGATGTAAAAGAAGAACTCGCGCATATTAAGGAAAGCATTATATCACTGGAGAAGCTGATTGATGCCAAGGAACAGGAGCCTGAGGATTCAACAGGTAATTCTCTTGCAAGAAAACTCAAGGCTACTATTCGTGAAAATATAGAGGAGCTGAACCTTCCAATAGAGGAAAAATGCGATGCTCTTGAAGCAAAGCTTAATGTCATTCAGGAGTCAATTTCTCAGATGAAGGAAAAGCAGGCTGTTAACAGCAAAATACAGATGGTGATTGCAGTGGGCATGCTTGTAGTTACGTTTATCAATTTGTATATTTTCTTTTTCATATACATGTAAACTATGGAAAATGACTAGAAATCCGGTGCTTGCTGCATCGGATTTTTGTTTGTGAAAAGCGGCTAAATATGGTATAATTTGTCACCGTGAGTTTATTTCAGGCTCATATTTATCCACTAATTATTTTAGGTTTTTGATTTTCCTCAGAAAATCAAAAACCGGACATGGACCAATATTTTCTGAAAGAAAATATTGCTTGGCAAAGCCAAGTTCTTGTGGGCTTTTTCCTTAAGTAGCCCACAAGAAGTCATGATTTAAATTTTTATAAATATACGGAGGACAAGATGAAAGAAATTCTTCAGCAGATTAAGGAAGTTGTTACTGCGGGCTTCACTGAATGTGGCTATGATGAGAAGTACGGAATGGTTTCTCTTTCAAACCGACCTGACCTTTGCCAGTTTCAGTGTAACGGAGCTATGGCAGCAGCAAAAGAATACAAGAAGGCACCTATTGCCATTGCAAACGAAGTAGTAGAAAAGCTTGCAGGCAATGCTATGTTTTCAAAGTGCGAGGCTTGCCCTCCAGGTTTCATCAACATGAATCTTTCAGATGATTTCATCGCTGATTTTGTTTCAAAGATGTCAGATGATTCTGAGCGTTTCGGCGTTGACAAGAAATCTTCACCAAAGAAGGTTATGATTGATTACGGCGGACCAAACGTTGCGAAGCCACTTCACGTTGGACATCTTCGTTCAGCAATCATTGGAGAGTCAATCAAGCGTACAGCTCGTTTCATGGGAGATGAGGTTTACGGTGATGTGCATCTTGGTGACTGGGGTCTTCAGATGGGGCTTATCATCACTGAGCTTAAGCTTCGCAAGCCAGAGCTTGTTTACTTCGATGAGAATTATGATGGAGAGTATCCATCAGAGCCACCATTTACAATTTCAGAACTCGAGGAGATTTATCCATGCGCTTCTGGAAAGTCAAAGGAGGATGCAGCATACAAGGAGGCAGCTATGACTGCAACCTTTGAGCTTCAGCACGGAAGAAAGGGCTATCAGGCACTTCTTAAGCACATCCTCAATGTTTCAGTTACAGATCTTAAGAGAAATTATGAGAAGCTCGATGTTACCTTCGATCTTTGGAAGGGAGAAAGTGATGCACAGCCATACATCCCTGATATGGTTCAGAAGATGAAGGATGATGGTTTCGCATATATTTCAGAGGGCGCTCTCGTTGTAGATGTTAAGGAAGAGACAGATACAAAGGAAGTTCCACCATGTATGATTCTTAAGTCAGATGGTGCTTCCCTTTACAATACAACAGACCTTGCTACAATGGTTTGGCGTATGAAGGATTACAATCCTGATTCTATTATCTATGTTGTTGATAAGCGTCAGGAGCTTTACTTCACACAGGTATTCCGTTGCGCAAAGAAGACAGGCATTGTTCCAGCAGAGACAGGCCTTCATTTCGTTGGTTTCGGTACAATGAATGGCAAGGATGGCAAGCCATTCAAGACACGTCAGGGTGGCGTAATGCGTCTTGAATATCTCCTCCAGGAAGTTGAGGACAAGATGCTTGAGAAGATTAAAGAGAATGGTACAATGAATGAAGAGGATGCTGTTAAGACAGCTCAGATTGTTGGTCTTTCAGCAGTTAAGTATGGTGACCTTTCAAACCAGGCATCAAAGGATTACATCTTTGATATCGACCGCTTCACTTCAGCAGAAGGAAACACAGGTCCATACATCCTTTACACAATCGTTAGATGTAAGTCAATCCTTGCGAAGTCAGGTGTTACAAGCTTTGAGGGAAGCATTCTTCCAGCTCATTCAGAGTCTGAGCGTTCACTTCAGCTTGAGCTTACAAAGTTCATGGCAGCTTTGAATTCAGCATACGAAGAGATGGCTCCTCACAAGATTTGTGCATACATCTACGATTTGGCAAATGCATTCAACAGATTTTACCACGATACAAAGATTTTGGCTGAGGAGGACGAGACAGTTAAGGCTAGTTACTTAAAGCTTTTATGGCTCACAAGAGGTGTTCTTGAGAAGTCTATCGACCTTCTTGGTTTCAACGCACCGGAGCGTATGTAAATGTCAGATACTTCTTTTTTACCAATTGATTTTGTTAATCGCATGGAGCAGGACTTAGGTCCTGACTTCCATGCGTTTTTACGTTCTTATGAGGAAAGCAAGATTTCAGCCCTGCGTTTTAATCCAATCAAGGCTGACGAGAATGCTGTTTCAAACATAAAGGAAATGCTCACTGGACAGGTGGAGTGGAGTCCAAACGGCTACTATTACGATGATGAGGCTAGCCGTCCTGGTATTCATCCATATCATCATGCTGGAGTTTATTATATTCAGGATGCTTCGGCACAGCTTCCAGTGGAGATGCTTGCACCAAAGCCTGGCGATTTCTGCCTTGATTTGTGCGCAGCTCCAGGTGGAAAGTCTACACAGATTGCAGGATATCTGAAGGGTGAGGGAATCCTTGTTTCAAATGAGCCTATGAAGAATCGTGCAAAGATTCTCTCGGAAAATGTGGAGAGACTTGGCATCAGAAATGCAATCGTTACCTCAGAGTATCCAGATAAACTGGCCGATACTTTTCCTGAGTATTTTGATAGAATAATGGTGGACGCGCCATGTTCGGGCGAGGGTATGTTCAGAAAGAATCATGATGCCTGTGACGAATGGTCACTTGAGTCGGTAGAAATGTGCGCTGAGAGACAGGCTGGAATTTTGGACTGCGCCTACGAGATGTTAATTCCTGGTGGCCGTTTGTGCTACAGCACCTGCACCTTCGCCAAGTTGGAGGATGAGGAAGCAGTAGCTGCGTTTATTGAACGTCATCCTGATATGAAGCTTATAGAGGAGCGCAGATTATGGCCTCATCAGGTCAAAGGTGAGGGACATTACGCTGCACTTCTTGAGAAGCTGGATTCTGATAACAGAGCAGAAGAGTGTAGAGAATCAAGAGCGGAGATTAAGCTTAAGAAGATAAATAAAAAAGAGATAGCAGAGTACTTGGATTTTATAAAAGGCTTCTCCTTGAGAAGAAGCTGTCAACTTCAGCTGACTGATGAGGTGGAAAAATCAGGCCTTCTATTAAACGACCTCCTTTACCTCCTTCCACCACACTGTCCAGATTTCACTGGTTTGCACGTTCTTCGCGGAGGTCTTTTCCTCGGTACACTAAAGAAGAACCGCTTCGAACCAAGTCATGCACTTGCACTTGCCTTATCCAAGGATGAAGTTACGAATACATTTAATTTGGATAAAGACTCTCCTGAGGTAGAAAACTATCTGAAGGGTCAGTCAATCTACGGAGAGGTGGATGACGGCTGGGTTCTCATTACAGTTGATGGTTATTCCCTTGGTTGGGGCAAAGCCGTTCGTGGCCAGATAAAGAACCACTATCCGAAGGGATTGCGTAACATGGGATAGAATAAATAGGTACTCATTAAGTATCGACAAATATATTGAGCCGGTAGCCATCAAGCTTATGTGTGACTTTAGTGAAACATTTAGTTGAACGGAGTCACATATGGCTTGTAGGCGTAACCGGCGGATTGGGATTCATATGATACATAAAATTTACATGCACAAACAGGATATTTATGAATATGTTATGTTTACTATTGCTTCGATTGCAATGGTAATCGGAATATATTTCTTTAAGTTCCCAAACCACTTTTCTTTTGGTGGAATCAGTGGTCTTTCTATCGTTTTGGCTGCACTCATTCCACACACACCAGGTTACATAAATTTCATTATCAATATGTGTCTGCTTTTGCTGGGATTTATTGTATTTGGCAAGGAATTTGGCGTTAAGACAACCTACATCACTATGTTGGTTTCTGTTGGCCCATCTCTCTGTGAAAAGTTTTGGCCAGTTGATGCACCACTGACAAACCAGCCAGTTCTTGAGCTGATGTTTGCAATAGCACTTCCTGCATTTGCTTCTGCAGTCTTCTTCAATCTTGGCGCATCTTCAGGTGGAACTGATATTGTGGCAATGATTTTGAAAAAATATACCAAGGTAGATATTGGAACAGCTCTTTTCATGTCGGATGTTTTGATCGTAATTTCTGCCTGCCTGGTATTTAATGTTGAGACAGGTTTGTTTTCGTTGGTTGGACTTCTTGCAAAGTCACTTGTTGTTGATGAGACTATTGAAAATATTAATCTTGCAAAGTACTTTACTATTATTTGCAGTGATCCTGAGCCTATCGTGAATTTTATTATGAAGGATTTAGGCAAGGGTGCCACTGTTTACAAGGCAGAGGGAGCTTATGGTCATCAGGAGAAGACTGTAATTCTTACCATTCTTAAGAGACAGCAGGCAGTGGAATTGAAGAATTTCATCAGAAAGAATCAGCCATCGGCTTTTATCGCAATTACGAATTCCAGTGAAATTATCGGTAAGGGATTTCGCGGGTACAATTAATAAATATGCCTTCCCCTTGAGGGGAAGGTGTCAGCTTTAGCTGACGGATGAGGTGTATATGAAAACAGTATGGGGAATAATGGCCCATGTAGATGCTGGCAAGACCACTCTATCTGAGGCGATTTTATATAATGCGGGACAATTAGCATCCATTGGTCGAGTAGACCATGGGGATGCTTTTTTAGATACAGATTCTCAGGAGAAAAACAGGGGTATTACTATTTTTTCAAAGCCAGCTGTTTTTCAGTATGAGGGGGAAAGCTTTACACTTCTTGATACTCCAGGACACGTGGATTTTGCCACTGAGGCGGAGCGTGCAATCTTTGCATTGGACTACGCAATTCTTTTGATTTCTGGAACTGATGGCGTTCAGCCTCACACCAGAACAATTTTTAGACTTCTTGAGGAGAATAATATCCCAATACTTATCTTTGTAAATAAGATGGATATGGCTACTGCAGATTTGAAGCAGTGTATGTCAGAGCTTAAAGCTGAGCTATCAGACAAGTGTGTACTCTCGTCTGATTATGAATCCATGGCTTTGGCAGACGAAGAGGTTATGGAGGAGTTTCTTGAGAATGACAGCTTATCACAGCAGACGGTAATTCAGCTCATAAATGCGAGAAAGGTGTTTCCTGTATTTTCAGGTGCTGCCCTTAAGAATCAAGGGGTGGAAGAACTTATGCAGATGATGGCAAGCCTCTCAAAGTCTGTAGAACGGCAGTCAGAGTTTGGCGGTCGAATCTACAAAATCGAAAGTCTCGGAAGAGATACAAGACTTACCTTTATGAAGGTAACTGGCGGCTCACTTGCAGTAAAAGCAATTCTTTCAAACGGTGAAAAGGTAAATGAACTTCGCATATATTCAGGTCTAAAGTATCAGCAGGTTGATGAGGTATCAGCTGGTGATGTGGTTGCCTTGGTTGGCCCAAGGGAGACCTTTGCAGGGCAGGGAATTGGCTTTGAAGAGAATAGACCTGAACTTAGCCTGACACCGGTACTTTCGTATCAGGTGAAACTTGGAGAGGAGATAGAACCAAGACTCGCATACCCTAAGCTTCTTGCACTCAACGAGGAGGATCCAAGTCTTCAGGTTAGCATGGATTCTGAGAATCAGATTACCATGCATCTTATGGGAGAGGTTCAGACTGAAATCCTTATAAACAAGATTAAAAATGAACTGGGTTATGAGGTTTCTTTTGAAGAAATCGGAGTCCTTTACAAAGAGACAATCAATGGACTCGTGGAAGGCGTAGGGCATTTTGAACCCCTTCGTCATTACGCTGAAGCCCATATTCTGATGGAGCCGCTAGACCCAGGTAGTGGAATTCAGGTGGTTAAGGACGTATCTACAGACGATTTGGCTCTTAACTGGCAACGTCTTATAGAGACTCATATTCTTGAAAGACAGCATCTTGGAACAGCAATCGGTGCACCACTTTCTGATGTGAGATTTACTATCATTGGTGGTAGAGCTCATATCAAACATACTGAAGGTGGTGATTTCAGAGAGGCTACTTATAGAGCTATCAGACAGGGATTGATGGAGGCTGGTACCACGATTCTTGAGCCATATTTCAGATTCGAGATGATACTTGATAATGATTTTGTTGGTCGAGCAATGACGGATGTTGAATCAATGGGTGGAACCTTCGAAGCTCCAACTGATATGAATGGACAGTCCAAGCTGGTGGGAGTTGCTCCAGCAGTCAATATTAGAAATTATGCTTCAAAGCTTACTGCCTACACCAAGGGGGAGGGACGTATCTCCTTGGTGCTTGATGGTTATCGCCCATGTCACAATCCTGATGAGGTTATGGAGCAGTACGGATATAATCCTGATGCAGACATAGATAATCCTGCATCAAGTGTTTTCTGTTCTCACGGTGCGGCAACAATTGTGCCTTGGGATGAGGTGAAGGATAATTGTCATGTGCCATGCCGTACGAACAGGGATACAGCTTCCGATTTTCAGGATGAACCAATCAATTCAAAGCGAATGAATCATGGTGTGGATGAATGGTTGGACCCAGATGAAATAGATAAAATTCTATCAATGGCTACTCATAGCAATCAGGGAAAGAATCCTAAAAAGGGATGGCACTATGGTGAGGGTTCCCGTCCAAGACGAGTGGATTCGGATTATGTATATACTGCGCCAAAGGCGGTAAAGCCAAGGGATAAATATCTTTTGGTGGATGGCTACAATCTGATTTATGCCTGGCCAGAGCTGAAAGAGGTTCTTGATGTAAATCTGGATGGTGCCCGTGGGAAGCTTCTTGATATTTTAAGTAATTACAAGGGGATGACCGACTACAACGTCATAGCAGTTTTTGATGCTTATCGTGTAAAGGGGCATGCAGTGACTGCTTCAGATTATTTGAATATACATCAGGTTTTCACAGCGGAGGCTCAGACTGCCGATGCCTATATCGAGCGTTTTACTCACGAGCATGGCAAAAAATATGACATAACTGTTGTGACATCAGATGGATTGGAACAGGTTATTATCCGCGGCGCCGGAGCGAAGCTTATGTCCTCGAGAGAATTTATTGAAGAGGTGGAGCGAAAGGCCAACGAATTAAGGGAAACTTTTGGGATAAAATAAGTTATTATCTACAAAAATAAATAGTTTATAAAAAATGGTGAATTGAATGTTTTTTTAACAATTAATTCACCATTCTTTTTTATACTGTGATTACTTGCTTGAGTAATGCGCTATATCGATTTTTATTAAAAATCTATTTAGGGGAGAGGCTTTGCTATGGCCAAGTACGAGTTTGATCCAATTGAAAGAGAAGCGCTTGAAAGGCTGAATATAGCTATGGCTATTTATCAGTTTCTGGATAAGAGAGTAACCACTCTCCTTGTTACGGAT
Source organism: Pseudobutyrivibrio xylanivorans (assembly GCF_008935055.1). Lineage (NCBI taxonomy): Bacteria > Bacillati > Bacillota > Clostridia > Lachnospirales > Lachnospiraceae > Pseudobutyrivibrio > Pseudobutyrivibrio xylanivorans. Next base: position 3,188,750 of record NZ_CP043028.1, on the reverse strand, counting down.
GGCTTGTGCCAGATGATGGCCATGCCTAGGGAGGATGTAATTACTCTCCTCAATGAGGATATGTATCGTGATACTCACCCAGATGATAAAGCCAGAGTTGCAGATGCGGCCTTAAAATTTGCCTCAGGTGGGGAGTCTTTTGATTGTGTTTATCGAACCATGTCACATCTTCTCAATGATTATGTGATTCTTCATTCTCATGGTGCCCATTTCTTTACAAAGGACGGAACGATGCTTTCATCCACAATTTATATGGTTGAGGGCTTGGGCTCAAATTCAAAAAATCCATTGACGGAGCATCTAGCTTCGAATTTCAGAGACATAATGAAAAAAGAAAGCCTGATTCGAGACAATTTCTACGATACGCTCACAGGCTTACCTAATATGTCTTACTTTTTGCAGTTGGCCGATGCTGGAAAGAAAAACATTCTGAGCGAAGGATTTACACCAGGTATTATTTTCATTGATTTAACTGGAATGAAGTTTTTCAATGAAAAATACGGCCTTAGGGAAGGGGATAACCTCCTTGTAGCTTGTGCTCAAATTTTGAAGAAATATTTTTCAAATGAAAACTGTGGACGAATGGGTTCAGACCATTTTGCAGTGTTTACAAAAATGGAGGGCGTTGAGGAAGTACTGGCAAAAATATTCGAGGAAATGAAATATGCTAATGAGGGACGTTCACTTCCGGTTCACGCCGGGATATACTCTATAGCATTCGAGGATGTTTCTGCATCCAGTGCTTTTGATCGTGCAAAAATTGCAAGCGATAAGGAAAAGGGCGCTTACATTTCAAAATATGCGTATTACGATGTTAACACTCATGCTGCAGCTTCCAATCATCAGTATGTTATTAACAACTTTGATAAGGCAATGGAGGAACGTTGGATAAAGCCTTATTATCAGCAAATCATACGTGCGGTAAATGGATATGTGTGTGATGAAGAGGCTTTGGCGCGATGGATTGATCCCGTTCGTGGAATAATACCACCTGATCATTTTATTTATGTTCTAGAGGATGTTAAGCTGATTCACAAGCTTGATTTGTATATCTTGGAACGGGTTATCGAGGATTTGGAGGATGTTTACGCGAAGGAACATCCTGTTGTACCTGTAAGTATAAATCTGTCCAAGTATGATTTTCAGCTATGCGATATTGTTGAGGAAATTGATAAGAGAGTCAAGGCGTCCAAGACGGTTACCGCTGAGGATATTACAATAGAGATAACGGAGAGCGTATCTAGTCTGGATCCTGATTTTGTAAAGGAACAAATCCGTCGTTTCCATAGTCTGGGTTATAGCGTTTGGATGGATGATTTTGGTAGCGGATATTCCTCTTTGAATATGCTTCAGACGTTTGAATTTGATGTTATCAAGTTTGACATGAGATTTATGCGTGAGTTTAATCTTTCACGTAAGAATCATATCATTTTACACCAGCTGATTCAGATGGCAAAAAAGCTTGGAATCGATACTGTTATCGAGGGCGTTGAAACTATTGAACAGGTTAAATTCTTAAGAGAAATTGGGGCTTCAAAGTTGCAGGGATATCATTTTGCCAAGCCAATTGATTTGGACGAATGGTATGCAATTTGCGGTGCAAATGTTGGAAACAGGATAGAAGATAAGCATGAGACAGAATACTTCGATAAAATTTCCAAGGTGAATGTTGTTGAGCCTGATGTTAATACTGATTATAACTGGAGGGCTAATGAGTTCTTTGGTCAGCTGCCGACGGGAATCCTAGAATTTAGAGAGGATAGCATTTATATTCTAAGGTACAATAGAACCTTTGCCGATTTCCTGCTGAAGACGGATTTTGTTGATGAGATGGACTTGGGACAGGTTATGATTCGCCAGAAGAGATTACCAGAGAATGAATTTCTTGATACCATTGCAAAGTGTGTGGATTCTGGAAAATGGGAGCTGGTGGAAGGCTTGAAGGAACAGGGGCTTACCATGGATTTGTTTATTAAATTCATTGGTCGAAATCCTGTGAATCAATATGTGGCATTTGAGGTAGTTATAATTGCAATTACATCCTAATGGCATTTGACAGACCTTTACAAGTGTGGTAAGTTCTTTACGAATTTAATATGTTTCATAAGGATTAGGTGTCCATACAATTCGTAATTACGAATTGGTATGGGTGAAAAGGGAATCTGGTGCGAATCCAGAACGAAGCCGTCACTGTGTTAGGGAGTCTGCAGTTATGTCACTGAGCATCGCTTGGGAAGAGATTGTAGATGATGATCGAAGTCAGGAGACCTGCCTACTCTTAGATTAACGATTTGCGGACCTTCAAATCTTAGTTCATGATTTTTGATTGAATTAGGGTCGCTTTAGGCGACCCTATTAAGTTTGTGGTCCGCACCAGAAAATGGAGGATTACATAATATGAAAAGAAAAGCGTTATGTGGACTTGCTCTTATTATGAGCTTATCAGTTTCTTTTGCAGCATGTGGAAACACAGCAGCTGAGACTGAGCCAGCAGAGGAGACCGCTGTAGAGGCAACACAGGAGGTATCTGATCAGGAAATGGCAGATAAATGTGCAGAGTTAATCGATGCAATTTATGTTCAGGAATGGACAGAGCAGACTGATGAGCAGTGTGCAGCAGCTAAGGCCGCATGGGATGCACTTACAGATGCACAGAAGGAGCTTGTTGAGGGCGAGGAAGCTGATCCAGATTATTTCGGAAGAGATACAGGTGACGCCAGCAAGGATGATCCTTTGAATCAGGATGATATTGGTGAGAACGAAATCCTTGTTGTAAGCTTTGGTACTTCTTTCAATGATAGCCGTGTTCAGGATATTGCTGGTGTTGAGAAAGCAATTGCTGAGGCTAATCCGGACTGGTCTGTAAGACGTGCATTTACAGCACAGATTATCATCAATCACATTCAGGCTCGTGATAATGAGAAGATTGATAATGTAAAGCAGGCACTTGATAGAGCAGTTGCAAATGGTGTTAAGAACTTAGTTGTTCAGCCTACACATCTTATGCACGGCGCTGAGTACGATGAGCTTATGGAAGATGTTAACGCATATTCAGATAAGTTTGATTCGATAGCAGTTGCTGAGCCACTTCTTGGTGAGGTTGGTGCTGATGCTACAGTAATCAATGCTGATAAGAAGGCAGTTGCTGAGGCAGTTGTTGCAGAGGCAGTTTCATGGTCTACAGATTATGACAGCCTTGAAGCAGCTGAGAAGGACGGCGTGGCATACGTATTCATGGGACATGGAACTAGCCACACAGCAAAGGTTACATATTCTCAGATGCAAACACAGATGAACAAGCTTGGTTACAAGAACGTATTCATCGGTACTGTTGAGGGTGAGCCTGAGGAGACAGCTTGCGAGAACGTTATCGAGGCTGTTAAGGAAGCTGGTTACACAAAGGTAGTTCTTCGTCCACTTATGGTTGTTGCTGGTGACCATGCAAACAACGATATGGCTGGTGATGACGAGGATTCTTGGAAGTCAATGTTTGAGGCTTCTGGAAACTTTACTTCTATTGAGTGTCAGATTGCTGGTCTTGGTGAAATAGCAGATGTTCAGAAGCTTTATGTTGCTCATACAGCAGAGGCTGTTAAGTCTTTAGGCGATGTAACAAAAACAGCAGAGGCTTCAACTGACGAGATTAAGGATGGTCAGGAGTACGAGGTAAACTTTGATACTGACAGCTCAATGTTCCATGTAAATGAAGCAATGAACGGTAAGGGAACTCTTACATCGAAGAATGGTAAGATGTCAGTTCATATTTCACTTGTTTCAAAGAAGATTGTAAACCTTTATGTTGGTACAGCAGCAGATGCTGAGAAGAACGAAGCAAACTGGCTTCAGCCAACAGAGGATGAGATTAAGTATGCAGATGGAACTACAGATGTAGTTTACGGATTTGATGTTCCTGTTGAGAAGCTTGGCAGCGAGTTTGACCTTGCTATTCTTGGCGAAAAAGGAACCTGGTATGATCATAAGGTGAGTGTATCATTCTAAATGAAGCGAATAACAATAATTGCTGCAGTGCTGGCTCTGAGCTTAACAGCCTGCAGCTTTTTTAATAACAACAGAATAGAAGAGACCGCTGCAGATATAGAGGACGGAAACTATTCCTGCCATGTGACCCTTACAGGCGGAAGTGGCAAAGCCACTGTGGAATCTCCAGCAGAGGTAGTTGTAAGTGATGAGGGAAATACGGTAAAGCTCGTCTGGTCAAGCTCACACTATGACTATATGAAGGTTGAGGATATCCGCTACGACAACGAGGCAGCTGAGGGAGAGAATTCCGTATTTACGATACCATTCTCAGAGTTTGATGAAGAGTTTACTGTCATAGGCGACACCACCGCCATGAGTGTGCCCCATGAGATAGAATACGGGCTGACGGTATATGCACCGGGCTCAAAACTTCACCCTGCGGTAAAACTGTCTCCGAAGGAGTCCGACGAGGAGATAATACTTGAGGATTTAACCTATGTAGGCTCTTTAAAATTAGACTATGCCACCCAATTTACAGTTGATTACTATAAGGATGCAGTTGGTAACATCGAAACCTTCATCAACATCGGTGAAGGAGAAAACCTTGAGCAGTATCTGTTTATGGATGAAGATAAACTTGATAAAACCTATCTGGTTTCTACTTCAGTAATGGATTTGATTAGCAAAATTGATGCGTTAGACAATATTCGTTTCTCTGGCACTGATTCCAAGGATTGGTACATCAAGGCAGCCAAAGAGAAAATGTCTTCAGGAGACATTCTTTATGCCGGAAAATATTCAGCGCCAGATTACGAACTTCTCCTTAGTGAGGGGTGTAATTTTGCCATAGAAAACACCATGATTTACCACAATCCAGAGGTTAAGGAAAAGCTGGAAGAACTAGGTATTACTGTTCTCGTGGAGCGCTCAAGCTATGAGCAAAATCCACTGGGCAGATTAGAGTGGATTAAACTTTACGGTGTTTTGTTTGACAAACTTGATGAGGCTACAGCTTTTTTCGAGGATCAGGAGAGCAGAATTAAAGAAATTTCCAAATCGGCTAATACCAAAAAGACGGTTGCTTTCTTTTCAATCTCTTCAAATGGTCAGGTGGTTGTTAGAAAACCGGGTGACTATATTACTTCCATGATTTCAATGGCGGGGGGTAATTATGTTCCTGCAGAGCTGGAGGCAGCAGAAGACAATGCCTTATCTACCCAGAAGATAACCATGGAGGATTTTTATCTTCAGGCAAAGGATGCAGACATTCTGATTTACAATAGCACTATCGAGGGCGAGCTTTCAGATGTAACTGAGCTTTTATCCAAGGCTGAAATCCTTGAAGGTTTCAAAGCAGTAAAGTCTGATAATGTTTATTGTTTAGGGAAAGACTATTTCCAAAAAAGCGCAGATGTGGCAGAATTTATAGAAGATATATACAATATTCTTAAGGGAAACGATAGCGGGCTCAAATATATTTACAAGCTTAAGGAGTAGAAATTGCGAAACAGTAGAAAATACTTATTAGATTTTTTAGGGATGGCAGTTTTACTTATAGTGGTTTTCTTTATCAGTCTTGGGCTGGGGAGCGCCCATATTTCCGTCAGGGAGATATGGCAGTCTCTCCTTGCGCCTAATGATATTTATCTGGGCAAAATTATCTTTTCAATACGACTTCCAAGGATTCTTTCGGCGATTATTCTTGGAGGAGCATTAGCCGTGTCCGGCTTCTTACTTCAAATCTTTTTTGGTAATCCAATTGCGGGTCCTTATGTACTTGGAATTTCATCGGGAGCAAAGCTTTTTGTTGCCATTGCAATGGTGCTGCTTTTAGGTCAGGGTAGATTAATCAGCGCTTTTGGAATGGTAATATGTGCCTTCGCAGGCTCACTTTTATCTATGGGATTGGTCATGCTTCTTGCAAACAAGGTGCGGAACATGTCTCTGCTGGTAGTTTGCGGTGTCATGATTGGGTACATCTGCTCCGCAATTACGGAATTCATTATCGCATTTGCGGATGACTCAAATATCGTAAATCTTCACAACTGGTCCTTGGGAAGCTTCTCTGGAACTAACTGGGATAATGTGGCTATTTCATTGATAATTGTGTTAGTCACCATCGTTTTTAGTTTTTTGATGTCAAAGCCGATAGGGGCCTATCAGCTTGGCGAAGCATATGCCAGAAACATGGGCGTGAATATCAGACAGCTTAGGATTATTTTGATTTTACTTTCCAGTATTTTATCCGCAACGGTTACAGCCTTTGCAGGTCCGATTTCTTTTGTAGGAATTGCAGTTCCACATATTATGAGAATGATTATGAAAACAGCAAAGCCAATCATTATGATTCCTGCTTGCTTCTTTGGTGGTGCCATCATTACTCTTGTCTGTGATTGTATTGCAAGAACAGCCTTCGCTCCGACGGAGCTTAGCATTAGTGCGGTAACTGCAGTGCTTTTGGCTCCGGTTGTGATAGTTCTATTAGTAAAAAAGAAGGCTTCCTAGAGCTGACTGATGAGGTGTAAAAAATAAATGAATAGACAAAGTATATCATTAGATAATCTAACAGTCGGCTACAACGTTCCCGTCATTTCCGACATCTCCCTTGCCGTCAATTCTGGCGAAGTGACAGCAATTATCGGTCCAAATGGTGCGGGTAAATCCACTGTGTTAAAGACAATCACAAGACAATTGAAGAAGTTGTCTGGTAAGGTTTACATCGGTGATGAGGATGAGATGACCCTTTCCGAGGAGGACCTTTCGAAAAAGCTTTCCATGGTAATGACTGAGCGCATCCATCCAGAGCTGATGACCTGCTTTGAGATGGTTTCAACAGGTAGATATCCTTATACAGGACGGCTTGGCATATTGTCTGATGATGACATTAAAAAGGTGAACGCGGCAATTGAACTAGTTGGAGCGACAGATGTTGCTGACCTTGATTTTATGAAAATCAGTGATGGACAACGACAGCGAGTAATGCTTGCCAGGGCAATCTGTCAGGAGCCAGAGATAATGATATTAGACGAGCCTACATCCTTTTTAGATGTGCAGTTCAAGATAGATATTCTTTCGGTTATAAAGAGGCTTGCGGTGGAGAAAAACATCGCGGTTCTTATGTCAATTCATGAGCTTGAATTCGTTCCAGCTGTGGCGGATAAGGTTATAGCAGTTGAGGGTGGTGAGGTTGCCTACGTGGGCACACCATCAGAGATTCTTACTGGTGAAAGGATAGAGAAGCTTTATCACATGCCAGGGGGCAGCGGAATAATATTCACTACAGGCTTGTTAGATTATGCAAATAGTTTAAAGAAACTGATAAAGGCTTCCCCTTGAGGGGAAGTATTATGTAAGCCTTGCTTACTAGGGCACCAAAGTTGATTACTAAAGTAATCATCCTTTGGACCCATATGATGAGGTGTATCATGTCAAAAGTAATAATGATCCAAGGCACGATGTCCAATGTGGGCAAGTCCCTTTTAGTGGGAGGGCTGTGCCGAATTTTCAAACAGGATGGCTACAAGGTAGCACCTTTTAAATCGCAGAATATGGCATTGAATTCCTTTGTTACAGTTGATGGTCTTGAGCTTGGAAGAGCTCAGGCTATGCAGGCGGAGTGCGCAGGAGTGATGCCATCGGTATATATGAATCCGATTCTTTTAAAGCCTACAAATGATGTTGGCTCCCAGGTCATTGTAAATGGTGAAGTGGTGGGGAATATGTCTGCGGTAGACTATTTTGCTTACAAGAAAAAGCTTATTCCAGATATTTTGGAGGCATATCACAAGCTTGAAGAGTGGGCTGACATCATCGTGATTGAGGGAGCGGGCTCCCCTGCGGAAATTAATCTTAAAGCAGACGATATTGTAAATATGGGAATGGCAAAGCTTGTGGATGCACCGGTTTTATTAGTCGGTGATATAGATCGAGGTGGAGTCTTTGCACAGCTTTTAGGTACTCTTGAGCTTTTGGAAGAAGATGAAAGAGCAAGAGTGAAGGGACTTATTATCAATAAGTTCAGAGGGGATAAGTCTCTTTTAGATTCAGGAATAGAGATGATAGAGGACATGGGAGGAGTGCCTGTTATTGGTACAGTTCCTTATGTTCAATTGATGATAGATGATGAGGATAGTCTGAGTGAAAGATTATCAAATGTTCACGGTGATGCCGCAGGTGAATCCGTAAATACGGTAGAGATTGCGGTAGTCAGATTGCCCCGAATTTCTAATTTTACAGATATTGCACCATTTGAAAGTCTTGCTGGCGTGAAGGTGAATTTTACTTCTAACCCAAGAGAATTAGAGAAAGCTGATTTGGTCATTATTCCTGGAAGTAAGAATACCATTGGTGATCTTCGCTGGATGCGAGAGTCAGGAATGGAAGCTGCTGTGAAAAAGTTTGCGGTGAATAAACCAGTGGTTGGAATCTGCGGCGGCTTCCAGATGATGGGAAACCTAGTATCAGACCCTGAAGCGGTGGAAGAAGGAGGCTCTATCAGAGGCCTTTCACTTTTGCCATTGAATACTATTCTTAGTGGCGAAAAATATCGCAGCCAGACTGAGGATTGCTTCGATGATTTGACTGGTATTTTCTCTAGCCTTGCAGGAGAAGAGTTTGTGGGTTATGAAATCCACAATGGAGTGTCAAATATTGAAGGAGATGCTCCGGAGCTTGATATTGTTGAGCGTGATGACGAGGGAAATATTATTCTTGTGCAAGACAAAAACATACTTGGCACCTATGTCCATGGGATTTTTGATAATGAGGATTTGGCTTATCGCCTTGTAGCTGCTGTTGCAGAGCAAAAGGGTGTGGAGCTTTCCATTGAATCAGCTGTAGATTATCAGTCCTTCAAGGATAGGGAATATGACAGGCTGGCTCAGGTGCTGAGAGAAAATTTGGACATGGATTATATATATAGGTTAATAAAATGAAAAACATAGAATATGTATTACCAAGTGAAATAGAAAAGCGAAGCTTTGAAATTATTGGCCAGGAGCTTAAGACCCTTGGCATCACTCTTGATCCAATCCAGGAGCCAGTGACAAAGCGGGTTATTCACACAAGTGCAGACTTCGAATACGCAAATACCATGTGTTATTCAGAAAATGCAATAGAGATTGCCCATAATCTAATAAAGGGCGGTGCTGATATTGTCACCGACACCAATATGGCAAAGGCTGGAATCAATAAGACAAAGCTTGCGTCCTTCGGAGGTGAGGTTCACTGCTTTATGGCAGATGATGATGTGGCTGCAGAGGCAAAGCAGCGTCAGGTTACAAGAGCAACTGTCTCAATGGAGAGGGCAGCAAAGCTTGGCAAGCCTGTTATCTTTGCAATAGGAAATGCGCCGACTGCGCTTATTTCACTTTATGAGCTTATGGAGGCAGGCTCCTTTACGCCGGAATTTGTCATCGGAGTTCCTGTTGGATTTGTAAATGTAGTTCCCGCCAAGGAGCTGTTTTTGGAGTCAAATGTGCCTTACATTATCAATAAAGGCAGAAAAGGTGGCAGTAATATTGCGGCTGCCATAGTCAATGCACTTCTGTATACACTGTGAAAAGGATGATTTCGTTGAGAAAAGGCTTTACAACTGGGAGCTGTGCTGCGGCTGCTGCGAAGGCAGCGGCGTACATGTTGCTCAGTGGGAAAGAGAAAAACAGAATAGAAATAGAGACGCCGGCAGGGGTGATGTTTGATGCTGAGATTGTGGATGTTGTGCGAGGCGTGAGTCAGGTGAGTTGTGCTGTCATAAAGGATGGGGGAGATGACCCAGATGTGACAACAGGTGCTCATGTGGTTGCTGTCGTTTCAGTGGCAAGTCAGTCAAGTGAGGCTCTTGCGGCGGAGCCTGCGGTAGAAATCGATGGAGGCTTTGGAGTTGGACGAGTTACATTGCCTGGGCTGGATCAGCCTGTGGGTAATGCTGCGATAAACAGTGTTCCAAGGTTTATGATTGAAAAGGAAGTGCTGGAGGTCTGCAGACTTTTGGACTTCAACGGAGTCTTAAAGGTAGAAATATCTGTTCCAGAGGGAGAAGAGCTGGCAGGTCACACCTTCAATCCCAGACTTGGAATCACAGGTGGTATTTCCATTCTTGGAACCACAGGGATTGTGGAGCCAATGAGCGCCAAGGCATTGATTGATACGATTTATGTGGAACTGAAGCAGAAGAAGGAGCTTGGTTATACCATAGCCATTGTTACTCCTGGAAACTATGGACTCAAGTTCATGAAGGAGACCTACGACTATGATTTGGATAAGAGTGTAAAGTGCTCCAATTTCATAGGAGAAACTGTTGATATGGCATGTCTCCTTGGCTTTGAAAAGCTTCTCATCACAGGTCATGTGGGAAAGCTTATCAAGGTTGCTGGCGGTATTATGAATACCCATAGCCATGAGGCAGACAGCCGAATGGAAATACTTGCAGCCTGTGCCTTAAAGGCTGGGGCAGATGCTAAGCTAGCCTTAAAGATTTTGGACTGCCTGAATACAGAAGAAGCTATGAAGCTTGTTGAAGAAGCAGGTTTGCTTGAGTCTACAATGAAAATTGCCCTGGAAAAGATATTGTTTTATTTGGACTTTAGAGCTCAGGGCAGAATAAAGGTTGAATGTGTACTGTATTCCAATGAGTTTGGAATATTGGCTGAATCGGAAGGAGTAAAGGAATGTCTAAAGTGACATCTCGCAATAAAGTATATTTCGTAGGGGCAGGCTGCGGAGCAGCAGACCTGATAACAGTGAGAGGAGCAAAGCTTTTAGGGCTGGCGGATGTGATAATTTATGCAGGCTCGTTGGTAAATCCTGAATTGCTTGAATATGCAAAAAAGGATTGCGAAATATATAATAGCGCAACCATGACTTTAGAAGAGGTTATGGAAATTATCGTAAATGCGAATCAGGAAGGAAAGATGGTTGTACGTCTTCATACTGGTGAACCTAGTATTTACGGAGCTGTTCAGGAACAGATGCATATTCTGGATGAAAAGGGCATAGACTATGAAAGCTGTCCTGGAGTAAGCGCTTGCTTTGGAGCGGCAGCAAGTCTTAACTTGGAGTATACTCTCCCGGATGTGAGTCAGTCATTGATTATTACAAGAATGGAAGGCAGGACTGCTGTACCTGAAGGGGAGAGCATTGAAAGCTTTGCAGCCCATGGAGCGACCATGGCAATCTATCTTTCAACTGGTATGCTTGAGGAACTTCAGGAGCGTCTGCTCAAGGGAGGCTATGATAAGAATACGCCAGCAGCGATTGTCTATAAGGCAAGCTGGCCGGAAGAGGAAAAATATATTTGCACAGTTGGAACCCTGGCAAACACTGCGAAGGCCAAGAATATCAAAAATCTGGCAGTGATTTTGGTTGGGGATGTGATAGCAAAGTCTAATTATTCTTTGAGCAAGCTGTATGATAAGGATTTTGAGACTGGATTTCGAACACCACATTAATAAATGTCCCTCTTTGGAGTAGATATGATTATATTAAGAGTAGTTTATTTTACAGATAATGGAAAAAAGGTGGCGGAAAAACTAAAAGGCCCTTTTTATATTGAAACAAAGCCAGAAGATATATCGCTTTCCGATTGGACCAGGGACTGCTTTGATATGCATTTGCCAGTAGTTTTCATTAGTTCTGTTGGGATCGCGGTGAGAACGATTGCACCTTTTATTACAAGCAAACTGAAGGACAGCCCTGTCATTGTTATAGATGAGCTTGGGAAAAATGTTATTCCAATTCTATCTGGCCATTTTGGAGGTGCAAATGAATTGGCGCGTGTTATCGCAAAAGAAATTGCTGCGACTCCAGTGATTACCACTGCCACGGATTTGAATAACGTATTTGCGGTTGATGTTTTTGCAAAGAAAAATGGACTTCGTATATGCGATAAAAGCAAAATAAAAGAAGTCTCAGGAAAGGCCCTTCGGGGAGAAGAACTAGAAATTATCCAAAAGGATGAGGAGATAATCATCGAAGGTCTAAAGCTGATTCCAAAGAGGCTTATCCTTGGTATTGGCTGCAAAAAGGGAAAGACCTTTGAAGACATAAAAGCATTCGTAAATATGTATTATTCAGATGAAGAGCTGGAGGAAAACTTATATGGGATAGCCTCTATTGATGTGAAATCAGAGGAGGTAGGACTGGTGAAGCTGGCAGAATTTTATGGTGTTCCTTTTGTAACTTTTTCTTCGGATGAATTGGAGGCAGTGGAAGGGGATTTTAATGAATCATCCTTTGTAAAAGAACAGGTTGGCGTTGGAAATGTGTGTGAGCGCTCGGCGCTTCTTTTAGCCGGAGAGGGCGGGAATTTAGCTATGAATAAAACTGCCTCAGATGGAATAACACTTGCGGCAGCAGTTAGATTTAACATTGTTTTAGTATGGTAGGAGCAGATATGGCAGGACATATTTATATAATCGGAATGGGACCAGGCGAGAAATCAGCAATGTCTGAGGAAGCATACGCCTGCATGGAAAAGTCGGATGTTATTGTGGGTTACACTGTCTACATTGATTTGGTGAAGGATTATTTCAAAGAGAAGGAATTTTTCACCACACCTATGAAGCAGGAGATTGAACGATGCAGGGCATGCTTTGAGTTTGCTCTTTCAGGCAAGGATGTTGCTTTTATTTGTAGTGGCGATGCAGGTGTTTATGGCATGGCGGCACCAATGTTTGAGCTTTTGCCAGAATACGTAAATACGAATTCGGATTTCACAGAGGATAATATTTCGGTAATCCCAGGTGTTACAGCAGCAATATCTGGCGCAGCTGTTTTAGGTGCGCCTATCAATCATGATTTTTGTGTAATTAGTTTGAGCGATTTGCTGACACCTTGGGAGGCAATTGAAAGACGTATTCGCTGCGCAATTGAGGGGGATTTTGCCATTGCTCTTTATAATCCAAGCAGTCATAAGCGGCACGATTATTTGCAGAAGGCCTGCGACATTATGCTTTCCTCAGGTGCAAAGGAAAACAGAGCCTGTGGATATGTTGAGAACATTGGTCGTGAGGGAGAGAGGGCTGTCACATGCACCCTTTTGGAACTTAGGACAACAAGTGTTAATATGTTTACAACAGTATTTATTGGAAATTCCAACACGAAGATTATCAATAACAGATTGGTTACGCCTAGAGGGTATAAACTATGAAAAAGGTTATCATTTTCGGTGGAACAACAGAGGGTAGACGACTGGCTGAGATGCTGGTTAACGCCAAGGTTTCCTGCGTGTATTGTGTGGCAACTGAGTACGGCAAGCAGCCTGTGATGGAGTCTGACTATCTCCATGTGCATCAGGGGCGAATGGATGCAGCTCAGATGGCAGATCTTTATCGTCAGCAGGAACCGGATGCAATTGTAGATGCGACCCATCCTTTTGCAGAAATAGTAAAACAGGAAATATTAGAAAGTGTCTTTGCTTACAAGGAGGTACCTTTCTTCAGGCTCGCTCGCGACGAAGAGGAGGGCTTGGATTTAAGCAATTGCTTCTTTTTTGATAATAATGAAGAATGCATTCGAGCTCTGAAAAATACTACTGGCAAAGTTTTTCTTACAACAGGTAGCAAAGAGTTAAAGGCATTTTGTAACGATGAAGAACTTAGAGAGCGCCTTGTTGCCAGGGTGATTCCTAGTGAGGAAAGCTTGAAAATCTGCTATGACAATGGATTGAAGGGCAGCCAGATTATTGCTATGCAGGGACCGTTTACTGCAGGAATGAATTTGGCCTTTTTAAAGGAATGTGATGCCAAGGTCCTGGTGATGAAAGAGGGCGGTAAGTCCAGCGGGCAGCGGGAGAGAATTGTTGCAGCTAATAGGCTTGGCGTGAAGGTCTTTCTTTTAAAACGACCAGAAGAAAATATGCAGGCCCTGGATTTCAATCAGGTGAAGTCTGCACTTTTTGATTTGTTTGATATTAAGGAAGATGGTCAGAAGATTACCCCAGATAAAAAGCTGCTTGTTACTCTGGCAGGCTTTGGAATGGGATTTGGTACAATTACCAGCGAGGTTCAGGTGGCAATCAATGAAGCGGACTATATCTTTGGAGCTTCGAGAATGCTGGTTGGAATTGACAGAGATTGCAAGAAATATCCATATTATCTTGCGAAGGATATTGTGCCTGTTTTGGAGCAGCTTGCCAGTGAGATAAAGTATGGTGTAAAGAAAGCAGTCATATTATTCTCGGGAGATACAGGCTTTTATAGCGGCTCAAAGAAGCTGATTGCGGCGGTTGAAAAGTTGGATTACTGCACTACCAAGGTGCTTCCAGGAATATCTTCTATTAGTGCACTGGCTTCAAAGCTCAATGAAAGCTGGCAGGATGCTGTAATCCTCAGCACTCACGGAGTGGAGGATTCCTATTGGAAGCCTCGTCTTGTGGAGGCTGTGACCTACAATGAGAAGGTGTTTGCCCTTACCTCTGGAAATACAGATATTAGAACCATAGGAGAGATGCTTATAAACTTGACTGAAAGTACTGGGGCAAAATTCCATATTTTTGCAGGCACAAATCTATATTCAAATGAAAAAATAGTAAGCCTCACCCCTGAAAAATGCTCTGTTTTCAATGAGGATGGACTGTGTACAATTCTCATTAAAAATACAAATGCTATATCAAAGCCATGCGCCCCAGGTTTGACTGATGACAGCTTCATTAGGGAGCAGGTCCCAATGTCAAAGGAGGAAATCAGAGAGCTTTCTATCTGTAAACTCAGACCAGGAAAGAACGCTGTGATTTACGATGTGGGCAGTGGAACAGGTTCTGTTGCGGTGGAGCTTGGTCTTTTGGATTCAAGCATATCCGTATATGCGATAGAACTTAAGCCTGAGGCTTGCACATTAATTCGTAAAAACGTATCAAAGTTTAATCTTAACAATGTTTCAGTAATCGAAGGCGCGGCACCTGATGCACTTGAAGGATTGCCTATACCGTCACATGTATTTATCGGAGGCAGTGGAGGCCGGCTTGATGAAATAATTGCAACGTTAAAAGCATTGAATTCTCCAATCCGAGTGGTTATCAACTCAGTAACTATGGAGACCAGTGCTGAGATATACAATGTTACCAAGAAACATCAGATTAAGGGTGCAGACATAGTTCAGGTTTGCGTAAGCAAGGGTAAGAAAGCTGGAGACTATACTGTGATGCAAGGACTTAATCCGGTTTATATTGCCACATTTGAATTGTAGGCTTTCTCGAAATTATTGCTTTTTGTAGCCTGTTATTGAAAAAGTTTGGAAAAAATATAAATATTTTTTCTCAGCCATTATTTCATATAACTTTCATATATGTGTGATATAAGTATAAAGAGTTTCTGAAGAGTTCAGAAGCTCTTTATTTTGGAGGTTGAGCTATGGAAAAGACTAAACGAGAGTATTTGTGGCTGGTATTTTTCTTAATCGTTTTTATTAATGGCTTTGAGGCGGGAGGATATCAGGCGAGCCTTCTGAATATTGGACAGACATATGAGCTCTCCACTGCGTCGAAAGGCATATTTGCTTCGGTGGAGTTGTTTGCTACAATGCTTGCGCCGATTTTGCTTGGAGCCTGGGCTGATAGAAACAGCAAGGTGAAATGTCTTAGGACTTTGTTATGTATTCAGCTTGGGGCTGCTCTTTTGATTTTGTTGTTTACATCTCAGGTGATGTTTGTTGGCGGTGTTTTCTTCTTAGGACTGACTACCAGTGCATTGCAGTTCATAGCAATAGCAGCACTTGCTGATTCATATCCATTGACCTGCAAAAAGAAGATTGGCTTTCTTACATCAATGTATGCACTTGGCGCATTTGTGGCGCCACTAGTTGTATCTACTTATTTGAAGCTTGGCTTTAGCTGGAGGACCTTGTTTTTGTTCCTGACAGTCACCAGTGCCATTGCAATGGCAGGATTGTTTAATGCGGGAGATGGTAAGCGTGAGCAGCTTGAAGACACTGATGAAGCAAATAGCGGGTCTGGAAAATTTATACTCGCGGCAATTCTTTTACTTTGTGTCATAATGTGTATCTATGTTGGTTATGAAAATGGTTTTGCCTTCTTCGTAGACACATTATTTGCAGAGGAACTGCAATCTGCTATAGGAAAATACGCCCTGAGCATTTTCTGGATTGTAATGATTCCATCAAGAGTTTTGGTGGGATATTTCGCAAAGTATGCTCATAAGATTTTACTTGCTGCGGTAATAGCAATTCCTGTTATTACAGTGATAATTGCTCAGCTAAACTCAGATATACCGGTACTTTTATTGTGCATCCCACTTGGCTTTGCCTGCGGAGCAATTTACCCAAGTGTTTTAAATATTGCTATGCCACTTGCTGGTGAGCACAAGGCAACTGCAACAGGAATGATTACAACTGCAACAGGAATCGGTGGAGTTGCATTCACTGCGCTTACAGGTATTTTGGGTGAGCAGTTTGGCCTTAGAAATGCAGTGATGTCGTTGGGAGCATTTTTTATAATTTCAATAATATCAGTGATTATTTTAATGAGGAGAGAAAAATGAAAAACAGAATTGTGAAAAAAATGGTAGCTATTTCATTAGTTGGAGTGATGGCACTTGGCATGGTTGCTTGTGGCAACAATGCTGATGAAGCCGTAGAGTCAGAGACAGCAGTTGAAGAGTCAGTGGAGCAGGAAGCTTCTGAGACGGAGCCAACAGAAGCCGAAACCGAGACAGAGGCTGAAAGCCAGAGCGCAAATCTTCCTGCCTACGAGTACCCAGGACCTGAGTACTTTTACACGGTTGTTTATCAGTACTTGATCGATGAGTTTGGAGCTAATTATGAGCAGGCAGATGTGTGCATCCCATGTCCAATTATTATTGCTGAGGATTATGATGACAAAGAGGATATAAAGCTTTGGGGTAATTTCTGGATTTATAATTATGAATTAAATGGTGATACTCTAGAGGCAGTTTCCGGTGGTTCTTACCCAGGTTGTCTGCACATTAAGATGGATAATGAGGCTAACTATGTAGTTTCAGAGTTTGAGGCTGTTGGTGATGGTGCAGACTATGAGCCTACTGCTAAGAAGATTTTCGGAAAGTACTATGAAGACCTTGTTAAGTCAGGAGAAAATACTGAAGAAAATGAGGCTCTTAGAGCTCAGATAATTTCCAACTACGTATTTGCGAATAATCTTTCTATCAAGGCATATAAGGACTATGGATGGGACCCAGTTTCACTTCCTGAGCAGAACATTGACAGCTTTTACAGTCAATTGGATTGAATGCACGGAGTCCCGGACTCTAAAACAGAAACAGCTATAGAAAGTAAGGGGAGTTTGGAAAAGAAAAATATGGATTTTTATTCACTTGAATTTGATAAGGACAGCGAGATTTTTGCTAGAATAAATGGCTTGTCCTATAAGGATAATTGCACGGTCCCAGTATCGGATTTACGATATTTGCATGTGCTACATTTTGGATTTGATGGCAAAAGCCATGAGGGAGAAATTATTTGCAACAAGTACATTGCAGATGATTTACTTGATATTTTTCAGAAGTTATACGAGGCCAAATATCCTATCGAAAAGATAAAACTTGTGGATGAATACGGCGCTGACGATGAAAAGTCAATGGCAGATAATAATTCCTCTAGCTTCAACTTCAGATTCATCAGCTACACCACGAAGATTTCCAAGCATGGCTACGGTCTGGCTATGGATATCAATACCCTATATAATCCATACGTGAAAACAGTGGACGGAAGGCTTTCCGTTGAGCCTGCCAACGCCACAGACTACGTTGATCGAACCAAAGACTTCCCGTACAAGATTGATGATGAAGACCTGGCGTACAAGCTATTCATTGAACATGGATTTGAGTGGGGTGGTGCATGGAAGAATAGCAAGGATTATCAGCACTTTGAAGTGCCAGATTCTGTTGTGAAGAAATTATATAACTAGATGAAAAATGTGTCACAGGGGGGACTCATTTTTTGTGAATTAGAATAAGGAATATTCTGATTTATAGCTTTTCATTTGAGCTTTAGTTATTGTATCTCAGAAAAAGCTACTATCAATGGTAAAGGTGCTAGCGCACCTGCCTCAGTAGGCACCATTGACAGTAGCTTTTTTTGAGATACATGGTAAACAAGCTCAATTGAAAATTGGGCTGTGGCAAGCCACAATCTTGATTTATCAATTGATTAACAAGGAATGGGCATTTGATGGATTACTATTGATAGATTTTTCTTGTGAAATGCTTATTTTATCAATGGGAGTGGCAGCAATCCTGTAATCACGTTGAGGTGTTTATAAATTTTGTCCAAATCAAAAGATTTTTATCAATTAGAAACGAAGAGAAGCGGCTTTACAGAAGTTCTTGTGATAAAACATTGCAAATTTAAAAACTTTTTATCAATTAGGAACTCAGGAACGCTGAATTTACGATGAGACTATGATAAAACTAGGTTCATACTTTTAGAACAGTACCTCAAGAAAATGATAAAAAGGCAAATTGGGGTATTAATTAGCTTAAATGGTACCTCAAGGAAATGGAAGTTTTTGCAGGCTTGGGGTATGATAATACACCAATATAAAAAATTGTAAGATTTGTTGTGGTACCTTAAGGAATATTTGTACCTCAATAGTAGATGGATATGTAAATATTGAGGTATTGCTATACCCCAAATCCTAATAAAAGCATATATCTTGGGGTTCACTTTATTGGAAATAATACCCCATAATAAGAAAAACTATTATTCCTGTGGCTTGCCACAGTCCCATTTTCAAGCCTGCTTGATTACCACATACCCGCCCAAAGACTGCGAGTCAATGACGCGAAGCGCCGAAGGGCATCATTGATGCGCAAGTCTGGGAGGGTATCATGTAACAAGCAGGCTGAAAATGAAAAAAGGATTCTAGCCAAGAACTAGAATCCCTTGAACATATTTATAATAATATTTAATCTACAACACGATCTTCAATTGGAATGTACTTCTTGTGCTGACATACTGTCATGTAAGCAGGACGCATAATCTTGCCCTTGTGGCAGATTTCCTCCATGCGATGAGCGCTCCAGCCAGCGATACGTGCAATGGCAAATATTGGGGTGAAGAGCTCGCCTGGAATGCCAAGCATCTGATAAACAAAGCCAGAGTAGAAATCCACGTTTGGTGAAACACCTTTGTAGATTTTGCGCTCCTCTGCGATAATCTTTGGTGCAAGCTTAGCAACCAATTCGTAAAGGTTGTATTCTTTTTCCATTCCTTTTTCAATGGCAAGATCCTGCACGAATGAATGGAAGGTGATGGCACGAGGATCTGAAACAGAGTAAATAGCGTGTCCCATACCATAGATGAGTCCCTGTCTGTCGAAAGCTTCTCCATGAAGAAGTGCGCGAAGATAATTTCCAACTTCTTCTTCATCTTCCCAGTCCTTCAAAACTGATTTCATTTCATCGAACATTTTTACAACCTTAATATTGGCGCCACCGTGCTTAGGACCCTTGAGAGAACCTAACGCTGCGGCAATAGCTGCGTATGTGTCAGTACCTGATGATGATACAAGGTGAGTAGTGAAGGTGGAGTTGTTACCACCACCATGTTCCATATGAAGGATTAGTGCAACGTCCAAAAGTTTTGCCTCAAGTGGAGTGAACTTGCTGTCTGGTCTCAGACAGTGAAGAATATTTTCAGCTGTCGAGTACTCAGGCTTTGGCTGATGGATGATAAGTGAATTTTCATTATAGTAATAATCGTAGGCAGCGTAGCTGTAAACTGAGAGCAATGGGAAATTAGCAATCAGCTGAAGACACTGTCTAAGCACGTTTGCCTCCGAAGTATCGTCTGCATAATCATCATAGGAATAAAGGGCAAGGACGGAGCGGGCAAGCGAGTTCATCATGTCCTTTGATGGGCTTTTCATAATCATATCTCTAACAAAGTTAGGTGGAAGAGAACGATAGTGGGCAAGAAGCTTCTTGAACTCTTCTAACTGCTCTTTGGTAGGAAGTGATCCAAATAATAGGAGATAAGCACATTCCTCGAAGCCAAAATGCTGTTCCTGTGGAAGATTCTTAACCAGGTCGCGTACATTGTAGCCTCTGTAGAAAAGCTGACCGTCACAAGGAACCTCCTTGCCGTCAACAAATTTCTTCGAATTAACTTCTGAAATTTCAGTGATTCCTACGAGCACACCTTTACCATTAAGGTCACGAAGACCTCTTTTTACATCGTAGGTGGTGTAAAGCTCAGGATCTATATATGAGGATTTTTTAGACAGCTCCGCAAGCTTTTCAACCTCTGGAGTCATCTCGCAGTAATTTTCAATTAGCATTAAAATCTTGTCCTCCTTTTGTACTTTAGCGTACTAAATTATTTAATGTATGTTACCACAATTTTACCAAAAAATTCAAGGAAAATTGTACAAATCAAAAAACAATTTTTTTGTGAAATAATTGACAATAATAATGCTGTTGGATAAAATGATAGTTAGCGAAAATTAGTTTATAATCCCAGGAAAATGGGGTTAGCTAAAAAGTTAATTAATTAGAAAAGTGAGGTAAGACAAGATGGCTAATGTTGATTTAACAAAGTATGGCATCACAGGAACTACTAGCATTGTTCACAATCCTTCTTATGAGGATCTCTACAAGGCAGAGCTCGCAGATTCAAATGAGGGATATGAAGTCGGCAAGGAAACAGAGCTTGGCGCTGTTAACGTTATGACAGGTATCTACACTGGACGTTCTCCTAAGGATAAGTACATCGTTATGGATGAGAATTCTAAGGATACTGTTTGGTGGACATCAGAAGGATATCCAAATGATAACCATCCTATGTCTGAAGAGGTTTGGGCTAAGGTAAAGGAGCTTGCAAAGAAGGAGCTTTCTAACAAGGATCTTTATGTTGTAGATCTTTTCTGCGGCGCTAACAAAGATACACGTATGGCAGTTCGTTTCATCGTTGAGGTTGCATGGCAGGCTCACTTTGTTGAGAATATGTTCATTAAGCCAACAGCTGAGGAGCTTGAGAACTTCGAGCCAGATTTCGTAGTTTACAATGCATCAAAGGCTAAGGTTGAAAATTACAAGGAGCTCGGTCTTAATTCGGAGACTTGCGTAGCTTTCAATATCACATCTAAGGAGCAGGTTATCATCAACACATGGTACGGCGGAGAGATGAAGAAGGGTATGTTCTCTATGATGAACTACTTCCTTCCACTTAAGGGTATTGCTTCAATGCACTGCTCAGCTAACTGCGATATGGATGGAAAGCACACAGCAATCTTCTTTGGTCTTTCTGGAACAGGTAAGACTACACTTTCTACAGATCCAAAGCGTCGTCTTATCGGTGATGATGAGCACGGTTGGGATGACAACGGCGTATTCAACTTCGAAGGTGGTTGCTACGCAAAGGTTATTGGTCTTGATAAGGAATCTGAGCCAGATATCTACAATGCAATCAGAAGAGATGCTCTTCTTGAGAACGTAACAGTTGATGACGCTGGTAAGATTGATTTTGATGACAAGAGCGTTACAGAGAACACTCGTGTATCTTATCCAATCGACCACATCAACAATATTGCAGCTGAGGTAAACAAGGTTTCTGCTGGTCCTGATGCTGATAACGTAATCTTCCTTTCAGCTGATGCATTTGGAGTACTTCCTCCAGTATCAATCCTTACACCAGAGCAGACAAAGTACTACTTCCTTTCAGGATTCACAGCTAAGCTTGCTGGTACTGAGAGAGGTATCACAGAGCCTACACCTACATTCTCTGCTTGCTTCGGTCAGGCATTCCTTGAGCTTCACCCAACAAAGTATGCTGAGGAGCTTGTTAAGAAGATGGAGAAGTCTGGAGCAAAGGCTTACCTTGTTAACACAGGTTGGAACGGAACAGGAAAGAGAATCACAATTAAGGATACAAGAGGTATCATCGATGCTATCCTTAATGGCGACATCAAGAATGCTCCTACAAAGACAATTCCAATGTTCAACTTCGAAGTTCCTACAGAGCTTCCAGGTGTAGATTCTAAGATTCTTGATCCTAGAGATACATACGCTAACGCTTCTGAGTGGGAAGAGAAGGCTAAGGATCTTGCTGCAAGATTCAACAAGAACTTTGTTAAGTACACATCTAACGAGGCTGGTAAGGCACTTGTTTCTGCAGGTCCACAGCTTTAAAACAATTCAGAGCCAAGTAAGTTTTATATAGAAAATGAGTGCTTGCATTCATTTTTCTATTAAAACTTATTTGGTGAGAACACCCTAATGAGCAAAAGGAAAGCTCTGAAAGAGCGGTTTTGCGAATGAGGGTCTGAATTGTTTTTATAAAGTGATATTACTCACCCCGAGACAAAAGTTTCGGAGTGAGTTTTTCTTTGTATTATTAGACTTTTATATAACTTGTGTCCAAAATTTGTTCTTTATTTTGACACAAATTTGGTGTACTATAATTGCAGGTAGTAAATACCGACTTTTACCTAACCTGGGATGTACGATTTAACTTATCCTTTTTGAACCTACATTTACTTTAAACGGAATGCCTATATTTCTAATTGGCTGTCAGGCCTCCGATTGCAGTGGAAGACAAAAAATTAGTTGCGGCGATCCACCTAGCTAGAGCTAGGAGTCAATTGATAGGCCCGGCACCTCCGGGTTAGGTTTTGTTATTATTCAGAGCAAAGTAAAAGAAGAGAAGAAAAAGAATGCTTGCATTTAGTTTCTTCTCTTCTTTTATTTTGTGAGATACCCCACATGAGCAAAAGGAAAGCTCTGAAAGAGCGATTTTGCGAATGGGGGCTGAATAATAACTATTTGTTTGTAAAAACCTAACCCTTTAAGTTGCTATACGAATTTGGTAGAATCTTGTACTGAAGGAGAATATAAATATGTGGACATTTTTAGGCTACGGTAAAACCTACTTAGATAAATGTGGGCGTGATAATATTGGCGCCTATGCTGCTCAAACCGCGTATTTTATGATTATGACAGCTATTCCTGTTATGATGCTTCTGGTTTGGATTGCAGGTTTGATTCCATCTATCAGTCAGTATCTTGGCAAAATGATTTTTGAGGTATTTCCTCAGGAATTTTCACCCTATGTTGCAAGAGTTGTAAGAATGGTTACCAAAGGTTCTGTTGGTGCTATTTCGATTTCTGCGTTGATGGCTATATGGTCATCAGGAAAGGCATTCCAGAATCTAATGGTTGGCCTCAATCAGGTAAACAAAATCGAGGAAACACGTAACTGGGTAGCAAGACGCCTCAGAGCAGTCTTTTACACGATGATATTGCTTTTGGTTATTGTTGTGATTATGTTGATGCTGGTCTTTACCAATAAGCTTCAGTATTATGCTCAGAATTATTATGGTTTTTTACCATACATGGTTGGTATCAGACCTTTGTTTAGAGGGCTGTTTTTATTCGTTTTTTTGGTTATCGTATTTACGTTTTTGTTCGCGGTATTGCCAAACAAACATCTTTCATTTATGAGTCAGCTTCCAGGAGGAATCATCTGTGCAGCCAGCTGGTATCTGTTCAGCTTGGGACTATCAATCTGGGTTCGTATTTTTAATAATTTTTCAATGTACGGTGCGTTTGCAACGATGATGATTTTTATGTTCTGGCTTTACTTTTGTATGTACTTTATGTTGATGGCAGCAGAGGCAAATGTATTTTTTGCAGAGGCTTTTGGTCTGGCTTGGGAAAAATGGAAGGCAGGTTTTAAAGAGAGACACTTTGGCCGATGGACTGAAAAGTAATTCTGTGCTAAACTATAACGAATGGTTTTTAGAGTTTTAAATTAGAAAGAAGTAATATGTTAGTTAAAGATTTTGATTATTATCTTCCTGAGGAGCTTATCGCTCAGGATCCGCTTGAAAAGAGAAGTAATTCAAGACTCATGGTCTTGGACAAGAATACGGGAGATATTTTTCACCGTCATTTTTACGATATCAAGGAATATCTTAAGCCAGGAGATTGTCTGGTTATCAATAACACTCGAGTTATACCAGCAAGATTGTATGGCGCCCGAGTTGGTTCCGGTGGAAAGGTTGAGATTCTTCTTTTAAAGAGACTTAGCGACAATCAGTGGGAATGCTTGGTTAAGCCTGGCAAGAAAGCTCGTCCTGGAATGGAGATTTCCTTCGGCGATGGGCTTTTAATCGGAAAGATTGTTGATATAGTTGATGAAGGAAATCGTATTATAGAGTTTTCTTATGAGGGAATCTTTGAGGAGATTCTTGATAAGCTTGGTGAGATGCCACTTCCACCATATATCACTCATAAGCTTCAGGACAGAGATAGATATCAGACTGTTTATGCAAAGTTTGATGGCTCTGCAGCTGCTCCAACAGCAGGTTTGCATTTTACTCCTGAGCTTCTTGAAGAAGTGAAGGCAATGGGAGTGAAGATAGCAGAGGTTACACTTCATGTTGGTCTTGGAACCTTCCGCCCAGTTAAGGAGGAAGAGGTTTTAGATCATCACATGCATTCAGAGTATTACGAGCTCAATCAGGAGGCTTGCGATATTATAAATGAAACAAAGGCTAATGGCGGCAGAGTCATTTCTGTTGGTACAACCAGCACACGTACCCTTGAGTCGGCTGCAGAAGCTGGCAAGCCACTTGTTCCAAAGAGTGGTTGGACACAGATTTTCATTTATCCAGGCTATGAGTTCAAGGTAATAGATGGACTTATTACTAATTTCCATTTACCACAGTCCACACTCATCATGCTGGTTTCGGCTTTAGCAGGAAGAGAGCATGTGCTTGCAGCTTATGAAAAGGCTGTTGAGGAGAAGTACAGGTTCTTCTCATTTGGAGATGCAATGATGATTACTGACACCTCATCATTTGGACAAAAAGGATGATTACTTTGAGTAATCAACTTTTGAGTCCTAGTAAGCAAGGCTTACATGACAGCATTTCTCAGCTCCCGCCTCGGTCGGTGCTGAACAGATGCCACTGGCATCTAGCACCCCTCAAGGGGAAGTCTTTGGTGTTGAATTTACATTATCTAACTGTTAAAATTTTAACTTAATGAGATATTTTTTTAGGGAGGCCATCAATGGTAGATATTATTTCGGAATTGAGTGCCAAGTTTGAAGCTGAGCTTCAGAACATTAAGAATTCTGAAGAGCTTGAGAACATTCGAGTTTCATACCTTGGTAAAAAGGGTAGTGTTACAGCTGCCATGAAAGAAATGGGCAAACTCTCAGCGGAAGAGAAGAAGGAGTTTGGTCAGAAGGTTAACGTGCTTAAGAACACTGTAGCTGACAAGATTGCAGAGAAGAAGGAAGAGATTGCAGCCTTAGAGCTTCAGCGTGAAATAGATAAAGTACCTGAGTTTGATATTTCCCTTCCAGAGCATTTTGATCAGGGAAGCTATCATCCAATCACACTTGTTCAGAGACAGTGTGAGACAATCTTTAAGTCAATGGGCTTTACAGTAGAGGACTACAGCGAGGTTGTTACAGATTACGAGTGCTTCGAGTCTGTTAACATCCCTAAATATCATCCTGCCCGTGATATGCAGGATACATATTACCTTGAGAATGGTCAGCTTTTGAAGTCTCAGACTACAGCTGCACAGAATGCTATCTATAAGAAGTATCGCAAGCAGCTTCTTGAAAATGGTACACCTATCAAGGCAATTTTCCCAGGTCGTTGCTTTAGAAATGAGGCAACAGATGCCTGCCACGAGAACACATTCTTCCAGATGGAAGGTGTCATGGTTGGTAAGGATATTTCAATTTCAAATCTTATCTACTTCATGAAGACTATGCTTTCTGAGGTATTTAGACGTGACATCAAGGTTCGTCTTCGTCCAGGTTTCTTCCCATTCGTGGAGCCAGGTTTCGAGCTTGATATCAACTGTCTTAACTGTGGTGGAAAGGGCTGCCCTTCATGCAAGCACTCTGGATGGCTTGAGCTTTGCCCATGTGGTATGGTTCATCCAAAGGTTCTTGAGGAAGGTGGAATCGACCCTGAGAAGTACACAGGCTTTGCTTTCGGTCTTGGCCTTACAAGACTTGCAATGATGAAATACGGAATTAAAGACATTCGTGATCTGAACAGCGGAAATCTTAACAGCTTAGCTCAGTTCACTGATGATGAGCAGTAAGGGAGGACTGAAGGATGTTTATTTCAATGAATTGGATCTCTGATTTTGTTGACCTTTCAGGTTTAGACAAGATGGAGCTTATCGCAAAGTTCTCTCTTGCAACAGCAGAGGTTGAAAATGATATTTTCCATAAGGGTGAGGATTTATCAGGTGTTGTAGTTGCTGAGATTAAATCAGTAGAGGAGCACCCTGAGTCAAAGAAGCTTCACCTATTAAAGGTAGATGCAGGTGATGGCAAGCTTACAGATGTTGTCTGCGGCGCACCAAATGTTCGCGTTGGTATGAAGACAGCTTTTGCAAAGGTTGGAGCACAGCTTGGAGATATTACTATTGCACCAAGACCACTTGCAGGTTTTGATTCTTTCGGAATGTGTTGTTCTGAAAAGGAAATCGGAATTTCTGATAATAATGATGGTATTATGGATATCCTTGAGGATGTAGCAAACGGTACAGATATTAAGGATTTATATGAGATTGATGATATTATTTTTGAGGTAGATAATAAGTCTCTTACAAACCGTCCTGATCTTTGGGGTCACTATGGAATCGCTAGAGAGTTTGCTACAATTGCAAAGCGTCCACTTAAGGAGCTTCCTACAATCGACCTTAGCAAGTACGACAATCTTGAAAAGATTGATATGAAGATTGAGGATGAGCTTTGCCAGAGATATTCATCTATTAAGGTGGAGAACGTTGAGAAGAACGTTGCACCTATGAATATGAGAATTCGTCTCTACTACTGTGGTATGAGAGGAATCAATCTTCTTACTGATCTTACAAACTATCTTATGCTTGAGATGGGACAGCCTATGCACGCATTTGATTCTCGTAAGGTTGGCAAGATTCGTATCAAGAGATTTGACAAGCCATTTACTTTTACAACTCTTGATGGAGTAGAGCGTAATATTGATGAGAACACTCTTATGATTTGCAACGACAACTCACCAGTTGCTATTGCAGGTATCATGGGTGGTCTTGATTCAGAAATCGTAGAGGATACAACACAGCTTACACTTGAGTCTGCTACATTTAATGCTGCTTCAATCAGAAAGAGTGCAGTTCGTCTTGCTCATAGAACAGATGCATCTGCACGTTATGAGAAGAGCCTTGATCCAGAGATGACTACAGTTGCCATTGCTCGTTTCATGAAGCTTCTTCTTGATATTGATCCAGGCGTAAAGGTAGTTTCTGCACTTACTGACGAGTATGCATTCCACTATCCACAGGTTTCACTTGATTTCGATAAGAATTTTGTGGATAAGTACACTGGAATTGAGATTACAAATGAGCATATTGTGGATACACTTACAGCTCTCGGCTTTGGCGTGACACAGAATGGGGATAACTTCCATGTTGAAGTTCCTTCATATCGTGCAACAAAGGATATCAGCCTTAAGGCAGATATCATCGAAGAAATCACACGTATCTATGGATACGATAACTTCGAGCTTTCTACTACAAAGGCGCCTCTTTATCCAGTTCGCATGGATGAGACAAAGAACGTAGAAGATAGAATTAAGGACATTCTTGTTAAGAGATTTACTCTTCACGAGGTACATTCTTATGTTTGGCAGTACGCTGATGAATACAAGAAGCTTGGAATGGAAGTAGAAGAGAATGTTAAGCTTGCTAATTCTACAAACCCTAACATTGAGACACTTAGACGTTCAATCATTCCTACACAGCTTTGTCAGGTTAATTACAACACTGGTTATGCTACTGATTTTGGCATCTTCGAGGTTGGTCGTGTTGTAGAAGGTCTCAAGGCTGATGGCCTTTGCGATGAGAAGAAAAAGCTTTGCATCACATTGTTCTCAAAGACAAAGTCACTTGAAAAGCTTTACTTTGAGCTTCGTGATATGATTGCTGAAATGGTAGAAGATGTTAGACACAAGCCATTTACATACAAGAAGCTTGAGGCTACACATTCTTACGAGCATCCAAAGAATTTAAATGCTTTAGTTTTAGATGGTGAAGAAATCGGAAGAATTGGAGTTGCACATCCACTTGTTTCTAAGAAAATCGATAAGAAGGCAGCTATTGTTTTTGCTGAAATCGATGTTGAAATGCTCGCAGAAATCAAGCAGCAGTCTATTTCTTACGTAGAGCCATCAAAATATCCTGCAATTGAAGTAGATTTATCGTTTGTAGCAGAGAAATTTTCTGAAATAAATGATACAATAAAAGAAACAGCTGAATCTATTCTTAAAAAGGTCGGAGTTGCCGATGTTTATAATGATGGAAACAGCAAATCAATTACTGTAAGACTTCTCTTTGGTGATGATGAGCGTACACTTACACACGAAGAGGTTCAGAAGGTAGTTGATGACATTGTTGAAAAGCTTAAGAATAAGGGTATTAATCTTAAAGCTTAATTGTAATTACAAATTCATTTGTATGGGGGGCAAAGAGCATGGAAGAGAAGAGAAAAAACAAACGACTGGACATTAATGTAAAGGTTGAAATCGAACGAATCGATGAGGCCAATGTAACTACTGTCAAATACATGGACGTAGAGGTGACCAATATTTCGAAGACTGGTTTAGCCTTTAGAATGCAGGACGTTGAGTTTGAAATCGGAGCATGCTTCGATGCCAAGATACAGATTTGGACAAAGGAGACCATCGATACAGTATTCAAGGTTGTCAGAATGAACAAGCTTGATAATAATGTTTATGAATATGGTTGTATCTTTGTTGGAATGACAGATACAGATGCACTAAAGATTGAGATTTATCAGTTGTTTAGCGACGCTGAGTAATCTTCAGATAGGAGAGCTTGAATTGGATACTAGCATTATTTTTCCTAATCTGCATATCACTTTAGACAATGTTGAAAAAGGATTCTATATAGGATCCTTTTTCATTGCTTTTTATGGAGTAATTATTGCTATTGGTATGCTGGTGGGAGTCAGCTTTATACTCAGGGAAGCAAAGAGAGTGGGCTTTGATGAAGATAAGTTCCTGGATCTTTGTATTACCACGATTATTGTAGGTGTTATCGGGGCAAGACTTTACTATGTTATCTTTGCCTGGGACTATTACAAGGATAACTTGCTTAGCATTTTTAATATCAGACAGGGCGGACTTGCTATTTATGGCGGAGTTCTTGCTGGAATTGCATGTGTGGCGGTGATTTGTAAGCGTAAGGGCTATAAATTCCTGAAGGTAATGGATGTTTGTATGTTTGGCGTCGTCATCGGTCAGATTTTTGGACGATGGGGTAACTTCTTTAACAGAGAGGTTTTTGGACAGTATACAGATGGCATTTTTGCAATGCTTCTTCCGGTGAATTCAGTGCGAAGCCAGCAGGATATTACAGCAGAAATGCTACAGAATCTTGTTACGATAAATGGTGTGGATTACGTTTCTGTGCATCCTACCTTCTTATATGAATCTCTCTGGAATGTGGGAGTGCTTATTATCATGCTTCTGATGAGAAAAAGAAAGAAGTTTGATGGCCAGATTTTCTTCACATACCTGATAGGCTATGGCGCTGGACGCTTCTGGATTGAGGGCATTCGCACGGACCAGTTGCTTCTTTGGGGCACAAACGTTCCAGTATCTCAGGCTGTGGCTGCGGTTCTGGTGGTGATAGGAATTGCGCTGTCGCTCTATAATTATAAGAAAAAGTAACTATTCAGCACCCATTCGCAAAATCACTTTTTCAAAGCTTTACTTTTGCTCATGTGTGGTTCTCACCAAATAAATTTTAATAGAAAAGAGAATGCAAGCATTCTTTTTCTATATAAAATTTACTTGGCTCTGAATAGTTACAGATTGTATTTTTTTAAAGACATTGGATATTCCAATGTCTTTTTTTATGAACTTTTTTACATATCTTGTGCCAATTTTGGGCATAGCCACCACTTTACACCACATATGGGGATTATCGAAAAACATTGATTTTTCAAGGTTTCTGGGTTGCATGGAGAGTATATATGGTATAAAATGGTATCAAAGTGGAGGAAAGTGGTAGATATGTGTCACAAAGTGGTGGATTCTATACCCTTTTTCCCTTTAGACTATCGAGTGGGAGGAAAGCTGACATGTTCATGGGCGAATACAGTCACAATATAGACGCGAAGAACCGTCTTATTATGCCTGCTAAGTTTCGTGAGCAGCTTGGTGAGCACTTTGTAGCTACCAAGGGTTTGGACGGCTGCCTCTTTGTTTATCCACTTACCGAGTGGCAGACGATTGAAGAGAAGTTTAGAGAGATTCCACTTACAACAAAGGACGCAAGAAAGTTCTCCAGATTCTTCTTTGCAGGCGCAGCAGAATGCGATA
Source organism: Pseudobutyrivibrio xylanivorans (assembly GCF_008935055.1). Classification (NCBI taxonomy): domain Bacteria; kingdom Bacillati; phylum Bacillota; class Clostridia; order Lachnospirales; family Lachnospiraceae; genus Pseudobutyrivibrio; species Pseudobutyrivibrio xylanivorans. Next base: position 3,158,419 of record NZ_CP043028.1, on the reverse strand, counting down.
TCGACAAGCAGGGAAGAGTATTAATTCCAGCTAATCTGAAGGAGTACGCAGGAATTGATAAAGAAGTAGTTTCTGTTGGCGTTTTAAATCGAATTGAAATCTGGTCTAAGGAACGCTGGGATACAGAGGGTTCTTATGACGATATGGACGAGATTGCTGAGCACATGGCAGAGCTTGGCCTTGGTATTTAAGGGAGTGAACATACAAAGGGAGTTTGAATATATAAGGGAGTACAGATAAATTAATGGAATTCAATCATTATTCGGTTCTCTTACACGAGACAGTAGACAATCTGAATATCAAACCTGATGGCATTTATGTTGATGGCACTCTAGGCGGTGGTGGTCATTCCTTTGAAATTGCAAGCCATCTGACCACTGGTCATCTTTATGGATTCGATCAGGATACTGATGCCCTGAAAGCCGCAGGCGAGAGACTTGCTTGTTATGGAGACAAGGTCACCAGAATTCACAGCAATTATGAGTTCATGAAGGATCGTCTTGCAGAGCTTGGGGTGGCAAAGGTTGATGGAATCATGCTTGACCTTGGTGTTTCCAGCTTCCAGCTTGATGAGGCAGACAGAGGCTTTACCTATCGTGTGGACGATGCACCACTTGATATGCGAATGGACAAGGATAATCCTATGACGGCTGCAGATATTGTTAATACATATTCTGCAGAGGATTTGACCAGAGTCCTTTATACATATGGCGAGGAGAAATTCTCCAAGCAGATTGTTAAAAACATCATTAAGGAGCGAGAAAAAGCTCCAATACTTACAGCGGGGCAGCTCAACAAAATTATCGCTGAAAGTATTCCAAAGAAGGCTCAGATAGGGCAGGGACATCCCTCTAAGAGAACCTACCAGGCACTTCGAATTGAGCTGAACAGGGAGTTAACAGTATTAGAAGACCACATTGACGACATGATTGATTTACTTAATCCAGGCGGAAGATTATGTATTATCACCTTCCATTCTTTGGAAGACAGAATCACAAAGGTGGCCTTCAAAAGAAATGAAGATCCTTGTACCTGCCCAAAGAACTTCCCGGTTTGCGTTTGTGGAAAGAAGTCAAAGGGCAAGGTTATCACTAGAAAGCCAATCCTTCCTAGTGAGGAGGAGTTAGAAAATAATTCAAGATCAAAGAGCGCAAAGCTTAGAGTATTTGAGAAAGAGGAGAAAAGCTAGCTTTAATTAGCACAAGTAGTTAGGAGTTTTAGTATGCAGGAACTTAGAACATATTATTATAATGAGGGAAATGCAGTCAGAAAAACTGAAGAAGTATATGTTCGTCCTGCTAGAAGTCTGCCTACACGTGAGCAGCGTGAGCGCGAGAAGGAGGAGGCTAGACGTATACATCTAAAGAATATGGATAGACGTCGTGCCGCAGCTCTTAGAAAAAACAGATTGCTTACTGGTTACATGATTATTGCTGTAGCTCTTACTTGCATGATGCTTGTAGGTTACGTTGCTTTGCAGACAAATGTTACTACCAGAATGAGTCACATTGCCCAGCTTGAAAATGAGCTTTCAACAGTTAATGCTGATAATAAGGCGGCAGAGAGCCGTATTGCTACCACAACCAATCTTACGGATATCAAAGACAAGGCTATAAATGAGCTTGGAATGGTGTATGCAACCAGCAACCAAATAGTGTATTATAGTGTAGATGGCTCAGATTACATGAGTCAATATCACGATATTCCATAGGAAGTTCAGCGATGGCTAGCAATAAAAAACGTAAAAGATTAAAACCTAATAGGAAAATTTTCAAAAGAATGCAATTGAAACTCTGGTTTGTGTTTGGAGCAATTTGTATTCTTTTTGTATTTCTAATCGGTCGCGTAATGTACATTCAGTACACAAGTGGGGATAAGTACGAGAAAATCGTCCTGTCCCAGCAGAAATACGATAGTACAATCATCCCATTTCAGCGAGGCAATATTGTTGACACCAGAGGAACGGTGTTGGCTACCAGTGTGGATGTTTACAATGTAATCCTTGACTGCAAGGTTCTTAATGAAAAGGATGAGAAGATAAATGGGAGCATTTCTTCAACTATAAGTCTTGTAACGGAGTGCTTCGAGGAAATCGATAAAGAGAAGATTACAACCCAGCTTGAGAGTCATCCGAAGTCTCAGTATTATGTGTTGGCGAAAAAGGTTTCCTACGAGGAAATGTCGGCATTTGAAGAAAAGAAGGCATCTGAGGAGTACAAGGATAAAATTTACGGAATTTGGTTTGAAAAGGAATATATTCGTCAGTATCCTTACGGAAGCCTGGCAGCAGCTACAATCGGTTATGCCAGCGGTGGTAATGTGGGTGTTATCGGCCTTGAGAATAAATATTCAAGCGTACTTAACGGCGTGAATGGCCGTACTTATGGTTATCTGAATTCTGACAGCAACCTGGAAAAGACTACAATCGATGCGACAAACGGAAATAATATCGTACTTTCATTGGATGTGAACATTCAGACTATTGTTGAAAAGGCAATAGCTGATTGGAACACCAAGACAATGAATGAGTGGAATGCCGAGCATCCTGATGAGCCGGAGGCGCAGGGCTCGCTTCATACGGCAGCACTTGTTATGAATCCAAACACTGGTGAGATTCTTGCCATGGCCCAGTATCCTTCCTTTGATTTGAACAATCCAAGGGATTTGTCGGCATATTATTCAGAAGAGCAGCTGGCTGAGATGTCAACTGATGAAAAGATGGATCAGCTGAACAAAATCTGGCAGAATTTCCAAATTACTTATACTTACGAGCCAGGTTCAACTTTTAAGCCATTTACAGTTGCAATGGGACTTGAGACTGGAATCCTAAACGGAGATGAGACCTATTTTTGCGATGGTGGCGAAATGATTGCAGGCTATCCAAAGCTTGTTAAGTGCGTTGCCCATAGAAAGGGTGGACACGGAGTTCAGACTATTGCCGATGCTCTTTCCAATTCCTGCAATGACGCTTTGATGCAGATGGTTAGAGTGATTGGTCCAGATACTTTCTCAGATTATCAGTCAGTTTTTGGCTTTGGCCAGAAGACCGGGATAGATCTTACAGGTGAGGCAAGCACAGCTGGACTTATTTATAGTAAGGATGATTTACACTCTGCAATCAACCTTGCGACTAATTCCTTCGGACAGAACTTTAATACCACAATGATTCAGCTTGGCTCGGCTTTTTGTTCACTTGTAAATGGTGGAACTCTCTATGAGCCGCATCTTGTTACCAAAATCACTGATTCAAAGGGAAACACTGTCAGTGAGATTGAGCCAACTGTTTTGAAAAAGACAGTTTCAAGCGAAGTTAGTGAAATGCTTCGCGGATACTTGCACTATGTAGTTTCTGATGGAACTGGAAAGACAGCTGGAGTTAATGGATATACAATCGGTGGAAAGACTGGTACTGCCGAAAAGTTACCGCGAGGAAATCATAAATATTTGGTTTCTTTCATTGGATTTGCACCAGTGGACAATCCTCAGCTTGTGGTTTATGTAATTGTAGATGAGCCTGGAGTTGGTGCAGTAGGAGATAATCAGGCACACAGTAGCTTTGCTCAGGAAATCGTTCATAGCATTTTTGAACAGGCATTGCCTTATATGGGTGTTGAATCCTCACTTACAGAGGATGAGGAGGCGGAGGCTGCCGCAGCCCTCACAGAAGCTGCACAGCAGACTGAACCAGATGAAGGCGTTGCTGAAGATACACCAGAGGGTGAGGCTTCTACAGCAGATCCTTCCGCAACCCCAGATACACCAGAGGGTGCTGAAGGTAACTAAATTTGTGAAACTTTTCGTTTACAATTAGCATATAATGCTTTTAGATATATTCAAGGAGACCGAAGGATTTATAGAGAATTGGAGTTTTATTATGTTTGAAATACTTTTACCTATGTTGGTAGCATTTTTTATTGTCTTGGCTTTGGGCCCAGTGTGCATCCCACTTTTGAGAAGACTCAAGATGGGAAACACAGAGCGCGAATACATCAAGGAACACAAGGTAAAGAATGGTACTCCTTCAATGGGCGGTATCATGATTCTTATTGCCTTTGCAGTAGTTTCTCTGTTCTATGCGAAGAATGCACCACATATTTACCCAATAGTTTTCCTTACATTGGGATTTGGTGTGCTTGGTTTTATTGATGATTTGCTCAAGGCTCTTAAAAAAAGCTCAGATGGCCTTAAGGCTTGGCAGAAAATGCTTGGACAGATCGCATTGACCACAGGCTTTGCTGTATATATGGTGAAGTTTTCGGACGTTTCATTAGAGCTTAGAATTCCTGCAACAGGAGCGCTTGTTGATGTTAGCTGGCTTGCAGTCGTAGTGCTTTTCCTTGCAGTGCTTGGAACAGTAAATGGTTCAAACTTTACTGATGGCCTTGATGGTCTTGCAACTTCAGTTACACTTGCTATCGCAGGCTTTTGGGGAGTTGTAGCTATGCATCTTTATTCAGATATCACTCCAGCTGTTGCTGCCATGGTTGGCGCACTGTTTGGATTTTTAATGTACAATGTTCACCCTGCAAAGATTTTCATGGGTGATACAGGCTCACTTGCACTTGGAGCGTTTGTAGTTTCAACTGCTTATATGCTTCAGATGCCTATCTTCATCATCATTGTTGCACTTATCTATTTGGTAGAAGTGCTTTCAGTTATTCTTCAGGTTGGCTATTTCAAGATGACTGGCGGTAAGAGGATATTCAGAATGGCTCCAATCCATCATCACTATGAGCTTGGTGGCTGGTCTGAGGTAAAGGTTGTGGCTGTATTTACAACTGTTACAATCTTCTTATGCATTTTTGCATACTACTTAGTCTAAAAACAATAATGGGGAGAATTTATGGCGAAAAATAAGGAGCTTGCAGCTTCCAGAAAGGAGGCTAGAAAGCGAAAAAAGATAAAAAGACTTCTGAACTTCGATTATACGCTGTTGTTGCTGATTATATTTATTCTGGCCTTTGGTCTGGTTATGCTCTACAGCACCTCGGCCTATGCAGCATCACTAAAAAAAGGCGATTCTATTTATTATCTCAGAAAACAATTGCAGGCGGCCCTGTTGGGCTTCGGTGGTATGTTTTTTTCAACCAAAATTGATTATAGAAGATGGTCACCATTTGTGGTGCCATTTTATTTGGTTTCAGTAGCGTTGTGTTTTTTTGTAAACTTTTTTGGCGTTACAATAAATGAGTCATCACGATGGTTTGCAATTGGTCCTGTAATGTTCCAACCTTCAGAACTTGCAAAAGTATCTGTTATATTACTAATAGCTCAAATAGTTGACAGATCTCCAAAGACATTAAAATCCTTTAGTAAGATATTACTTGTTGGCGCACTTATTTCGCCTATCTTTGGAGTTATAGTTGTAAATAACCTTTCAACTGCCGTTATTATTTTGGGTATAGCTTTTGTGATGCTGTTTATATCATATCCTAAATGGAAAGAGTTTATTCTTGCGGCAGTTGGTGTGTTTGCCGTAGGAGTTATATCAATTAATATGGCTTCATACCGAGCTACTCGTATCGATGCATGGCTTCATCCTGAAAATCATATGGAAGATAAAGGTTATCAGACCCTTCAAGGCCTTTACGCCATCGGTAGTGGCGGCCTTTTTGGTAAGGGGCTTGGCGGAAGTATGCAGAAGTATATCGTTCCAGAAGCACAGAATGATATGATTTTCTCTATTATCTGTGAGGAGCTTGGCGTTTTTGGTGTTGTTTGTATTATCCTTCTTTATATTCTATTGCTCTACAGACTTTTATTTATTGCAAATCATGCCAAGGATATGTTCGGTTCCTATATCTGCATCGGAATCATGGCTCACATTGCAATTCAGGTAATCCTTAACATTGCCGTTGTTACAAATACAATTCCAAATACTGGTGTTACATTGCCGTTGATTAGTTATGGTGGTACATCGGTGGCGATACTTTTAACGGAGCTGGGGTTAGCTCTTAGCGTGTCGAAGAATATGGAATTCGAGGGGGATGACGATGTCTAGGAAGAAAAAGAAGAAGAGGAGAGGGAATTTCATTCTCGCACTAATTGAATTCATTCTGGGCCTTGTAATCCTTGTTGTACTTCTAGGAGTTGGAGCGTATTTTTTATGCCCGGTTAAAAGTGTTTCAGTTGAGGGCACGGATTTGTATTCTGCGGAGGAAATACAAAATTACATTCTGGATGACGAGTATTCGCACAATGCAGTTTATGCTTTTATAAAGAATAAGCTATTCCCGAAGGGAGATGCAGAGTTCATTGATTCCTTCGATGTGAAGATGAATGGATTGAACGCAATTACAATTGTCTGCAATGAGAAAAAGATATTAGGATATCTGCCACAGGAGGATGGAAGCTACGTCTACTTCAATTACAGTGGAAAAGTAGTAGAAATCAGCCAGACTTTTGTTGATAGAGGATATATGAAGGTGGAGGGCGTTTCCTGCGATGAGCCGGAAATTGGTTCAAAGCTTTCAATTGGAGAGGAACAGATTGGTTATCTAACATCACTTATTAAGATTTTGCACAAGAATGATTTGATGCCAAATGTGGTTTCCTACGACGAAAATGGGCGTATTACATTGATCTATGATACCTATAATATTGCACTTGGAAGTAGCGTTTATCTGGAGGAGAAAATCGACCGTGCACTGCGTATTTTGCCACAGCTTGATGGACTCCATGGAACACTACATCTTGAAAATTATTCTAACGCCAGCACAGATATTGTATTTGAAAAGGATTCTGAAGCTGAATAAAAAATCTGATTTTTTGATAAAAAATGGTTGATAAAAAGAGTGAAAAAATATAATATTATATATAGTATTTTGGTATTAGAGAATTTTTTCGACCTCCCTTAGAGGTTTAATAAAAGGAGGATAAAGTTTTGATTAACATTACGACTGACGAGACAGGAGCTCCTGTCAGAATCATTGTTGTTGGTGTAGGCGGCGCCGGCAATAATGCAGTAAAGCGTATGGTTGAAGAGGGTATTGGGGGAGTTGAGTTTATTGGCATCAACACTGACAAGCAGGCGCTTGATTTATGTAAAGCACCTACTCTTTTAGCTATAGGTGAGAAAACTACAGGTGGAAAGGGCGCAGGCGCAAATCCAGAGGTTGGTATGAAGTCAGCCGAGGAAAGCGCAGAGGACATTTCAGCAGCTATCAAGGGCGCTGATATGGTATTCATCACATGTGGTATGGGTGGTGGTACTGGTACAGGTGCTGCTCCTGTTGTAGCTCGTATCGCCAAGGAACAGGGCATCCTTACAGTAGGTATCGTTACAAAGCCTTTCCAGTTTGAAGGAAAGCCACGTATGAACAATGCCCTTAATGGTATTGAAAGATTAAAGGAGAGCGTTGATACTCTTATCGTTATTCCTAATCAGAAGCTTGTTGAAATCTGCAACAAGAGCATGGGAATCGGCGAGAGCTTCCGTATGGCAGATCAGGTGCTTCACCAGTCTGTACAGGGTATCACAGATCTCATTACTAAGAATTCACTTATTAACCTTGACTTCGCTGATGTTACTACAGTTATGAAGGACAAGGGCTTAGCACACGTAGGTATCGGTTCTGCTAAGGGTGATGAGAAGGCACTTGAGGCTGTTAAGGCTGCTGTTGCTTCTCCACTCCTTGAGACAAGCATCCAGGGCGCTACAGATGTTATTGTTAATATCTGCGGTGATGTTGGACTTAACGATGCTAACGAGGCTACATCTTATGTTCAGGATATGACTGGTGCAGATGCAAATATCATCCTTGGTATCACAGTTGATGAGAACATGGACGACGAAGTATCTGTTACTGTTATTGCTACAGGTCTTGGTGAGCCAGTTAGCACTCCAGTTGGAGCATTCAGAAATGCATCTGGTATGGTTTACAACACACAGCCTAGAACATCAAGCGCTGATTTACTTGGCGGTATGCGTGGAACAGCAGCTCCAGCAGGTCAGTCTGGTGTTACAAATCCACCTCCAGTGGTTAATCGTCCTGTTACTCCAACACCATCGATTACATCACCACTTCAGAAGCCTGTTACAGTAGCAGCTCCTACAGAGAGCTCAGTACCAGAGCTTAACATCAAAATGCCTGATTTCATGAGCTCAATCAAGAAATAATAAAGGCTTTATAGAGTTTATCCATAAGCACCACATTTGTGGTGCTTATTTTTTGCCCTTATTTCCTGCATTTTTGGAAAAATCAAGAAGGAGTAAACCGCTATTTTTATAAATCACGATTTAATCTTGAAAATTTTCCGACAGAAGTGGTTGACACTGACTAATTGTAATGCTATAGTTACTTCAACTTAATAAAGTGTTAAACCGATGAGGGAGAGGAGTACCTCTTCATGATGCTTTATAGAGAGCTGCGATGGTGGGATGCAGTAAGATAGTGATTTGGGAATGGACTCCTGAGGGCGTGAGGAAATAATGAATTATCATTAGAGTATTGCACGACGTAGGGCATACGTTAGTTGTCATGGATATGTTGGTATCCTGTAAGCGCATGAGCAATCATGAATCAAGGTGGCACCGCGGAAAAGAATTTTCGTCCTTGGTAGAAACTATAATTTATAGGTTTCTATCAAGGGCTTTTTTATTTGGGGCGTCAAGCGTACAGGAAGTTTTTTGATGAGCCAGTAGCTGACAAGCTCTTGGTATTACTCAAGGGAAACATTCTAAGATGACCGGAGTAATACCAAGGCTTGTAAGTGTAACTGGCGGAGTGAAAAGGAGAGAAAAGATGATTAAGGAAGCTATTGTAAAGATTGTAAACAAAGAGGACCTCACATATGATGAGGCTTACGCAGTAATGAATGAGATTATGGGAGGGGAAACTTCTCCAACTCAGAACGCAGCCTTTCTGGCAGCGTTATCTACAAAGAGTGCCAAGGCTGAGACTATAGATGAAATCGCAGGCTGCGCGGCAGCAATGAGAGAGTATGCATTGAAGGTCGAGACAGGAATGGATGTGTTTGAAATAGTTGGAACTGGTGGAGACAATGCCCACAGCTTTAACATTTCAACAACCTCAGCACTTGTAGCTGCAGCTGCTGGTATGAAGGTTGCAAAGCATGGTAACAGAGCAGCTTCTTCACTTTGTGGAACAGCTGATTGTCTTGAGGCACTTGGCGTAAACATAGCACAGGATCCAGAAAAATGTGTTGAGCTTTTGGATAAAGTAGGCATGTGCTTCTTCTTCGCTCAGAAGTATCACACATCAATGAAGTATGTAGGAGCTATTAGAAAAGAGCTTGGATTCAGAACAGTTTTCAATATTTTAGGACCACTTACAAATCCAGCAACACCATCAATGCAGCTTCTTGGAGTATATGACGAATATTTGGTGGAGCCGCTTGCAAGAGTTCTCACAAGCCTTGGAGTTAAGCGTGGAATGGTTGTATATGGAATGGACAAGCTTGATGAGATTTCAATGAGCGCACCAACAAAGATTTGCGAGTTTGAAAATGGTGAGTATAAGACATACACAGTTGAGCCTGAACTTTTCGGATTTGAAAAGTGCACCAAGGATGATTTAAAAGGTGGAACACCTGAGGAGAATGCTAGAATCACAAGAGAGATTCTTGGTGGAGCACAGGGACCAAAGAGAAATGCAGTTCTGATGAACGCAGGTGCAGCCCTTTACATTGGAAGGAAGGTTGACAGCTTTGCTGATGGTATTAAGCTTGCTGCTGAGATTATTGATTCAGGAAAAGCGCTTGAAACCTTAGAAACATTCATTTTAGTAAGCAATGAGATAAAGGAAGATGAGGTTAACCCAGCGGATTCAAAGGCAGGAGCTTGCTAGAGACAGGAGATAAGAAATGACTATCCTAGATGAAATTGCAGAATACACAAAGGAACGAGTAGCCAGAGCAAAGGAGGAAAAATCCCTTGAGCAGATAAAAAAGGAAGCCTACAAGCTTCCAAAGGGAAATTTATCCTTCGAAAAGGCTCTGGTAAAGGGAGATATAGCTTTTATTTGCGAATGTAAAAAGGCATCTCCGTCAAAGGGAATTATAGCTGAAGAATTTGATTACCTTCAAATAGCAAAGGATTATGAGACAGCTGGGGCGGATTGCATTTCAGTTCTCACAGAGCCAAAGTGGTTTTTAGGAAGTGACGAGTATTTAAAGAATATCGTAAATACGGTACACGTTCCAGTTATCAGAAAGGACTTTGTGGTAGATGAATATATGATTTATGAGGCAAAGCTTCTTGGAGCATCAGCAGTACTTTTGATTTGTTCAATCCTCTCAGAGGAGCAACTGGCACATTATATTCGTATATGCGATATGCTGGGCTTAAGCGCACTGGTGGAAGCCCATGACGAGGTAGAAATAGGAATTGCTATTAGAGTAGGGGCTAGATTAATCGGCGTAAACAACCGCAATCTCAAGGATTTTTCTGTAGATACGGAAAACAGTAAGAGGCTTAGAAATCTTATTCCTGGTGACGTTATTTTTGTATCAGAAAGTGGAATAAAGAATGCAGAAGATGTGAATGAGCTTCGAAAAGTAGGAATAGATGCAGTTCTCATAGGCGAGACACTGATGAGGGCTGAAAATAAGACAGAAAAGCTGAAAGAACTTAAAGGCTAGGATAGTTTTAGAAAGGATAATGATATGACAACAATTAAGCTTTGTGGTCTCACAAGAGAGGCAGATATCAAAAAGGCAAATGAGCTGAAGCCAGAATATGTTGGATTCGTTTTTTATGATAAAAGCAGAAGAAAGGTAAGCCGTAATCAGGCGAAGAAGCTTAAGAGCATGCTGAACCCTGAGATTAAGGCTGTTGGAGTTTTCGTGGATGCTCCAGCCAAGGAGGTTGAGGAACTTTTTCAGGAGAACATTATCGATGTGGCTCAGCTTCATGGTAACGAGGATGAGGATTACATTAAGGAACTGATGGATAACAACATTCCTGTAATTAAGACCTTCAAGGCAAATTCTCCAGAGGAATTAATCAAGGCTGAAAAGTCCAGCGCGGACATGATTATGTTTGATGCAGGAAATGGAGATGGAAAAACTCTTGAGGATTGGAAGTTACTTACCTATATTGAGAGACCTTTTATTTTGGCTGGTGGCCTCAATCAGGAGAATGTGGCAAAGGCAATCGAGGTGACAAAGCCATACGGTGTGGATGTCAGCTCTGGCATCGAGACCGACAAGCTTAAGGATGGACAGAAGATGAAGGAATTCGTAAAGGCGGTAAGAGAGGAAAGCAAGGTGGTAAAGAGCAAAGGCAGATTTGGAATTCATGGTGGTCAGTATATTCCTGAAACTCTTATGAATGCAGTAAATGAGCTTGAGGAGGCCTATAATCACTATAAGGATGACCCTGAATTTAATCGTGAGCTGAAGGAGCTTCTTGATGATTATGCAGGCAGACCAAGCCTTTTATATTATGCAAAGAAGATGACTGAGGACTTAGGTGGCGCAAAGATTTATCTCAAGCGTGAGGATTTAAATCATACTGGTTCCCACAAGATTAACAATGTGCTTGGCCAGGCACTTCTTGCAAAGAAGATGGGCAAAACAAGACTTATCGCAGAGACAGGTGCAGGACAGCATGGTGTGGCAACAGCAACAGCGGCAGCACTCCTTGATATGGAATGTGTAATTTTCATGGGCAAGGAGGATACAGAGCGTCAGGCACTTAACGTATATCGAATGAAGCTTCTTGGCGCAGATGTTATTCCCGTTACAAGCGGCACGGCAACACTTAAGGATGCCGTGTCTGAGTGCATGAGAGAGTGGACAACAAGAATCGATGACACACATTATTGCCTTGGTTCGGTTATGGGACCACATCCATTCCCAACAATCGTGCGAGATTTCCAGGCAGTGATTTCAAGAGAGTCACGTCAGCAGATACTTGAAAAGGAGGGCAGACTTCCTGATGCTGTAATCGCCTGCGTTGGCGGTGGCAGCAATGCAATGGGTTCCTTCTATCATTATATAGGTGATGAGGGGGTTCGACTTATAGGTTGCGAGGCAGCAGGTCGAGGAATTGATACATTTGAGACAGCGGCAACTGTAAATACTGGAAAGGTTGGTATTTTCCACGGCATGAAGTCATATTTCTGTCAGGATGAATACGGTCAGATTGCTCCGGTTTATTCTATTTCAGCAGGACTTGATTATCCGGGAGTTGGACCAGAGCACGCATATCTTCACGATATTGGAAGAGCAGAGTATGTGCCTGTAACAGATGTTGAGGCTGTTGAGGCATTTGAATATATCGCAAGAACTGAGGGAATCATCGCAGCAATCGAAAGCAGTCATGCTATTGCTTACGCCAGAAAGCTTGCTCCAACAATGAAAAAGGATCAGATTATTATAGTTACTGTATCAGGAAGAGGCGACAAGGATTGCGCAGCAATTGCCAGATACAGAGGGGAGGACATCCATGAGTAAGATTACAAAAGCATTCGAGAACAAAAAGGCATTTGTGCCATTCATAACCTGTGGAGATCCTGACCTTGATACCACAAAAAAGATAATCAAGGAGCTTGCTGACAATGGAGCTGATTTGATTGAGCTTGGTATTCCATTTTCTGATCCTACAGCAGAGGGACCAGTAATTATGGAGGCTAATATCAGAGCCCTTGCCAATAAAATCACTACTGACGATGTGTTTGAAATGGTAGGTGAGGTTAGCGGTCAGGTGGATGTTCCTCTTGTTTTCATGACCTATGCAAATGTTGTTTATTCCTATGGAAGCGAGAGATTTTTCAAGAGATGCAAGGAAACTGGAATCTGCGGAATTATTTTGCCGGATGTACCTTTTGAGGAAAAGGCTGAATTTGAAGATGTTGCTGAAGAATACGATGTAGAATTCATTTCAATGATTGCCCCTACCTCTGAGGATAGAATTGACACCATCACAGCTGATGCCAAGGGCTTCATCTATATTGTCTCAAGCCTTGGGGTTACAGGCACAAGAGCAGAGCTTAATGGAAATATCAAGAGTCTCGTGGAGAGAGTTCGAAAGAACACTGATGTGCCATGTGCTGTTGGCTTTGGAATATCAACACCGGAGCAGGCTGCTGAGATGGCAAGCATTTCTGATGGAGCGATTGTAGGTTCGGCAATTGTACGTGTGATTGCAGAGCATGGCAAAGAGGCACCAGAGCATGTAGGGAAATTTGTTAGACATATGAAAGAGGCATACTATGTTTCCTAGTTTAGAAGAAGTAAAGAAATATGCAGCAAGCGGAGAGTATAAACGAGTTCCTGTAGCAATTGAGATGCTTTCTGACTGTCTTACAACCATAGAGGCTGTCAGAATTTTAAGGAATGCAAGTCATCAGTGTTTTTTACTTGAGAGCGCCAGCCAGAGCGAGACCTGGGGAAGATATTCCTTCCTTGGATTTGAGCCGACAGAGGAGATTACGGCTGTTGATGCAGATGAACACCCAGGGGAGATTCTTCGAAAGGTGATAGCTGCCCACAAATCACCAACAATTCCCCAGCTTCCAACCTTTACAGGTGGGCTGGTGGGATATTTTTCCTATGACTACATCAAGTACAGCGAGCCAAAGCTTAAGCTTGAGAATCATGGTGATGATGACTTCAAGGATATGGACTTGATGCTCTTTAACGATGTCATCGCCTTTGATAATTACAAGCAAAAGATTTATCTGATTACAGGAATCATGCTGAAAGATGGCGCGGATTCAACAATTGAAAAGGCATACGAGGATGCGAAGAAGCGTTTAGAGGAGATTAAGGATCTTTTAAAGACAGGCGAAAAGAAGAATTTCGAGCCATTAAAGCTGGAATCAGAGATTAAGCCTAAATTTACGAATGAAGAGTATGGCCAGATGGTGGTGAAGGCAAAGCAGTACATAAAGGAAGGTGATATCTTCCAGGTGGTGCTCTCAAATCCCCTTAGTGCAAAGGCAAAGGGAAGTCTGTTTGACACCTATCGATTACTTAGAGCTACAAATCCTTCGCCATATATGTTTTATTTTACAAGTGAAGATATTGAGATTGCTGGCGCTTCGCCAGAGACTCTTGTGAAGGTGGAGCAGAAGAAGGTAAGTACATTTCCTCTTGCAGGAACCAGGCCAAGAGGCAAGACGCAGGCAGAGGATGAGGCTCTTGAAAATGAGCTGCTCGCAGATGAAAAGGAAAGGGCAGAGCATAATATGCTGGTGGACCTTGGCAGGAACGATATTGGCAAAATCAGCAGGCTTGGTTCAGTAAAAGTTGAAAAGTATATGGGAATAGAGCGCTACTCCCATGTAATGCATATAGGCTCTACGGTGGTTGGAGAACTGGCTGATGATAAGGATGTAATAGATGCTGTGGATGCGATTCTTCCAGCTGGAACCTTGTCGGGGGCGCCAAAGTTCAGAGCCTGCCAGATTATTGAGGAGCTTGAGCAAAGTAAGAGAGGCATCTATGGCGGAGCTTTGGGTTATATTGATTTCACAGGAAATCTTGATGTTTGCATTGCCATTCGTCTTGTGTACAAAAAGAAGGACAGTATCTGCATACGCTCTGGTGCTGGAATTGTTTTTGATTCGGTTCCTGAAAAAGAGGCTGAGGAGTGCATAAATAAAGCAAAGGCTGTTGTAAATGCAGTGAAGGCAGCAGAGGGAGGCTTGGAATGATATTACTGATTGATAATTACGATAGCTTTTCCTACAATCTGTATCAGCTGATAGGTGAGATTAATTCTGATATCAAGGTGGTTCGTAATGACGAATTACGCATTTGCGATATTGAAAAGCTTGCACCAAGTCACATTATTATTTCTCCAGGGCCTGGAAGGCCAATAGAGGCTGGAATCTGTGAGGATGTGATTGCGCATTTTGCGGGAAAGATTCCAATTCTTGGCGTATGTCTTGGACATCAGGCAATTTGCGAGACCTTCGGTGCAACAATTACCTATGCAAAGGAGCTTATGCACGGCAAACAGTCAGAGGTGCAGATAGATGAGAACTGCAAGATATTCAAAGATTTGCCAAAATATATCAAGGTGGCGCGCTATCATTCTCTAGCTGCAGAAGGGCAGACGCTTCCAAGCAAGCTAAAGCCAGTTGCTGTTACAGAGGATGGGGAGATAATGGCTGTAAAGCATGAAGACTACGAAATCTACGGTTTACAGTTCCATCCAGAGTCAATTCTTACACCTGATGGCAAAGTTATGCTTAAGAACTTTTTCTTGGCGTAGTTTTTACAATATATAATTAAAGCTCGTACTTGGATTTCTTTTTTGTGATTTCCTGCATATAGGCTGCGGTGATGATACCAGTAGGCAAGGCGATTACAGCCATGCCAACCAGAGCAGATATCATTGTGATGAATCTGCCCACAGGTGTAACTGGGAAAATATCCCCGTAGCCTATTGTTGTTATTGAGATTGTTGCCCAATATAGGGCATCAAAGAAGCTGGAGAAAAGATTTGGCTCCAACTGGAAAATCAGCATAGCGGCAACGAAAATATATACAATAATCAGTATTAGTACTGCGAGAAGCTGTTTTTTTACCTTTCGAATTACATTCGAGATGATAACCATCGTTTTTGAATATCTTACCAGCTTCAGAACACGAAAGATTCTAAAGAGACGCAGCAATCCAATGATTGATGACACTGGCAGAAAGATATAAATCACAGGAATAATCGAAAGCAGATCAAAGATTGCCAGTGGAGTGAAGATATAGGCAATGTATGCTTTATAATTTTCGTAGCCCATTTTGTAATCGGCAGTGTAAACCCTGGCAATGTAGTCCACTAGAAACAATGCACTTGTGAAAATATCAATAAGAATTGTATATCTGCTGTTTCCCTTTAGAGTCAAAGGAACCAGACCAACAATTATAGCGGTGGTCATCAAAACATCATAGGCGCGGCTGGAGAGGTCGCCCATCCTGGATACTTCTATTACTTCATAAACTCTTTTTTTGAAATTATAGTCTGATTTCATCTAAAAATTTCCCTTTATAAATGCGATTATCCCTAGTATGGCCAGTAATAATGATAGAGTATGGCACAGGCCAACGAAAAAGCGTGCCTGCTTTGTTGTATCGTCTTCGATGAAACCTGTATCACTGATATAGGTTTCAGTTCCATGCTTATGCTCCATTTTGCTACCTCGCCACTATAATTTTCACCATCAAGTAAGCTCATAATAGCATCCAGCTGTGAATTAAATAAGAATATACAGAAAAAAAATACAAAATCTTAACAATTGTTACACAATATGAGCTGGCCTTTGTTATAAAATTCAGTATAGGACTATGTACAGCAATGTATTGTCCAATATCATCTAAGTTTTTCAGGAGGTTGATTAGAGGTAATTTCATTCTTTAAGGATGATAATTGATAGATATTAAGGAGGACGCTATGGGAAAAAAGCCAAAAGACCAAGCATCAGATTCAATTAGTTTTATGGACAGTATCAAGACTAAGCTTATTTTGTTGATGGGCTTGTTAGTTGCTGTACCTTTGATTATCGCTATTCTTGTTAGCTACCGAAATTCAACTAACAAGGATAAAGAGGACGCTCTGAAGATTTTGTCATCTAATGCAAGATTGATTGAAACAGAGTTTTCTGAGACAGTAGGTGAAAACCTTATGTGTCTGCAGACCTTTGCTACTGCGCCTAGTACTGTAGAGTATCTTGAAACATATGGTACAGAGGAGCAGGTTATTCCAGATTCTGCTATTTCTGCAGCCATGGATACAATGAATACCATTATTAATGATGGGAATGATAGTGTTATTTTGTCAAGGATAACAGGCGATCAGATATACAGAACTGATCATGCCGAGCTTGCAAATATTTCTGACCGTGAATATTTCCAAGAGGCAACAACTACAGGAAAACCAGCAATTTCTGATGTAGTAGTTAGTAAGTCGAAGGGAACTCGTATTACAATTATCTGCGTACCTATTTACGATAAAACTGGTTCAAAGGTCATTGGCACAATTCAGCGAAGCTTTGATTTGAATAATCTCCATGAATTCTTAGCAGCCAATATTGATGATGGTTTTATCTGTGATACAAAGGGTATGATGGTTGCTCATGCTCAGTTCGAGATTAGTGCAGAAGAAGAGTACGATATGAGTGCTTTTGAGTTCATGACATCCTCTGAGTCATCAGGCGTAATCACTTCTGAATTTGACAGTGGCCTTACATATATGTCATGGGTTCGTGAACCGACCAGTGGATACATTGTAGCCGCTTCAGAGGCAAATTCAATTATCATGGCATCTGCACAGAAGTCAGCATTAACAATCATCCTTGTTGGTGTTGTACTTTTGATAATTGCTATTATTATTTCACTTGTTGTTGCTACAAGCTTTACAAAGCCAATCGTGGCTGTTAATGCTTCAATTTCACAGCTGGCAGATGGTCGCTTTAAGAAGATTGATGGCTTCGCAGGACGTAAGGATGAATTTGGCGAAATCGTACGTAGTACAAACTCCGTTATCGATAGATTAGGAAGTATAGTTGCTGCTATCAAGCATTCAGCAGCCACAGTTACCACATCCTCTGAGGATTTGGCTGATATGGCAAATCAGATTGCAGCAACAACAGATACAGTTGCAAATGCAGTTCAGGAAATTGCAACTGGTGCAGTTCAGCAGGCTGAGGAAATTCAGGAAGCAGCAGAGAATGTTGGTAAGATTACCGATGCCGTTGCAGGCGTTCAGACTTCAACAGATAATATGGAGAGCCTTGCAGGCAAGATGAAGGAAGCTTCAGAAACCTCTAGCAAGTCACTTCTCAATCTTCAGGATTCAAGTAGTGATATGACTGCTAAGATTGAAGAGATTGCCAGAACAATTTCTGCAACCAAGGATGCTGTTACAAGCATCAATGAGAGCGTAGAAGGCATTTCAGGAATCGCTTCACAGACAAACCTTCTTTCACTTAATGCTTCGATTGAGGCAGCCAGAGCTGGTGAAGCAGGCAAGGGTTTCGCAGTTGTTGCTGAGGAAATCAGAAAGCTTGCTGATGATTCAGACAGCATGGCTCAGGATATCAGAACACAGATGGATGTTCTACTTAAGCAGTCTGAGGCAGCCGTTGCCGCAGCAAACCTTGTAAAGCAGGGTAACTTGGAGCAGCAGGATGCTATCGGAGGAACCCTTGAGTCAGTTAACGGAATGCTCGCAGACATCAATGGAACAGTTAACGGTGTACGCGACATCGCTGGTGGAGCAAGCACTTGCGTAACCTCTAATGAAGTTGTTTCCGATGCCATGTCATCACTTTCAGCTATCTCTGAAGAGAATGCAGCATCATCAGAGACAACAGGCGCATCTGTTCAGGAGCTTTCTGCTACAGTTTCAAGTCTTGCAAACTCAGCAGACGACCTGAAGGACATCGCAGTCAAGCTCAACGAAGAAATCTCATTCTTCAAGGACGACGAAACCGAATAGCGCACATGGCATAATCCTTAAATACAATGTGTACTCAGCGGCTCTTTGATAACCTCAGAGGGCCGCTTTTTTGCGCCCTTTTTCAAGTGAATATGTTCTTTATCTTTATCAGTTGTGCAACATGGGTTATTAGGAATTAATATGAAACTTCTGTGAATAATGAATATTGATATTACCCCGAATGTATAATGTATACAAGCTAGTTGTTGTAATCTGCGGTTTTGTGGGGATTCGACATGGAAAGATATAAATATGATGAAAAAGAACTGAAATTAATTGAAAGCAGCAGTATACCACTTGCTGTTTATCAGTTTATAGATAAGCGTGTTGCTACAATAGCACTGTCTGAGGGATTTGTGAAGCTAATCGGCCTTGATTCGATGGAAGAGGCTTATTATCTCATGGATAATGATATGTATAGAGATGTTCATCCTGATGATGTTGCCGAATTGGCAGATGCTGCTGTACGTTTTGCAGTAGATGGCGGAGAGTACAATCAGGTATATCGTTCCAAACTTGGTGATAAATATATCATTCTTCACTCTATAGGAAAGCATATATACAAGGAAAATGGTGTAAGACTTGCAGTTGTAAACTACGTAAATGAAGGTGTTTACAATGCAGATAACAGAGACATCGCTATGGGATTTAATCTAATCCATAACAAGCATTTTCAGAGCAAAAAGGCTGCGACAGGCTTGAGTTATGATTACTTGACTGGACTGCCAACTATGGATTATTTTTTTGAATTGGCTGAAACTCAAAGAAATAATTATATCAATGAAGGAAAGAGCCTTGTAATGGTGTTTTTTGATTTAAGCGGTATGCAGGCATTTAATCAAAGATATGGATATGAAGCTGGGGATGTATTGATAAAAGAGAGTGCAAAACTACTGGTTAAGTTTTTTAGTAACTATAATTGCTGTAGAACAACAGCGGATCATTTTGTTGTATATACAGATAAGGAAGGTATTGATAATAAGCTTAAATGTTTGGTTAATGATTTTAAACTTATTAATAATGGTAAGAATTTGCCTGTTAAAATAGGCGTTTATGACACCAGATTTGGAGATGTAGGTTCTGCCACAGCTACGGATAGAGCTAAGATTGCCTGTGATAGCTGTGGGCAGATTTACGATTCGAAAATTGTGTATTTTGATGAAAAGATGTTGAAAAAGTTTGAAGACAGACGATACATCTTTGAAAATTTTGATAAGGCTATAGAAGATGGTTGGATAAAGGTTTGTTATCAGCCTATTATCCGCACATCTAATGGCAAGATTTGTAATGAAGAAGCTCTTGTCAGATGGAAGGATCCTAAGAAGGGAGAAATGGGTCCTAATGATTTTATACCTATTCTTGAGGATGCAAAGATAACGTATAAGCTTGACTTATATGTTGCGGAGCAGGTAATTATAAAGCTTAAGCACCAGACCGAGGCGGGTTTGAATGTTGTGCCTAATTCCATCAATTTATCAAAAACGGATTTTTATTCCTGCGACATTGTAGAAGAGATAAGAAAACGTGTGGACGAGGCAGGGATAGATAGAAGTAGAATAGTAATCGAGTTGACTGAAAGTGTAGTTATAGATGATGTAGATTACATGATTATACAGATAAAACGCTTCAGAGAATTGGGCTTTAGCGTTTGGTTGGATGATTTTGGTCGTGGATATTCCTCTCCTGATTTATTGCAGAGGATTCATTTTGATGTAATAAAGCTTGATAAGGCTTTCGTAGATAAAATTCATGAGAGTGAAGACAGTAATGTTATTGTCTCTGAAATTGTCCGTCTAGCCAGTGGTTTAGGAAGCGATACAGTAGCTGAAGGTGTTGAAAATGAGTATCCAATCGACTTCCTCAATGAGATAGGGTGCACAAAACTTCAGGGCTATTATTATGGTAAGGCAGTTCCATTTAATGATATTCTCGATAGATATAAAAACGGAACTCATATAGGTTTTGAGAATCCTAAAGAGGCTGAGTACCACGCAACTGTTGGTAAGGTAAATATGTATGATATGTCTTTCTCAGCTGATGACGATAGCATTATATCTGGCGATTACTTTGACACAATGCCTATGTTTATCGTAGAGGTAAAAGGGAATGAGATAAGACATATGAAAGGTAATAAATCCTATAAAACATTTATGGAGAAATACTATCCAACGTTTTCTGCAAGTGAGAATTATTTGGATGATAGAGGAGACTCAAATTTCTTCAATGCATTGATACAGTGCAAAAATGATGGAAAACCTGTTATCGTTGATATTAGAGGTAAGAACAACGATGTAATTCACTTGTTTATTCGCAAAGTTGCTACAAACGAAGAAAACGATGCCGTAGCGTTGTCTGTTGTAATACTAGGGTATATTGATAATGATGCTGAACTGCGACATAAAGAAGAACTTGAACGAATAAAAAGAGAGCGTATGACTTATAACAGAGTTACTGCACTTACAGGTGATTTTATCTGTATCTATGCAATTGATCCTGAGAATGATCATTTTGTTAGATATACCTTAGATGAAGATTATATATACCTGGGATTGGATAGCGAAGGGGTCAATTTCTTTGAAATGTTAAAAGAGAAAGTTCTGGAAAATATTTATATAGAAGATATAGATCATTTCCTAGCCTTATCCTCAAAAGAAAAAGTTTGCAAGACGATTGAAACTAATGGTGTTTATTCATTAAACATAAGGTATATATATCAGGGCTCAATCAAATATGCATGTATTAAGGCTACCTACATTCTTGAAGAACAGAAACAAATTCTAATACTAGGTATTGTCGATATAGATGCTCAGGTTAGAAAAGACCAGGATTATTATAAGAATCTCGCAGAAATGAGTAAGATAGCGAATTTAGATTCCCTTACTGGAGTTAAGAATAAGCATGCATACATTGATGTGGAGGCAAAACTTAACAGATCCATTGAAGAAAAAGAGGACGTAGAGTTTGCAATTATAGTTTTTGATATAAATGGTCTTAAAGAAATTAATGATACATTGGGTCATCAGGCAGGAGACGAGTATATTAAATCTGGCTGTTCTATAATTTGCAACTTATTCAAGTACAGCCCAATATATAGAATTGGCGGAGATGAGTTTGTGGTTATTGCTCAAGGTAGGGATTATCAGAATGCGGACCATATCATGGCAGAATTTGAAAAGACTAATTTAGATAATCAGAAAAATGATAAAGTTGTAATTGCTTGCGGAGCAGCGAAATATAATGGTGAGCGAAATGTAGCAGTAGTATTTGATAAGGCTGATAAAAGAATGTATGAGAATAAACGACAATTGAAATCTATTACAATTCCTGTGAGGTAGAAATGACAAAAGGGCTGTCTAGTGACAGCCCTTTATTAGGTATTTTGCATACTTGATTATGCCATAAGCATACGGAACATTTCGATTACCTGCTCCTTTGTAGCCTCGCGTGGGTTACCTGGGTAGCAAGCGTCGTTGAGTGCATCTGTTGCAAGTGTATCAAGATCTTCTTCCTTGATCTTGTCGAGAGTTGTAGGAATTCCTACGTCCTCAGAAAGCTTCTTAACAGCTGCGATAGCTGCGTCACGGTATTCATCCTGAGTCATGTTGTCTACGCCTTCAACGCCCATAGCACGAGCAACTTCACGAAGTCTCTCGCCTGTGTACTCACGATTGAACTCCATAGAGATTGGAAGGAACATAGCGCAAGCTACGCCGTGTGGTGTGTCATAGTGAGCTGAAAGAGTGTGAGCCATAGCGTGGTCGATACCAAGACCTACATTTGAGAAGCCCATACCTGCGATGTACTGACCAAGAGCCATTCCCTCGCGGCCTGACTTCTTGTTCTCTACAGCGTCACGTAAGTTAGAAGAGATAAGACGGATAGCTTCAAGATGGAACATGTCTGTCATTTCCCAAGCAGCACGTGTTGTGTAGCCCTCGATTGCGTGTGTAAGAGCATCCATACCTGTTGCAGCTGTAAGACCCTTAGGCATTGAGCTCATCATCTCTGGGTCAACAACAGCTACGATTGGCATATCGTGTGTGTCAACGCATACGAACTTTCTTTCCTTTTCTACATCTGTGATAACGTAATTGATTGTAACCTCAGCAGCAGTACCAGCTGTAGTTGGAACAGCGATGATAGGTACGCATGGGTTCTTTGTTGGAGCAACGCCCTCAAGTGAACGAACATCTTCAAACTCTGGGTTTGTAATGATGATACCGATTGCCTTTGATGTATCCATAGAAGAACCGCCACCGATTGCAACGATGCAGTCAGCACCAGACTTCTTGAAAGCCTCAACACCATTCTTTACGTTTTCGATTGTTGGGTTTGGCTTGATATCTGAGTAAATCTCGTATGGAATCTTTGCAGCATCGAGAAGGTCTGTAACCTTTGCTGTAACTCCAAACTTAATAAGATCAGGATCAGAAGCTACAAAAGCCTTCTTGAATCCGTTGTTGTTAATTTCTGTCACTACTTCGTTGATTGCGCCAGCACCATGGTAAGATGTGGCATTGAGTGAAATTCTGTTTGCCATAATCATTAAACTCCTTTGCGTTTATATTCTCTGTTAAATAATTAACAGCCCCTACGAAAATATATTAGCATGTGTTTATGGGTGAATATAAGTTACAGATGTGGAGTTGTGTAACATATATGTTTGACAATAATACGAAAAAATCGTAATATTAAAATACGAAAAAATCGTAGGAGGAAATATGGTTGTTGAAAAAAATCAAGAAACAAAAAAAGTAGTTTCTGAGAATTTGAAGTTTTTGTTGTTACAAAATGGCAAGACCCGTAAAGATGTTTGCCAAGATTTAAATATAAAATATACAACTTTTTGCGATTGGATTAATGGGCGAATAATACCTAAATATCAGAATTTAGAAATGTTGGGAGAGTATTTTAGCATAGAACCAGTGGATTTTTACAAGCCTCTTAGTGGGGAGGAAAGTATTATGGCAGCTAAAAGAGTTTTAACATATGCAAAAGAGTTACAACCAAATTGCAATAAGGAATTGGAGATGAGTATGATTAAGGATATGTCTGATGAACAGATAATAGAATTAGTAAATTCAGGGGTTTCATTTAAGCACAAATCTTATGAAGAAAGATTAGCAGAATGTGGGGGTGTGGCTCAATCATATAAATTCGATTGGGGAGAACCAAAAGGAAGAGAGATACTTTAATGAAAGATTTTTATCAGGGAGATATTATAAAAATAGCTGGATTTGGAAATTTGTTTCTTATAGTGAGTAAAAATTCCTTTATCAGAGAGAGGCAGATGTTTCATGTATGCCCAATTGTTAAAGCTGATTTGGTGAATCCCATGTGCATTCCTGTAAAAGGAAATGAAGGGAACGAGGGAACAGCGATTTGTGAAGAAATAAAACTAATTGATCCTTTGGCCAGAAATTGCTCTAAGGTTGATAGGCTTAATTATTGGAGTGTTATCAATATTTCAGATGCCATTCAGGGAATGTTTGAATATGATTAAATCGGTAATTAATACTATAGGGGAGATTGTTGTACGTCCCCTATAGTATTTTTATTTTTGCAAATAGTTCTTGAAGCTTTGGTGGCATAGCATCAATCATCAGGTCAGCCAGTGCTTCTTCGGGTTCCTTCATGCCTTTTGTCAGCCACTGCACAGTCATGTAGATAGAAGACCAGCAGTACATTTCAAGAAGCTTTCTGGTTTTGGTGTCTGGAGGGGTGCCGGTTTTCTCACGAATAAGAGAGCAGTAGAATTCATAAATCATTATGAAGTCATGCTCCTTTAGATTGTTTTGATTGTCGCCCTTGAAGCCAGCAGTGAAGAAAAGCTTTTCCTGCTTAATGTACTGGAATTTCTTAATCAATCCTTCGCGTATGGTTTCTCCTTTTCCCATTTCTTTGAAGGACTGTTCCAGCAGGCGGTCGAAGTACCAGTTTACCAAATCATATTTATCTATGAAGTTCCTATAGAAGCTCTGACGTGAAACGCCTGCAGTTTCAACAATCTGTTTTACCGTGATGTTTTCCACAGAGGTGGTGCGCATGCAGGTTTTCATGGCTTCAGCTAATTTATACTTAATATCCATATAGTTGATTTTAATAGACTTATGGTTAAAAATGCAAGAATGTTATTTTGAAGTTGTGTGGCACATCTGCTACAATATTTCTAATAGGAGTATAAAAATTTAAAGGGGAGAGCGTTAAGAACGTGGATCGAAACAGAATTTTATTTAAGAGATTTTTATTAGTAATTTTGGGCTTTGTAATGATTGCATTTCAAAGCCCTGTTTTTGTGTCGGCACACAATCATGCAACCAAAACTGTAAGGATTGGTTATTACGAGAACGAAATTTTTCAGGAGGGAGCTTCAGAGGATTCGGTGAAATCCGGCTATGCCTATGAGTATTATATGAAGCTTTCTGAGTATACCGGCTGGCGATATGAATATGTGTATGGCACCTATAATGATTTGTATCAGATGCTTGTTGATGGTGATATTGATATGCTGGCAGGTATCGCATTCAGGGAGGACCGTGAAGCACTTATCGGTTATCCGGAGATTCCTATGGGGGTCGAAGCCTATGTTTTAGTTAAGCACGATTTTGATACAGAAATTACCGCAGAACCATCTACACTTAGCGGACATACAATTGGCGTTTTAAATAGTAATATGTCTGCGACGCTTGGAAACTATTTGAAAGAGCATGCTATAGATGCAACGGTGATTACCTATGAGAATAGTGCTAAGCTTTTGGACGCATTTGATTCAGATGAAATAGATATTCTTGCAGCGGAGAGTGATGGTACTAATATAAGGAAGCATGCAGAGGTTCTTTATGCTTTTGGAACTGCTGATTATTATATATGTGTAAACAAAGCTGATACGATTTTGCTAGACGAACTGAACGAAGCACAGAGCGCCCTGTATACTGACGAGCCATACTATTTGAGCGTGTTAAATGCTAAGTATTTTGGAGCCAGCCTTTCATCACAGACTTTGTCAAATGTTGAAAGAAACTGGATTTTAGCCCACGACAAAATCGTTATTGGCTATCTGAATAATTACTTGCCATATAGTGACACAGATGCAAATGGGCGGGTGACTGGTGTCGTTAAGGATATTGTTCCAAAGCTTTTTGACTCTATGAATATAACTGAGCTGGATATTGAATATAAAGGCTTTGATAATTATGATGATATGATTTCTGCAGTGGATGCAGAAGGGGTGGATGTGGCATTTCCTGTAGCAGGAGGCCTGTATTATTCCGAGGAGAGTGGCATTTACCAGTCAAATTCGGTATTGTCTTCAAGTACTGATTTAATTTACAAGAATGTTGTTATTTATCCAGACAACGCCAGCTTTGCAATCAATAACAACAATCGTATGCAATATTATTATGTGAAGACCAATTATCCAAATGCACATATGGTTTTCTACGACAGTATTGATGAGTGCCTTAGAGCTGTTCTAAAAGGTGAGGTAGATTGTACCACTGTCAATGGTATGAGAGCCAATGCAATTTTGAAAAATGCAGAGTATGCGGATTTGTCCCTTAGACAGCTTTCCTCAGCTGATGCCAGATGCTTTGGTGTCAGAATTGGCGATGAGGGACTGCTTCGTATAATTAATCGAGGCATTCACATTATGGGCAGTGATTATCCAGAGAATCAGGCCTATAAATATGTGGATGGCCTTTATATTGAAGAAAAAACACTTAGCCTAAAGGATTTTATTCCATGGATACTTTTGGTATTATTGCTTATTGCTTGCGTCATTATCGTATATACGATGACAAAGCTTAAACGGTGCAAGGCTGCGGTAGCTGATTTGCAGAATGTTAATTATATTAAGAGCAACTTCATTAACGATGTGGCCACAAATATCAGAGAGCCGATAGTGGAGATTACTGAAGAAATCGACAGTCCTACTGCTGAGAGATTGCTTTCAGCTGTGGATGACATTATTGATTTGAGCAATTTTGAGTATGGAAAAGTCACATTAAGTGAGGACAAAATTCATATTCCAGCTCTTGTCAGAGGCTTAGAGTCAGAATTTCAGGAGAATCCTTCCTGCAAGAATCTCAACCTTCAGTTTAATGTGAAGGAGATTCGAAACAAGGATGTTATTGCTGACAAGGCTCGTTTAGTCCAGGCCTTAACCAAAATCCTTAACAATGCAGTTGAGTATTCTAAAAAGGGCGGTCATATTCGTGTCGAAGTAGAAGAGCAGAAGTGCAGCAATCCTAGAATTACCAATATGGTATTTACGATAAAGGATGATGGAATTGGCATGAGTCCTGAATTTCAGAAGATTGTATTTGATGCTTACACAAGAGAAAATAATGGTATGGATGGAAAGCAAGGCGTGGGCCTTGGCTTAACCATCTCAAAAAGAATTGTAGATTTGATGGGAGGAAAAATAGAAATCAATTCTACAAAGGGCTACGGCTGTGAAGTCGTTGTAAAAGTCCCAGTAAAAATATGTTATACAAGATAGCTTAATCGGTGGTGAGATTTTTCTTCCATCTGATGACAGCTACTCCAATAATTATCGTATATCCGATAATACTGAGAACAGTAGGTGCCTCTCCAAGGAAAATGATTCCAAGCAATGCTGCAAAGATTACCTGAGTGTAATCGAAAACGGAAATTTCCTTGGCAGGGGCATATTTATATGCTGTTGTAATAGCAAACTGACCAAGGGAGGCACCAACACCAGCTAATAGAAGAAACAGCAGCTGCTTTGGAGCCATAGGTACATAGTCCTTGATTAAAAATGGCAATGTCACAAGGCATGAAAAGGCTGAAAAGCTGATAACAATAACGGGAGTTGTAACTCCATTTCTAGTCATTTTTCTGACGAAAACATAAGCAGTTCCTGCACCAAATCCCCCAAACAATCCAACTAAAGCTGGAAAAACTGAAGAGAATGTACCTGTTGGT
Organism: Pseudobutyrivibrio xylanivorans; assembly: GCF_008935055.1. Taxonomy (NCBI): domain Bacteria; kingdom Bacillati; phylum Bacillota; class Clostridia; order Lachnospirales; family Lachnospiraceae; genus Pseudobutyrivibrio; species Pseudobutyrivibrio xylanivorans. Next base: position 3,131,067 of record NZ_CP043028.1, on the reverse strand, counting down.
CTGATGATGAAAAGTGCACCAGTGAAGGCGATTATAGTAGTGATGATATCAAACTTGTTTGGAATCTCCTTCAATATAAAAATGGATAAGATAATAGCAAAAAACGGTGAGAGCTTATTCAGCATATTGGCATCAGCGATTCCAAGTCTGTCGATGGCATAGAAGTTTGCAATAAGTCCAGCAGTACCAAAAGCACATCTCATAAACAGAGAAAGACGATTACCTTTTCCTACTTCAAATCTGGCATCGGTTTTGAGAAGGGCAGTTATTGCCACAAAAAGTGCAACCAGATTTCTGAAGAAGGCCTTTTGCATCGTAGGAAGGTCACCAGAAATTCTGACGAAAAAAGTCATAAGTGAAAAGCCGAAGGCGGCAAGCAAGATGCAGACTATTCCTTTAAGTTTGTTAGTATTTTTCATATTGGGTCTCCTTATGTTGAGTGGTTTGTTGTCGAAATATTATATCAGTTTTATTGCTATCTTGAATGTATTCAGATATTTGTGTTATTAGTGCTTTTTGTTATATTGCAAGTTGTAAACTGTACATCGTCTCTATATTATACATGCATAGCAATAAAAAAAACATGACTTCTTGTGGGCTACTTAAGGAAAAAGCCCACAAGAACTTGGCTTTGCCAAGCAATATTTTCTTTCAGAAAATATTGGTCCATGTCCGGTTCTTGATTTTCTGAGGAAAATCAAAAACCTATGACTTCTTGCTGACCAAACAGTGAAATTGTCAGCAAGAATCCTGCTTTGCAGGACATGAAAATAGATAAATCTATTTTCATGGTATTTACGATTTCTGTTTTTCTGAGGAAAAACAAAAATCTATGAATTCTTGCGCAAGAAGTATTAGAGGTAAAAGGAAATCGCCGGCTTGTATGTAGTAGAAAGAAGTGGAAATCTCTACAACATTACGTCTTCAGTAAATGACGATGGAACAACCCGCATTGTTGCAGCATTTAATGCCCATGCACTGAAGTCATATATAAAGAATCAGCTGGAAACTATGGGACTTGGTTCAAGTGATGTTGTAGTTTCGCTGAACTACACAGCCGTCGTAACAGACAAGATTCAGATTAATAGTGATGAGAATATCAATACCGCTTCAGTACGCTTCGAGAAGAGTACTGGTGATGTGGATTCTACATCGGATGTTGTATACGGATACACCTACGGCCTAAAGGTTGTTAAAAAAGATGGTAATGAGACAGACACATTCTTGGCAGGCGCACAGTTTAGGCTGTTTAAGGAGCAGGATATTTATATCAAGCATTCAGGTGATGAAGACTTTGCATGGTCTAAGAGAATTGGCTCTGATGCTGTAGAAGCACCGGATAATGCACTTGCCTATGCAGTGGCTAAGGATTCCTTTGATGATACAGGAATTAACAGTGGAGTATATCTGTTACATGAAACCTTTGACGGGGCTGGAACCACAGAATCGGGGGTGGATTACGTAGCAGGAGATGAAATCTGCAGACTTTTTGTAGTATATGACGATGCTTACAATACCAACACTAATACTCTCGCTGAAAACGGTGAATTCACTTCTGTTGCAACTGCGGAAGGTATACTCTTAACTGGCTTGGGCGATGGCACATATATCATGGCCGAGATTAAGGCACCTAATGGCTACAATGAACTGGCAGAGGACATGATGTTTACAATCTATCGTATGGACGATGAGGAAGCAGCCCAGTATCATCATGGTAACCTTCGAAACTTCTACGAGAAGGCGGCAGATGGAACGATGGAGATCAATGAAAGCGGAATGATTGCACTTACAGTTCTTAACTACAAGGGCCTTGTCCTTCCTAGCACCGGTGGAATGGGTACTCTTATCTTTACAATACTTGGTGTCATCATTATGGGTGGAATAATTGTAGTGCTGATTGTAAGAAGAAGGAATAATAATAGAGATTTTATGTAGAGAGGTATATTGACTAGCAGACTGGAAAAATCCGGTCTGCTAGTTTTTTTATCTACACCCAGAGTAAAATAAATATTGTTGAGAATTTTTAGTGAAATCTCTGTGAAAGGAAATGATGTCAGATAATTCTGTGGTATATTAGGTACAACGGGGGAATTATGTTCTTTTTTCAACAGGAGGATTCGCTGTATGACTAAGAAGAGAGGTTCCTTAAAGACAACATTAGTGGCAGTTATTCTTGCAGCTGTTGTTATTACAGCAGTGATTATCTCAGCATTCACAGTTATTAGTACATTGAACACTAATTCTGAATCGACTGAGGCCTACACATCAAGACTGCTTGAGGACATTAAGTCTGAGCTCAAAAACGAGACACAGGTTGCCATGAGCGTCTGTGAGACTATGAATGCCAAATATGAGGCAGGTCAGATGACTAAGGCAGAGGCTATGAAGCAGGCTGCTGATATCATCAGAGAGCTTAGATACAATGATGGAGCTGGATATTTTTGGGTAGATACCTCTGAAGGTATTAATGTTGTTCTTCTTGGTCGAGATACAGAGGGACAGTCCAGATGGGATTCTGTAGATCCTGACGGTAATTACTTTATCCAGGATATGATTAAAAATGGTATGCAGGATGGCGGTGGTTACACAAACCTTATGTTTGCTAAGCCAAATGAGACTGAGCCATTACCAAAGATTAACTATACTGCTTACTATGAGCCTTTCGACTGGGTAATGGGTACTGGTGTCTGGGTTGATTATATCGATGAACTCACAGCTAATTATACACAGCATGCAGATGCAGCACTTAGAGAGAATATCATTGCAACAGTTATTATATTGATAATCCTGATTATATGTGGTGTTGTAGTTGCCCTGTTCTTTGGCGAGAAGATTACAAGTCCTATTAAGCTTTCTGCAAGCCAGATTGTTCGTATGTCTAACAGTGATTTCACCGAAAATGATGAGATTGAGGGAGTTCGTAATCTTGTAAATAGAAATAACGAAATCGGACAGATTTCTGAAGCTCTTAATCAGATGCATGCTAATATCAGAAATCTTATGTTGGAAATCTCTGATACAACCACATCAGTTGCGGCAGCTTCTGAGGAGCTTTCAGCATCAGCTTCACAGTCAGCAGAGGCATCTGAAATGGTTGCAACCTCTTGTACAAACGTAGCTAATTCGTGCAGTGGTCAGATTAATGCGGTTACTGATGCCAGCAATGAAACCGATTCCTTTGTTTCTAACATGAAGGAATTCCAGGAGGCAATCTCTCGTACAACAGAGATGATTAAGTCTACAAATGAGGCAGCTGTTAATGGTGCTTCAGATATGACAAATGCAACTGATATGATGAACAGCATTCGTGAATCAGTTGAAAATACAGCACAGGTTGTTGAGGGACTTGGCGAGAGACTTAAGAGCATCGATGAATTCGTTGTTACAATTTCTGAAATCGCAAGCCAGACAAACCTTCTTTCCCTTAATGCATCAATTGAGGCTGCAAGAGCCGGTGAGATGGGTAAGGGCTTCGCAGTTGTTGCCAGCGAAATATCAAAGCTTGCTGATGAGTCTAACCAGGCAGCTCAGAAGATTACAGAGCTGATTAGCGCTATCACCAAGAATTCTCAGGAAGCTGTAGAGGCAATGCGCGAGGGCGCACAGAACGTTATTAATGGTTCTGAGCTTGTTAACGAGGCTGGCGGAACCTTCAACAATATTGTTACCATGGTAAATTCTATTCAGGAAGAATCAAGCACAATGAGCTCTATTGTTGAGCAGCTTTCTGGTGGAACCGAGACCATTGCTCGGAACATCCATCAAATCGAGCAGATGAGTATCGAGGTTGCGGATGAAACATCTAATGTATCCGCAGCATCTCAAGAGCAGACAGCATCTTCTTACGAGGTTGCTCAGGCGTCCGACAAGCTTGCTGGAAATGCTCAGGAGCTTCAGGATTTCGTAGCTCGATTCTCACTTTAATTTAGTTTTAGTGCCACCCTGTTGCTTTATTTGGTGACAGGGTGGCTTTGACATTGATAAAGCTTACTTCTTAATTTTTGCTTCGAGGGCTGGTTATGGATTGGTTTGCAATTAATTTGGCAATACTTTTAATAAGCTTGAATTTATTAATTGGATTACCTATTTATTTCAAGCGAAAGAATGTTAGGAATGCTGCGAGGGCTGCATTTCAGAAACAGTGGGATGACATGGTTACTCTGGACAAGCAGTATGCACCACACATTCAGCAGCTAAATAAAAATCTTAATATCATCAATTACTGGCTCAAAACTGGCAAGGACCCAACGGAGTCTGAGGAGGAGGCAGAGAAGCAGGAGAAGGAGGACAGATTCTTTGCAGGCCTTATGGATCCGCTGGAGGCTAAGAAATGGAAGGAAGCAGTTAGAAAGGCGAAGGAAGAGCATAATATAGATTTGGATATAAAGGAAATCCGCGTAGATGAATTTCGGGTTTACGACATGGATCCAATGGATGTTAATCAGACCAAGATGGACTTTAAGTATTGTACAGATTGTGGTGATTACATTTATTATTGTGCGACCCCTGATGCAGTTGATAAAAAGATGTACAGGCACGTGGTTTACTTTACAACCTCAAGGCCTACCAATTTACCAATTGTATATCCATTCAAATATGAGGGGGCTCAGATGCTTTCGCTATATAAGCATCCAAGCCAGACAGTCTGGTTTTTAAAGAATTGGAAGCTGATTCGCGAGGGGCTTGAAGGTCAGATGGAAGAAGAGGCCGTAGAGCTTGATGAGTCCATTACAGAGTTTGATTTGTAAGAGTATTAACGAGGGAGTCTATGGTAAAAGCAGCAGAGCTGGAGAAATTTGAGAAGGAATTCATTGACCGCAAACCCAACCGTTGCAGTAAGTGTAAGGGGCGACTTAAGTATTTGGGTGGCGGTTATTACCAGTGCTTTGACTGCGAAAATACCGAGATAGACGACTTCGGAAGGATAAAGGATTATATTGATGAAAATGGGCCTAAGCCTGCCATTGTGATTGCAGAAAATACAGGTGTGCCCATTGATATAGTAAATGGGATGCTTCGGGAGGGGCGCCTGGAGATTCCTGAGGGCAGCAAGGTTTATATTCAGTGCCTGAGTTGTGGCTGCAGCATTCGATATGGTCGCTACTGCCCAGATTGCATCAGAAACAAAACCAACAACCTCAAAGGAATCTACTTCAACCCTGAGGTCGGCGAAAAACCTAAAGCCGCCCCGAAACAGGACGGGAAGATGCATTTCTTGGATTTCGATAATTAGACTCTAAGGCTTGTAGGCGTAACCGACGGACTAAAGTTATTGAGGTACTTTAGTCTGCTAATGCGTTACCGTACTGTGCTGACAATTGTCCGCATTAGGTGTACAATCTGTTTTGTTGTGTTATAGAGAATAATGTACGGAGACACTAATGAAACAGATTTTTAAAACAGGCATAATTGTAATTTTAGGACTATTCTTATATGCACTTGGAGTTGCATTCTTTATAGAGCCCTCAGGGCTGATCACAGGCGGCGGCACAGGTCTTGCGCTGTTCGTTCATCACATGTGGGGAATCAAGACCTCTTATGCAGTGTTTGTAATTAACACAGTTCTTTTCTTGGTTGGCTGGCGTGTAATGGGACGTCGCTTTGCAGCCAACACCTTACTTTCCACATTTGCTTTACCAGTAGAGATTCACATTGCAGAGATTATTGCATCTCATTATCCACTTACAGATGATATTGTGCTTTGCACTGTATTTGGAGGATTGTTCATTGGCGCCAGCCTAGGAATTGTAATTCGTACCGGCGCATCTACCGGTGGTATGGATATTCCACCAATCGTTTTGAACAAATACTTGGGCACTTCAATTTCTGGAGTGATGTGGATTTGCGATATTATAATCCTTGCTGTGCAGGCTATTTTTACTGAGAAGACACTGGTGCTTTATGGCATCATCCTTGTCATCATTTATACAATGACTTTGGACAAGACACTTATCCTTGGCAAGGCCAAGACCCAGATTAAGGTAGTCAGCAAAAAGAGTGATGAAATCCGTCGTGCCATTCTCCAGGATGTTGACCGTGGCGTTACAGTAATTTATGGTCGCACCGGCTACCTTGGTAAAGACACAGACATCACACTGTCAATCGTATCCACCCGTGAGCTTGCCAAAGCAGAAAAGCTTGTTCACGCCATAGACCCAGAGGCTTTCATCATCGTTAGCCGCGTATCTGAGGTAAAGGGAAGAGGATTCACCGAACAGAAGAAGTATTTATAAAAGTAGCACTTGCAATATATCTAAGTTTTTTCAATGAATATAGGACTGACCGATATTGAAAAAACTAAAGATATATGTAAGTGCTACTTTATTACACTAAAGTGTTCTGCTACAATGAAAATCAGATAAGAATGCATGCGGAAAGGGAGAATGACTATGCCAGTATTTGATTTTGCTAATGATGAGAACGTTAAGAAGGATGCAGTGGTGACCTATACTACATTCAGGTCGGATGAACCAGCTGCAACTGCAGAAAAGCCTATTCTTGTTTTAAGGGATAGTGAGAAGCTGATGGCACATCATACAAATGGTGCTTTTACAAATCCTATTACAAGAAGCAGCTTTGAATATGAGTCAGATAATGGCACTGTCTCTGTGGATATTCTTAAGCTTGATTTGCGTTTTGTGGCTCTGATAGGCTGGCTTGGGGAGAATCATATTCCAGTTAGGCTTTCAGGTACGCAAACTGACGATGGGTACGCGGTATACAAGATTCGTGAGACTGGTATCGGCAATGGAAAGCTTTCATCGGAAGATGGATTCCTACAGTTTATGATGGAGCGACTTTTTGCATCAAGTGCCCCTTCTGAGGAGGAGCTTGATGAGGAGGATGCTGAGGATGGCGACGATATGAAGCTCACCAGTATTCAGTCCATCACTGATTTCATAACCTGCGCAGGGCGTACATTTCCAGATAATATCAGACTCTGGGCACGTCGTAATCTTGCAGTTGCAAAATCCGCAGAGGTTACTATCGAGGAACGGCGCCACGCCCAGCGTGCCCTTTCAATTATGACCAGCATTCAGTGGAAGAGCGACTATTTCGAGGCTATTGACCCAGTGGCAGCTAGAAAGATTCTCGATGAGGAGCTTTACGGCCTTGAGTCGGTGAAGCAGCGAATCATGGAGACTGTAATTCAGATTAACAGAACTCACACATTGCCAAGCTATGGTTTGCTACTTTGCGGTCCAGCTGGTGTTGGAAAATCTCAAATCGCATATGCGGTAGCACGAATTCTTAAGCTTCCTTGGACAACTCTTGATATGAGCTCTATCAATGATCCTGAGCAGCTTACAGGAAGCTCTCGTATATATTCCAATGCGAAGCCGGGCATTATCATGGAGGCTTTTGCTAATTCTGGAACAAGCAATCTTGTTTTCATTATCAATGAGCTTGATAAGGCAAATTCTGGCAAGGGCAATGGTAATCCTGCAGATGTACTTTTGACACTTCTTGACAACTTAGGCTTTACTGACAACTACATGGAATGTATGATTCCAACCATGGGTGTTTATCCAATTGCCACAGCCAATGTGAAGGCTGATATTTCAGCACCTCTAATGTCACGTTTTGCAGTAATTGATATCCCAGATTATTCCGTTGAGGAGAAGAAGGAAATCTTCCGCAGATTCTCTTTACCAAAGGTGTTGAAGCGAATAGGAATGTCCCCAGAGGAGTGTCAGGTGACAGAAGATGGACTTGATGCAGTTATGGAGAAATTTGTCATTTCTACTGGCATCAGAAACGTGGAACAAGCCGCAGAACACCTTGCTGCAAATGCATTGTATCAGATTGAGGTGGATGGAGTTTCGTCTGTTACATTTGATAGAAAAATGGTAGAAAAACTTTGCTAAACTGGGTTTACAAAATGTAGTTTTCTGTGATAAATTTAATATGTAATTTATACAATTTATTCAATTTAAAGAAAGGAGAGCAGCTATGGATAAATCAGACAGTCACGGGCGATTATGTAGCGACGAGGCATTTAATAAGCTTAGCATTTTAGCTGCTCTTTTAAATATCTAAAGGGTAGTTTCCTTTAATTTGCATAGTAAGTTGAGTGTCATCGTCTAAGTTCCAATTTTTTAGGAATCCGGTGACTTTTTTTATACCTATAGTTCATGTGAAACTATGGAACAGAAGGAATTATTAGAGGATAACAAGACCCAGGAGATTATCGACTTACTACGCTCTAATATCAGTGCCGAGCAGATGGTGGAGGTCTTAGACGATTATCATGAGAATGATATTGCTGAGGCTTACGAGGCGTTGGAGCCAGAGGACCGTCAGCGTTTGTTTGGCATCTTAGGTGCAGAGCGTCTTTCTGAGATTTTCCCTTATATTGAAGATGTAGGTGAATATTTAGCTGAGTTCAATCCAGAGCAGGCTGCCGACGTCCTTGAAAACATGGATGCCGACGATGCTGTTGATGCTTTGGAGGACATCGAGGACGAAGAGCAGAGAGAGAAGCTCATCGAACTCATGGACAAGGAAGCTTCAGCCGATGTACGATTGATTAATTCTTACGATGAGAATGAAATCGGTAGCATGATGACTACCAACTTCATTGTTATTTCTGAGAATTTTTCAGTCAAGCAGGCTATGCGAGCACTGATTTCTCAGTCTCAGGACAATGACAATATCAACACAATTTATGTTGAGGATAAGGACAAGAAATATGCCGGCGCCATCGAGCTTCGTGACTTGATTTTGGCCCGCGCTGAGACTCCGCTTGAGGACATCATCAGTCATAGCTACCCAAGCGTAGCTGCCGATGCTATCATTTCCGACACCATCGAAATGCTGAAGGATTATGCAGAGGATTCAATTCCAGTTCTTAATCCGAACGGCGAAATTATCGGTGTAATTACATCTCAGGACATCATCGAGGCCGTTGATGATGAGATGGGTGAAGACTACGCTAGGTTGGCTGGTTTGACAGCTGAGGAGGATTTGAACGAATCCCTTTCAGAGTCAATCAAGAAGCGTATCCCATGGCTCTTGCTATTGCTTGGACTTGGTCTTGTAACAAGCTCAGTTATTGGTATTTTCGATAAGGTCGTAGCATCAGTTGCAATCGTGGTTGTGTTCCAGTCACTTATTTTGGATATGGCAGGAAATGTAGGAACACAGTCTCTTGCTGTTACTATCCGCGTCCTTATGGATGAGGAAATTTCAGGCCTTGAGAAAGCGAAGTTTGTGCTTAAGGAAATGCGCGTTGGCGGAACCAACGGATTAATTCTTGGTTTGCTTGCACTTATATTTGTTGCAATTTACCTTCACGGGTTCAAGGGGTACATTTGGGCGTCAGCCTTCCAAATTTCAGGAATCGTTGGCTTCTCATTGTTTATTGCAATGATTGTTTCAAGCTTTATTGGAACTATCATTCCAATTTTCTTCCACAAGATTAAGGTGGATCCAGCTGTTGCTTCAGGTCCACTTATCACTACTGTAAACGACCTTGTTGCAGTTGTAACTTATTATGGCTTGGCAGGTATGCTTTTGGTTGGAAGAATATAGTCAAAATACAATTTTATATTGATTAAAATGGGGTCAGCCCTCTGTATTGCAGTATTTGTAATGTGTTAACAAATATAACAATATAGAGGGCTGTTTTCACACAATTTACATAAAAACATACAAAATGTTGTAGAACTCAAAGGGCAAATAGGCTAAAATTAAATTATAAAATCAATCTACTTCATGGAAATATCTAGATGGAGTAGCTCTTGTGAAAACTTAATAAAGGAGCGTGGCCCTATGAAGAAAAATTACGTACTCGACACTAACATCCTGATTCACTGCCCTAGTGCTATTTTTGGTTTTGATGATAACAACGTTATCATTACGACCACTACGTTGCAGGAACTGGATTCCAAGAAGACTGCCTATGCTGAAGTCGGCTATGGTGCCAGAGAAACTATACGTAACATTGAATCGATCGAAGGTGACTACGCCAGCGGGGTTCCGATGCCAAATGGTGGAACCTTTAAAATAGCTAAAGAATCTGAATTTGAAAAGCTGGTTCCAGCTGAGTATACGCTAGACAGACCAGACAATAGAATAATTAATGGTGTGCTTGCTATTTCTAAAATGAGCGAGCTGGAAACCATTCTTGTAACTAACGATATTTCCATGAGAATCAATGCTACAATGTGTGGCTGCGTAGTTCAGGGCTATCACAACGAGATGATTCTCGACAATGAGAATTATTCAGGACGAAGAGATATCACACGGGATGATATCGATAGTCCATTCAATAAAGGCTTTATCGAAAATGAATTTGGTATTTGTAAGGATGGAAGTAATTCCGCACTTTACACCTTCAAAGCCGATGGCTGGCATCTTTTAAAGGATAGAGATTACTACACTCCATATTGTCAGCCTAGAAACGTGGGCCAGAGATTTGCATTATATGCCCTTTTGGCAAGCCCAGAGGAGCTGCCACTTGTAATTCTGAAGGGTAGCGCTGGTACAGCGAAGACTTTCCTTTCGCTGGCAGCAGGATTGCAGGGCTATTATCACAGTGGTTTTGACCGTATCATGATTACCCGAAGTAATACTCTTTCGGATAATGATTTGGGATTCTTGCCAGGTGATCTTGAAGAAAAGATGACTCCACTCATCGCTCCATTTATGGATAACCTTCAGGTACTTTTGAAGGGGCAGAATGAGGAAAAGGAGCAGGTTAAGCTCCAAATTGAAGATATGTTTGAGACAGGTATCATTGAAATCTGCTCACTTGCTTACATGAGAGGTCGTTCTCTTGTAAATTCATTTATCATTGTGGATGAGGCTCAGAACTGTACAATTGGTCAGATTCTTGAAATCATCACACGTGCTGGTAAGGGCTCTAAGGTTGTACTCCTTGGTGACCCAGACCAGATTGATTCTCCAAAGCTGGATAGAAAGAACAATGGACTTTCCTTTGCAGCTGAGAGAATGAAGGGCTCAGGCCTTTGTGCACAGATTACCTTTGATGAGAGCGAGACCGTGCGAAGCGCATTGGCAGCTGAAGGCGCGAAGCGTCTGGTAATCAAGTAAAATTGTTTGTTTCTGTTTGTTATTATAATAATCCTCCTTTCACGGACCCAGGTGCTACTCCTGGGTCCACTTCTTTTTTGTATGGCCTCCCCTTGAGGGGTAAAAAAAATTTTTAAATTGCAACAATTCCTTAAGACAAATTGTATATATGATAGAATGAAAAATAAGGAGACCGGGAGGTAAAACCATGAAAAGAAAATTTGTTAGCTTTTTAGCACTTATTATTGCAACATCATTTGTTTTTGCAGGCTGCGGTACAAGCACCGATACAGCGACTACATCCTACGAGGAGATTGCAACTGAGGGCACAAGTGACGCAGCGGGTTTTGATTCGAGCGTGGGAAGCTTTTATGCTGAGGAGCCTAAAGAAGCGGCAGCAGGGACTACAGAAAAGTCCGTTGCTAATAGCGGTAGCGCAGGTGATGACGCTGAGGAGTTCACTTATGATACCAGCCGTAAAATCATCTATAATTCCAGCATCAATATAGAAACCAAAAAGTTCGATGATGACATTGATGCCATAAAGAAGCTGGTTTCAAAAAATGGAGGATATTACGAGAGCTCTTCTATCAATGGTACTGCTGAATATGGTGGACGCTATGCTAATTACACAGCGCGAATTCCATCGAAAAATTATCAGGCCTTCATGGATAGTCTTGGTGATATTGGCTCTGTGACCTATAGCAACGAATATGTGGACGATATCACTTCGGAGTATGTAGATGTTCAGGCCAGATTAAAGAGTCTTCGCACAAAGCTTAAGAGACTTGAAGAGCTTGAGCAGAATGCTGAAACTATCGAGGATTTGCTTGCTATAGAGGATAGAATCAATAATGTTCAGTACGATATTGAAAACTATACTGCACAGCTTAAGCTTTATGATGACAAGGTGGAGTACTGCACAGTTACTATCAGTCTGGATGAGGTCGTAACCTACACCGAGGTGAAGAAGGACACTGCATGGAACAGATTTACTGAAGCCTTCGCATCATCAATTTCAGGATTCCTGGCATTTCTCCAGTGGCTTGTAATTGCATTTATTTACATATTGCCATACGCTCTTGGAGCTGGTGTTATTGCGATTATCGTTATTCTTATCGAAAAGAAAAGAAGAGCAAATAAAAAGCAGAAAAAAGAAAAAGAATCAATTACCTATACAAGCTATATAGCTCCTAAAGATACATCAGAAGATAAGTCAGAGGAGAATCCTGAAAAAACTGAGTAAGACGTGACGAAAATACCTGCAGGTGAGGACAATAACCTTGTTCTTACCTGCTTTTTTTGTTATTATTACATATTGAATTAGTAGATTTTCATGTAGGAGAAAACAGATGAGAATAGGAACAGGATATGACGTACATAAGCTTGTTGAAGGCCGCGACCTTATCATCGGTGGTGTAAAGATTGAACACACACTTGGTCTTCTAGGTCATTCAGATGCTGACGTACTTTTGCATGCAATAGCAGATGCTGTTCTTGGAGCAGCAGGGCTTAAAGATATAGGCGCACATTTTCCAGATACAGACCCTAAGTACAAGGGGGCTGATTCACAGAAGCTTCTTACGGAAGTTCGTGAGCTTGTTATGGATAAGGGCTACGTAGTAGGGAATGTTGATGCCACAGTCATCGCTCAGAAGCCAAAGCTTCGTCCATACATCGAGCAGATGGAAGAGAATGTAGCACGATGTTTGGGCATTGATGTTGATCAGGTAAATATCAAGGCTACCACAGAGGAACATCTTGGCTTTACAGGCCGCGAGGAAGGCATCAGCGCTCAGGCTGTCTGTCTACTTTACGAGTTCTATGATGGTAGCAACGTGGTATTCGACAGTGGTCGTAGCTGCGAGACTTGCGGCGGCTGCGCTCGTAAGTAAAAATGGATAATAATTTTTTATAGAATAATAGATGAGCGGATGACCATCCAAGCATATGTTCTTTAACTGACCTTAAAGCAACATCAGCACTTAGTGAGGCTTGCCGAACTTAGTACTGCTATGTTGCGACAAGAGCGAGAGCGTGTCAGTGTAGAATATATGCTATGGATGGGAGTCCGCGGACTAGGAGTTTATGTAATGAAGGAATTCAAGTTTTATAATACAGCCTCAAGAAATGTTGAGGTTTTCAAGCCAAATGAAGAGGGCAAAGTTGCTATGTATACTTGCGGCCCTACAGTTTATCATTTTGCACACATTGGTAATATCCGCACATATATCATGCAGGATGCACTTATCAAGTCTTTAGAGTACGCTGGCTATGACGTTAAGCGTGTCATGAACATCACAGATGTAGGTCATCTTTCTTCAGATGCTGATACAGGCGAGGATAAGATGGTTGCTGGCGCAAAGCGTGAGCACAAGACAGTTATGGAGATTGCGAAGTTCTATACAGATGCTTTCTTCAAGGATTTTGATGCAGTTGGCAACAAGCGCCCAGACGTGGTAGAGCCAGCTACAAACTGCATTCCAGAGTTTATCCATATGGTAGAGGTTCTTATCGAGAAGGGCTACGCATATGTTGCAGGTGGAAATGTTTACTTTGACACTAGCAAGCTTGAGGATTACTACGTATTCTCATCATCAGTTGAGAAGGAGGCACTTGAGGTTGGCGTTCGTGATGATGTAGAAGAGGATACAAATAAAAAGAATAAGACTGATTTCGTTCTTTGGTTCACAAAGTCAAAGTTCGAGGATCAGGCTCTTAAGTGGGACAGCCCTTGGGGCGTTGGTTACCCAGGATGGCACATTGAATGCTCATGCATTTCAATGAAGCATCTTGGTGAGTACATGGATATTCACTGTGGTGGCGTAGATAACATCTTCCCACATCATACAAATGAGGTTGCTCAGTCAGAGGCATATCTTGGTCACAAGTGGTGCAATTACTGGTTCCACAGCAATCACCTTAATGACCAGTCAGGAAAGATGTCAAAGTCTAAGGGCGCTATCCTTACAGTTTCAGTTCTTCAGGAGAAGGGCTATGATCCACTTGTTTACAGATTCTTCTGCTTACAGTCACACTATCGTAAGCCACTTGTTTTCTCTTGGGAGAATCTTGATAACACAGTTCAGGCATACAACAAGCTTGTTAAGAGAGTATCAGAGCTTAAGGCTGAGGGCGCAGTAGATGAAGCTGTAAAGAGGGAGTTTGAGGAGAAGTTCTGCGAGGCAGTTTCAAACGACCTTAATACTTCAATGGCTATCACAATTCTCTATGATGCTTTAAAGGCTGATACAAATGATGCTACAAAGCTTGCTCTTGTAGAGAGCTTTGATAAAGTACTTTCACTTGATTTGATTGGTCATGCAAAGGCTCTTGCAGAGGCTGGAAGCAATGTTGATGCAGAGCTTGAAGCATTTATTAACGATGCAATCGCTCGTCGTGCAGAGGCAAAGAAGGCAAAGGACTTTGCTACAGCTGATGCTATTCGTGATGAGCTTTTGGCAAAGGGTGTAGAAATTAAAGATACTCGTGAAGGAGTAGTATGGCATCTGGTTTAAATGATTATTTGAACGAACAATTTAACATTGAGCCAAAGGATATCAGGACATATTCACCACTGACCCTTGCCTATATTGGCGATGCGATTTTTGATGTGGTGATTCGTTCCATCCTAGTAAATAAAGGCAATACCGCAGTGAATAAGCTTCACCAGCGTGCCAGCTCCATCGTAAAGGCGCCTACTCAGGCAAAGATGGCTGCAGCACTTATGGATAGCTTCACTGAGGAGGAGGCTGACTGGTACCGTCGTGGCCGCAATTCAAAGCCACACACAAAGGCTAAGAACGCCACCACTATGGATTACCTCGAGGCTACAGGATTTGAGGCCGTAATGGGTTACCTGTACCTTACCGGCAACATGGACCGCATTTGCGAACTCGTTCGTAAGGGGATAGAGGCGTTGCAGCTCGACATCCTCGATTAGTAGGTTATTACGTTATTATTTTATGATTTAGGTGAGTCGGTAGTCGACAAGCATTGGCTGTAGCCATCAAGCTCTGATATTTCTTAAGCGAGACATGTAGTCGAGCGTAGAAATCATCAGGCTTGTAGGCGTAACAGCCTAGAGGCTTGTAGGCGTGACCGACGGATTTAGGAGTATAAATGGAAGAAAGTAGAATTGTAGAAGGAAGAAACGCAGTACTTGAGGCTTTTAGAAGCGGTAAGACAATAGACAGACTCTTTGTTCTTGATGGTTGCAAGGATGGCCCTATTCAGACTATCCTGCGCGAGGCTAAAAAGAGCAAGGATACTGTTATCAGCTTTGTAAAGAAGGAGAGATTAGACCAGCTCTCAGAGACTGGAAAGCATCAGGGCGTTATAGCCTATGCTGCAAGCTATGAGTATGCAGAGCTTGAGGATATCCTTGAGAAGGCTCGTTCAAAGGGCGAGGACCCATTTATTATTATTCTTGATAATATTGAGGACCCACATAACCTTGGAGCTATTATCCGTACAGCAAACCAGGCTGGTGCCCATGGTGTCGTAATTCCAAAGCATCGTGCAGTTGGCCTCACAGCAACAGTTGCAAAGGCTTCTGCTGGCGCAATCAATTACACTCCTGTTGCAAAGGTTACAAACATCAGCAAGACTATGGAGGAGCTTAAGGAGCAAGGTATGTGGTTCGTATGTGCAGATATGGGTGGCACAGCAATGTACGACCTTAATCTTACTGGCTCAATTGGTCTTGTAATTGGAAATGAGGGCCATGGAGTTTCTGATTTGGTAAAGAAGAACTGCGATATGGTTGCCAGCATTCCAATGTATGGCGACATCGATTCACTTAATGCATCAGTTGCTTGTGGTGTTTTGGCATATGAGGTTGTGCGTCAGAGAATAAATAAAAGCAAATAGGAGTAGGTTATGGACCTGCGAGAAGAATATACACAACTTACAGATGAACAATTAGTTAAAAGATATCAGGACGGCGATCAAGCTGTCCTGAACTTTATATGCGAAAAATATAAGCCTCTTGTGTTGAAAAATTCCAAGAAGTATTTTCTTGTTGGCGGTGAAAATGAGGATTTGATACAAGAAGGGATGATAGGTCTTTTCGGAGCTATCGGAGATTATGATACCAGCTCTGATGTTACATTTTTTCATTTTGCCCAGCTTTGCATAGACAGGCAGATGATAAAGGCTATCGAAGCCAGCAATCGAAAGAAGCATTCGCCTCTTAATGCATATATTTCTCTATATGATGAGGATGGGACGGAGCTAGAAGAACCAGCATCAATTGCCGACGACCCAGCGGAAATCATCATAGAAGCCGAGGAGAACCTAGGACTTATCGATCGACTAAAGGCTGTCCTTTCACCTATGGAGCTTCAGGTCTTCGAACTCTACATGCAGGACTTAGACTATAAGGAAATCGCAGCGCGACTAGGCAAGGCGCCAAAAAACATCGACAATACACTTACTCGTATTAAAATCAAAGCAAAAAGTATATAAATAAACTATAAGCCACATTGTTACGGCTACAAGTCCTGGAGTCCGTCGGTTACGCCTACAAGCCATAGATATCTCCGCTCAACTACATGTTTCGCTTGAGATACCTATGAGCTTGATGGCTACCGACTCAATAAAAGCTTGATGCCTACAATGTGGCTTTTGGTTATAGAATACCTTCAGTGTAGATTTTATACAACTCAGGGTTTACGTTTGATTCGATAGATTCATATACTGGCTTGCTAAGCTCACGGATTTCTTCACGCATTTCATCGGAGAGTGTGATGATTTCGGTGCCTGATTCTTCGATTGTTGCAATTCTTGATGCGATTCTGGCATCACTTTGTTCCCTTGCATATTCAGTTGCTGTCGCGGCAGCTTCTCTTAAGATTTCCTGTTCTTCAGGAGTCTTATCCTTCATAAACTCATCACTTACAATTAAAGAGATAAGATGTGGCAGATGATTAGTCTCCACTACATAATCCTGCTGTTCGTATAATCTGTTGGATACGATAACCTCGTAAGGATTTTCCTGAGCATCAATTGTACCCTGTTGAAGTCCAATGTATACCTCCGAGAAGGTCATTGGTGTAGGAGCAGCGGAGAGAGCCTTCCAAAACTCCAAATGGTAGGAATTTTCCATTGTACGGATTTTTTGTCCCTTGAAATCTTTTAGGGCTTTAACAGGCTTGTTGGTAGTCATAACTCTAAAGCCCTGATCTGCATATCCTAATAGTTGATAACCTCCCTTTTCATAAACGGCAGATATTTCTGACATAAATCCAGGGTCATCAACCTTTTTGCGCACTTCATCAATAGTTCCAAACATACAAGGCATATCAAATATTGCAACGTCAGGA
Organism: Pseudobutyrivibrio xylanivorans; assembly: GCF_008935055.1. Classification (NCBI taxonomy): domain Bacteria; kingdom Bacillati; phylum Bacillota; class Clostridia; order Lachnospirales; family Lachnospiraceae; genus Pseudobutyrivibrio; species Pseudobutyrivibrio xylanivorans. The sequence continues at coordinate 3,113,704 of NZ_CP043028.1, read as the reverse complement.
AGGAAGGTAACCTGTGGAGCGGTGTTCTGAACAACAAATGGAATATCACCATCCTTGCAGGACTCTAAGAGCTCTCTGTCGCCACCTAAAACGCTGTTTGGATAAACCTGAATAACCATTTTGCCATCGCTGAGACGATACACCTCATCGGCAAATTTCTCAGCATAGATTTGAGTTACTGTATCCTCTGGGCTTGAGGTGCCAAGAGGCCACGCATAGGTCTGAGAATCAGAGGATGTGCCACAGGAACAAAGCCCAAGGGTTGATATAAAAATAGCTGATAGCGCAAATAATCTTTTGAATTTCATATCATCCTCCTAAACTAAGACCAAGCTGATTCCAGGAATAAATGTAATCAGTAATAGAGCGACAATAAACATAATAATCATAGGCAGAGCCTTTGCTGCAATGTCAACAACAGGCACATCTGTTAAGGAGCTTGCAACGAAGAGGTTAACACCAATTGGTGGTGTGACGAAGCCAATAGCAAGATTAACAACCATCATAATACCAAAGTGAACAGGGTTCATTCCAACTGCGGTAACGATTGGCAGAAGGATTGGTGAAAGTATGAGGATTGCTGGTGTTGTATCCATAACCATTCCAACCAGAAGAAGGAACAGATTAATTACTAGAAGCAGGACAATCTTGTTGGTGAAGTTGTCAAGGATGTAGGCACTAACTGTCTGTGGCACCTGCATAAGAGTAAGCACTCTTGAGAAGGCTGTTGATGCTGCCAGAATAAAAAGGATTGGCGCATAGGTCTTCATAGCCTCTACAAAAATGTTCCAAATATCTCTGAAGCGGATTGTTTTGTAGATGAAAAGGCTGACGATAAGCGCATAAAAAACTGAAATAACAGCGGCCTCTGTAGGAGAGGCAATTCCGGCATAAATGCAGCCAAGTACGATTACGGGGCTAAGGATAGCAAAGAAGCTTTCCTTAAATATTGTGCCAAAGCCCTTTGCGTGAAGAGCATCTATTTCTGCGTTAATCTTTTCCTTATCCTCGCCCTCGATTTTGCAGTGAAAATAAGCATAGGCCATAAGCAATAAACTTATTAAAAGACCTGGAATAATTCCTGCGATAAACAAATCGCTAACAGACTGTCCAGATGCCATTGCGTACATGATAAATGGAATACTTGGAGGAATAATAACTCCAAGTCCGCCTGCAACTGCAACGATGGCGGTGGAGAACTTCTTGTCGTATCCCATTTCAAGAAGAAGTGGGATAGTCATAGAACCAACGGCTGCAACGGTAGCAGGAGCGGAGCCTGAAATAGCACCGTAGAACAGGCAGGTGATAATAACCGCGCAAGGCACGCCGGCAGTTTTCTTTCCAATGAAGTATGAGAAAACATCAAAAAGCTTCTTTGAAATTTGACCATGAGCCATGATGATTCCAGAAAGGACAAACATTGGTACAGCCAAAAGTGGGAAGCTGTCGATACCGCCAACCATTGAGCGGATAACATAGCTTGCGCTGGCTGTAAATGATGGATCAAAGGCGCCAGGCAACACTGCAACTATTCCAAGGGAGATAGAAACAGGTATGGCAATAATCAGGCATATAGCAAATAAGATAAGTACGGTTAATGCACTCATTTCTACTTTCTCCCTTCTTCAGATTCTGCGTTTTCAAGTATTTCTTTATTAAAATTCTCCTGTGAAAGGAGAGAGTTCATTTCGATTTTATGCTTTTCGCGCTCCTCAATTTGCTTGAGATGAGAAGGCCAGGTTTTTAATTCTTCGCGATAAATAACGTTGTGCCATTCAAGGAACCATCTTTCGAGGATTCTGATGGCGCAAAGTGTAAAGCACACAAGAGGTGCTGACTGCACAAAGTACATAGGAATACCGCAGGCAGGAGATACCTGTCCGCTTTCAATCGTTGAGATAAGATAACGATATGCGAAAGGAATGAGATATACAAAAAATACAAACTCGATTGTAAGGTTTAGTACCTTAAATAAAGCCTTTCCTCTTGGCTGAAAAGCACGGATAAACTGGTCGATTTTGATTGAGATACATTTCTTGGTGCAAAGACTTACAGAAAAAAATGCAGACCAGATAAAAAGATAACGGGTGATTTCTTCAGACCATGAGAGAGAAGCTCCTAGAATATAGCGACAGAAGATTTGGATGCCCATGATAATGCTCATAGCAATGAGAAGAACAACCATGATAAACTCTTCGAGATATTCGTCAATAAAGAAAAAGATACGTTTCATGTGATTCCAAGTCCCCTTATATTCAAAAGGGCAACTTGTGCATTTACACAAATTGCCCTATAAATGCTTAATGATTACATTGACTCATGTATAAGATTAAGTATTGTTGAAAGATCAGAAGCGTTCATCTGACCTGGAGCAGAAGCCTTTCCAACAGCACCAAAAGTAAGTGCTGAACCGAAAGCTTCGCCACAAAGACGGCTTACAAGACCTGTGCCAGCCATTGACATTGTAATGATTGGACGGTCTGCATAGTTATCAGCCATTTCCTGTGTCGCGCTAAGGAGTGTAACAACATCCTTGCGGCAGGTAGGCATAACAGCAATCTTTGGAATATCAGCTCCAAGCTCCTGCATCTTGCGAAGTCTTGAAACGATATCGTCCTTGTCAGGTGTCTTATCAAAATCGTGATTTGAAGCAACAACCTTAACGTTATTCTTGTGAGCCTCAGCAACGATATCCTTAACGATATCATCACCTGTGAAGACCTCAACGTCTACTAAATCAACAAGACCAGTAGCAGCAGCCTTCTTATTAAGTTCAGCGTAAACGTTCTTCTCGATAGACTTCTCGCCGCCCTCGTTTGAGGTTCTGAAAGTGAAGAGGAGAGGAGTGTCACCTAAAGCAACTCTAAGGTCCTTAAGAACGTCCTCAACCTTGTCAAATTCGAATACGCCGTCGAACCAGTCAACACGCCATTCAACAACGTCGTGAGCAACTCCATTGAAGGAATTTGCTGCAGCAAGGATATCTTCCTTTGTCTTAGCAACGATAGGTACGCAAATCTTTGGAACGCCCTCGCCAAGTACTACATTTCTAATTTTAACTGTATTCATAATTGTTTCCTCTAATTAGTAAGTTTATGAATTAGCTTCTACCATCTTAGTATATCTTAAGTTTACGAAGATACCAAGAGCAACACCGATAGCTGTAAGAACAATGTTCATAACCATAACGCCTGAAGGTGTCATAGCTGAAGCAGCTGTAAGGATAGTGTAGTTGCAAAGTGATGAAGCAATCATAACAAGTGCTGTAACGGTACCCTTGATTTTAGGGAAGAGCATGTTACATACAGATGTTGCAATCTGAAGAAGTCCGCCTGCTCCGGCCCAACCGATAGCGAATGCTGCAACCTTCATCATGCCCTGTGATGGAGCCATAAGAACAAGAATCAAAGTAGCAAGACAAATAATTGGGTAAACTACGATGAAACGAACATCCTTGATCTTGCGTGTAAGGATAGATGTAACAATAAGAGCAAGGATTGTACCTGTTGAGTAGAAGGTCTGCATGATTGAAGGATCTTCCCAACCAACATTTGTCTTAGCATAGTTCTGTGCACAGTTAAGCCATAACTGGAATGTACCTGTACATGTGAAACCAATAAGAATCATCGCAATTGACTCGATAGAGAAGTGAGTCTTCTTTAAGCTTGCGATAAGTCCTTCCTTCTTTTCAGCTGCAGCTGCATCTGAATCTGGAAGTGGAAGGATGAAAATAAGTACTACTAAGATAATGTAGCCAATACCACAGATATAGAAAAGTCTGTTGTAGCTTACTAAACCAGCAGCATTTGTTGCAACTGTCATTCCAAGGAAGAATGGAAGAAGCATCTGTGAGATTGCGATAAAGAACTTGATTCCCATTGTAGCAATACCAGGAGCATCGCTGATAATTTCAGCAACAGCTGGGTAAATACCAGTATCAAGGAATGAGTTTGCAATACCACCAACGATAGCGCAGATGTAAGCAATCTGATAACCGCCGTTTGTACCAGCATTGAATGCGAGTGCAAGACCGATAACATAGATTGCGTAAGAGCAACCACCGATAACTACAGAAATGCGACGACCAAGCTTATCTGAAAGAGGTCCGGCAAAAGGAAGTGCGATAAGTCTTCCAAGACCAAGTGCAGCTGAAATAGCTGTGATTGACATTACCTCAACGCCCCAGCTAGTAGCAAGAGCCTCTTTGATAACTGATTGTCCAAGGATTGAGCAGCCTACTCCATGAATAAAATAGTTCAAATAGAGAATTAAAGCTGCAGGATAATATTTTGCTTTTGAATTAGTTCCCATGAGATTTCCTTTCATTATTAAAAATGGAATCAACTATGATTACTCGTACTTAATTCCAAGTACTTCCTTCATATGCTCGATTGGCATATCCTGGCCTGTCCAAAGCTTGAAGCCAGCAGCACCCTGGAAGAGCATCATACCAAGACCGTTCATCTTCTTACAGCCAACTTCCTCAGCCATCTCTAAGAACTTTGTCTTAGCTGGTGCGTAAACTGTATCAGTAACGATAAGGTCTGGACGAAGATAAGAAGTATCTGGAAGCCATGTCTGACCCTCGAGAGGCTTCATGCCCATACCTGTTGCGTTTGCAAGAAGGTAGCTGTCTGCGATTTCGCGTCTGAGAGCTTCTTTATCTGCAAGATCGTAAAGAGTTGCCTTACAATCTGTTCTGTCATTGATCTTGTCAACTGTTTCCTGTGCCTTGTCCCAGAATGCATCCTTGATGTTGAAGATAGATAATTCTTTAACACCATCAAGAGCAGCCTGAATCTGGATAGCTGTACCAGCACCACCGCAACCTACGATAGTCATTTTCTTTCCGATTACATCGATATCATAATCCTTAAGTGACTGCATGTAACCAATACCATCTGTGATGTGACCTGTAAGAACACCATTCTCATTTGTGATAGTGTTTACAGCGCCGCAAAGCTCAGCTGCAGGAGAGAGCTTGTCAAGATACTGTCCAACAACAGTCTTGTTTGGCATTGATACGTTTGAGCCAACAAGCTTAAGTGCGCGGATACCCTTAACTGCATCCTCAAGTGTGCTGTTGTCTACCTCAAATGCAAGATATGCATAGTCGAGACCGAGATAAGCAAATGCCTCGTTGTGCATAGCTGGTGAGCTTGAGTGTCTGATTGGATAGGCCATAAGACCGATGAGTTCGGTGTGGCCAGTGATTCTTTCTGCCATTATTCATTTCCTCCAAAAGTGTTTATTAAGAATTTGCTTTTTAACAGTGCCCGCTAGTTAAATTGTTAAATTCTTAACAGTCTCTATGTATATTATTGTAAAGGTATTAATAGAAAACTTCCAATACTTATATTGCGTGAAATTGATAGCATAAATGTACTGATTATGGTAATATTACCTATATAGAGTAATCGGTTTGTGAACAGATTGTGCATTTTTATGAATAAAATGTGATTCCTTCTATGATAAAGGGATACAATAAAGGGATACGAAAGGAGTTGGAATGACACTTAATCAGCTTACTTACTTTTATGAGGCAGCAAAGCTTCAGCATTTCAACCAGGCGGCTGAGAAGCTTCATATTTCGGAGCCATCCTTGAGCCGTTCTATTGCGTCGCTTGAGAGTGAGCTTGGGGTTGTATTGTTTGAAAAGACAGGTAGAAATGTTGTGCTTACAAAGACTGGAGATATTTTCTTTGAGCACGTTGACAAGATTTTGCGTGAGGTGAATCAGTGCGATAGAAAGATGCACCAGCTTTCAGGCTCAGGTGGTCATATTGATCTTGCCTATGTTGCACCTCTTGCAGGTTCATTTATTCCAAATATGTGTAGAGCTTTCCTATTAGAAGATAAGAACCATTCGGTTACTTTTAATTTTCATCAGGATATAACCTCTAAAAATATAGAAGGATTAAAGGCAGGAAATTACGATATTATCTTTGGCTCTTTTGTAAAGGATGAGCCGAATATCAAGTTTATCCCTGTTATGCAACAGGAACTTGTGGTTATTATGCCAAAGGGACATCCGTTGGAGCAGTATGAGCTCATCGATGCGAAAGCATTTGCACAGTATCCTGTTTTGGGGTATACAAGAAATTCTGGATTGGGACGTCTTACAAGAGATTTCTTTACTCATAATGATGTGGAACCAAATTTTATATGCGAATCGCCAGACGAAAATGGAATAGCATCACTGGTGGCGGCAGACTTCGGAATTGCCCTTGTTGCAGACGTTACTTCTATACATAGAGATGATGTTTCTATAAGGAAGCTCGCAACGGAACAGTACATTTCACACACTGTTTACATGGCATATATGAAGGGAAGATACCAAATGCCGGCGGTTCAGCGTATGATAGATTTTATATTAGTACATTCAATGCATTGATGATTTACAAAAAATGTATTGGATTTATATGTTAAAGCGGGATTATACTTTCCTTAAGGAAAAGCATGCCCGCTTTTGTTTTTTAAATTCTGAATAGCTCTACATAAATAATTGTTTATTTAATAGGAGCGTCTAATATGAGAAATAAGTATCCACACATTTTTGAACCACTCACAATCCGTCGTATGACACTGAAGAATCGTATCATGATGACACCAATGGGAACAAACTATGGTGATCAGAATGGTGAGATGACTTTCGTGCATATCGATTATTATGAGCAGCGTGCCAAGGGCGGCACAGGTCTTTTAATGGTAGAGAATGCCAGTGTATTCTCACCACAGGGTTCAAATGGTACAACCCAGCTTAGAATTGATCATGATAATTACATCCCACGTTTATGGTATTTTACTGAGAGAATGCACAAACATGGTGCTTGCGTAGGTATTCAGATTAACCATGCAGGTGCATCTGCTGTTTCTGCTCGTACAGGAATGCAGCCAGTTTCTGCATCAGATATCCCTTCAAAGGCTGGCGGAGAGATTCCACGTCCACTTGAGAAGGAAGAGATTTATGAAATCGTAAAGAAGTATGGTGAGGCTGCAAAGCGTGCTCAGACTGCAGGTTTTGACTGTGTTGAGATTCATGCAGGTCATTCATACCTTCTTAGCCAGTTCCTTTCACCTACAACTAATAAGCGTACTGATGAGTTCGGCGGCTCTGCTGAAAACCGTGCTCGTTTTGCAAAGCTTGTTATCGAAGAGGTAAGAAAGCAGGTAGGACCATTCTTCCCAATCTTCGTTCGTATTTCTGCAGAAGAGTTTATGGAAGGTGGCAATACACTTGAGGATACACTTGATTATCTTCAGTATTTCCAGGAAGAGGTTGATGTATTTGATGTTTCAGCTGGTCTTAATGGCTCTATCCAGTACCAGATTGATGCAAACTATCTTCCAGATGGATGGAGATCATACATGGCAAAGGCTGTTAAGGAAAAGTATGGCAAGCCATGTGTAACAATGGGGAATATTCGTGATCCTAAGGTCGCTGAGGAAATCCTTGAAAAGGGTGAAGCAGATCTTATCGGTATGGGTCGTGGACTTATCGCAGATCCAGCTTGGGTAAACAAGGTAGAGTTTAATAGAGAAGACGAGCTTAGAAAGTGTATCTCATGTAACGTAGGTTGTGCTGGCCACAGAATTGGTCTTAACATTCCAATCAGATGTACAGTTAATCCTGCAGTTAATGCAAATGATGAGTACTATAAGAGAAAGATTAACAAGCCATGCAACGTTGTTGTAGTAGGTGGTGGTACTGCTGGTCTTGAGGCTGCATGTACAGCAGCAGAGGTTGGATGTACAACATTCCTTCTCGAGAAGAAGAGTGAGCTCGGTGGTCTTTCTGTACAGATTTCAAAGATTCCTGATAAGAAGAGACTTGCAGACTTCCCTACATATATGATTAATCGTGCTAGAAAGCTTAAGAATCTTTTCATCTTTACAAATAATGATACAACAGTAGAGCAGGTTAAGGGATTCAAGCCTGATATCATTGTAAATGCAACAGGTTCAAACCCAACACTTCCTCCAATCACAGGTCTTATGGATCTTGTTGATAAGGATGATTCAAATGTTGCTACAGTTATCAAGATGATTGAGAGAATCAATGATTACCCAGAGGATATGAAGGGTAAGAAGGTTGCTGTAGTTGGTGGTGGCGCCGTAGGTCTTGATGTAATGGAATTCTTTACAGAGAGAGGTTGCGAGGTTACTATCATCGAGATGCTTCCAATCATTGGTAATGGTCTTGATCCTATTACAAAGTGCGATACAGCTGCAAAGATGAAGAAGTACAATGTTCGTCAGATGACAAACACAGCTCTTCAGGAGGTTTGCAACGACAAGTTTATCGTTAAGACTCCAGAGGGCAACATCGAGAACATTGACTTCGATTATGGTTTCGTATGCCTTGGTATGAGAGCTAACACACCTATCATCAATGACCTTGAGGAGGCATTTGCTGATACAGATGTTGAGATTTACAACATTGGTGATTCTAAACGCGCACGTCGTATCATAGAGGGTACAGAAGAGGGACGTGATATCATCAAGGTTCTTGAGAGACATGACTTTCTTTAAGATTTAGTCTAAAATAATTGCAGACAGGTTGAAATTTTAGGTTTCAATCTGTCTGTTTTTTTGTTAATATTAGTGTTACAATTTAAAGTACTAAAGTGATTAGAAAATAGAAGTGTCTTGCACTTCAAGAACCAGATTAAAAGGAGAAGATGTAATGGACCAGCTTAAAATACTACGTGAACACCTACGTCAAAATGATGAGATAATTCTTAATGCTCTTCTGATGAGAAATAGCATCGTTGAGGAGATTATGGCATATAAGGAGGCTAAGGGCCTTCAGATTCTTCAGCCTGAGCAGGATGAGAAGAGGGATAAATGGCTTTCAGAAAGGCTTGAGGGAAAGCGTCACGGCAAGGAAGTACAGAATGTTTTTAAGAGTATTGTAGAAAATTCAAAGAGAATTCAGGCGCGTCACCTGTTCAATTACAATATTGTACTGATTGGTTTTATGGGGGCAGGCAAGACTACAATTTCAGACTTCCTAAGCACCTGTTTTGCCATGGATGTTGTTGAGATGGATCAGGTTATTTCCGACAGAGAGGGGATGAGCATTTCAGACATTTTTGAAGTGTACGGCGAGGAGCATTTCAGAAATGCGGAGACTAATCTTCTGAAGGAGATGCAGACTAAACACAATGTAGTTATTTCCTGCGGCGGTGGTACTCCAATGAGAGAGTGCAATGTGGTTGAGATGAAGAAGAACGGACGAGTTGTACTTCTTACAGCAAAGCCAGAGACTATTCTTGAAAGAGTAAAGGACAGCCATGACAGACCTCTTATTGAGAATAATAAGAATGTTGAATTTATTGAGGAGCTGATGCTGAAGCGTCGTGAGAAATATGTAGCAGCTGCTGATATTATCATAGAAACAGATAATAAGACAGAATTGGAAATATGCGAGGAGCTTGTAAATGCTCTTTTGAAATTTGATGCTGAAAACAAATAAAAACAGGGAACAGATATAGGGAAGAAAAGCCTGGGACATATCCTAAATAGGATAGGCCTCAGGCTTTCTGTTTTTGAAAACAACATATTCATTGAAACCGCAGTCCTTCATGAAATCTGGAAGGAAATCAAAATCAGCGGCTATATCTTCAGGCTTGTGAGCATCTGCACCGAGGGTGATAAGCTTGCCACCAAGCTCTTTGTAGCGCTTTACAATATCCTTGTGAGGGTTTGGATAATTCATTCCCTTTCGAAGACCGGAGGTGTTTATTTCCAACGCTTTATCTTTCTTGATAATGTGCTTTAGAATTTCATCGACAATATCTTTATAGGGTTCGTAGGAATTGTTCTTTACATCCGTATTCTTGGCGTAGCGGAAAGCGTAGTCCAAATGCCCGACAGTATCGAAATTGTTGAACCTGGTAATATTTTCGTAAACACACTCGTAGTATCTTTTCATCAAGTTAGCAGGAGTGATTCCTTCCCAACTGGATTCAAAATAAGGGTCAAGTTTATCAATCAGATGAGTGCTTCCTATAATAAAATCATAAGGATGGTCTGAAACAATTTTCTCGTTCTCGTCTCTTGCCCATGGCTGAAGTCCAACCTCAAGCCCTGTAAGAACAGTAAAATCCTCATCGGAATTTTCAATTGCAAGCTTATGATGAGTAGGATAGTAGTTTCCTAAATCTAAATCGAAGAAACCGTATTCCTCCGGATAACCTAAATCTAAATGGTCAGTAAAAGTAATTCCTCTAAGACCTTTCGCCTTTGCAGCCTTTATCATATCGATTGGCGCTGCGTCAGAGTCTCCGGAAAAGTTCGTGTGCATGTGATTATCCCAAAACATTTCTAAGATTCCTTTCTGAATAATATGACTTGTCTGAAATTAGCCATTATTTTAACACAACAAAAAGGGTAAAACTAGCGAATATATAATAAAATGCACGAGTTTGAGAAAATTTTAACAATATTTGATTTTGGGGTTGAATTTGAAATTGGTTTTGTTTAAAATGTAGTACATACGGGGCGCTTTTTTGAGAGTGCCTCAGAAAAAATTTTTTAAAAGAATCTTTAGGAGGATTTAAAAATGGCAGTAAGAGTAGCAATCAACGGTTTTGGCCGTATCGGACGTCTTGCATTCCGTCAGATGTTCGGCGCAGAAGGTTACGAAGTAGTAGCAATCAACGACTTAACTAGCCCAAAGATGTTAGCACATCTTTTAAAGTATGATTCATCACAGGGAAAGTACGAGCATGCAGATGAGGTTTCATGCACAGACGATTCAATCATCGTTTGCGGTAAGGAAATCAAAATCTACGCATTCCCAGATGCAAACAATTGCCCATGGGGTGAGCTTAAGGTTGATGTAGTTCTTGAGTGCTCAGGATTCTACACATCAAAGGAAAAGGCACAGGCTCATATCAATGCAGGTGCTAGAAAGGTTGTTATTTCTGCCCCAGCAGGAAACGATCTTCCTACAATCGTTTACAATACAAACCATGAGACACTTAAGGCTTCTGATACAATCATTTCAGCAGCTTCATGTACAACAAACTGCTTAGCACCTATGGCTGACGCACTTAACAAGTACGCTCCAATCCAGTCTGGTATCATGGTAACAATCCACGCTTACACAGGTGATCAGATGACACTTGATGGCCCACAGAGAAAGGGTGATCTTCGTCGTTCACGTGCAGCAGCAGTTAACATCGTTCCTAACTCAACAGGTGCAGCAAAGGCTATCGGTCTTGTTATCCCAGAGCTTAACGGAAAGCTTATCGGATCTGCTCAGCGTGTTCCTACACCAACAGGTTCTACAACAATCCTTACAGCAGTTGTAAACAAGGCTGATGTTACAGTTGAGGGTATCAACGCAGCTATGAAGGCAGCAGCTAACGAGTCATTCGGTTACAACGAGGATGAAATCGTTTCTTCAGATATCGTAGGTATGAGATTTGGTTCTCTCTTCGATGCTACACAGACAATGGTTTCTAAGGTTTCTGATGATCAGTACGAGGTACAGGTTGTTTCTTGGTATGATAACGAGAACAGCTACACATCTCAGATGGTACGTACAATCAAGTACTTCTCAGAGTTAGCTTAATTCGTCTATCGAATTTAACGACTTTTTTAGGGGTCCGGTCCTTATGGACCGAACCCCTTTTTATTTTAGATATTTAAGTGAGCTAGTAGGTAACAAGCTTGCAATGAGTCGGTAGCCATCAAGCTCATAGGTATCTCAAGCGAAACATGTCGTTGAGCGGAGATATCTATGGCTTGTAGGCGTAACCGACGGATTCTAAGGCTTGTGACCGTAACTGGCGGACTTGGATTTATTAAGGAGGAATAGAATAATGGCATTAAACAAGAAGACAGTTGATGACATCAACGTAAAGGGCCGTCGCGTTCTTGTTCGTTGTGATTTCAACGTACCACTTAAGGCTGGCGAGATTACAGATGATACTCGTATCCGTGCAGCTCTTCCAACAATCCAGAAGCTTATTGCTGATGGTGGAAAGGTTATCCTTTGCTCACACCTTGGAAAGGTTAAGAATGGTCCTAACGAGGGCGAGTCACTTGCTCCAGTAGCAAAGCGTCTTTCTGAGAAGCTTGGCAAGGAAGTTACATTCGTAGCTGATTACAACGTAACAGGCGAGGCTGCTACAAAGGCAGTTGAGGCTATGAACGAGGGAGATGTAGTTCTTCTTCAGAATACTCGTTTCCGTGGCGAGGAAGAGACAAAGAACGGTGAGGCTTTCTCTAAGGAGCTTGCTGATCTTGCTGATGATTATGTATGTGACGCTTTTGGTTCATCACACAGAGCACACGCTTCTGTAGCTGGTGTTACAAAGTTCATCACAGCTAAGGGTGGTTCTAACGTAGTTGGATACCTTATGCAGAAGGAAATCGACTTCCTTGGCAACGCTGTTGAGAATCCAGTACGTCCATTCGTAGCAATTCTTGGTGGTGCAAAGGTAGCTGATAAGCTCAACGTTATCAACAACCTTCTTGAGAAGTGTGACACACTCATCATCGGTGGTGGTATGTCTTACACATTCCAGAAGGCTATGGGATACGAAATCGGTACATCACTTTGCGATGATTCTAAGCTTGATTACTGCAAGGAGATGCTTGAGAAGGCAAAGAGCATGGGTAAGGAAATCCTTCTTCCACTCGATGCTGTAACAATCGCTGAGTTCCCAGATCCAATCGATGCTCCAGTAGAGTGCATTACATACGATACAGAGAACATGCCAGCTGACAGAGAGGGTTGCGATATCGGACCTAAGACAGTTGCTCTTTTCTCTGAGAAGGTTAAGACAGCTAAGACAGTTCTTTGGAACGGACCAATGGGTCTTTTCGAGAACCCAGCACTTGCTGTAGGTACAGAGGCAGTTGCTAAGGCACTTGCTGAGACAGATGCTACAACAATCATCGGTGGTGGTGATTCGGCAGCAGCTGTTAACCAGATGGGATTCGCTGACAAGATGAGTCACATCTCTACAGGTGGTGGAGCTTCTCTTGAGTTCCTTGAGGGTAAGGAGCTTCCAGGCGTTTACGCAGCAGACGACAAATAAAAATCCGTATTTTGCTTGATTACTGCGTTAGCAAATGTCTCGCAGTACATAGTACAGCGTCGCATTTGCTGCCTTGTACTAAAGCAAAATCCAAATTTTTAAAATAATACTTAAAGTAGCCTAGTCCCGAAGGAATAAAACATACTCATATCAGACCTTGATGAGCCGTCCCTACTTAGATGGCACGAAGTGGCATCTTATGTAGGGCAACGAGCGAATAAGAGCGAAAGCGTGTCTGATAGAGTGTGTGTTATTCAGAAGGGGATAGGCGAGAAAAGAGGTAAATTATGGCAAGAAGAAGAATTATTGCCGGCAACTGGAAGATGAATATGACACCTTCTGAGGCTGTAAAGCTTGTTGCTGAGCTTAAGGATTTAGTAAAGAACGATGATGTAGACGTAGTTTACTGCGTACCTGCAATCGACATCGTTCCTGTAGTAGAGGCTGTTAAGGGCACAAACGTAAACGTTGGTGCTGAGAACTTCTACATCGAGGATAAGGGTGCTTTCACAGGCGAGATTTCAGCTCCTATGCTTGTAGACGCTGGTGTTAAGTACGTTATCATGGGACACTCAGAGAGAAGAGATATCTTCGGTGAGAACGATATCCTTATCAATGCAAAGGTTAAGAAGGCATTCGCTGCTGGTCTTACACCAATTCTTTGCTGTGGTGAGTCTCTTGCACTTCGCAAGGCTGACACATACAAGGAGTGGATCGAGCGTCAGATCACTTGGGATCTTTCAGGTGTTACAGCTGACCAGGTAAAGAACCTTGTTATCGCTTACGAGCCAATCTGGGCTATCGGTACAGGTGAGACAGCTACAGCTGATCAGGCTGAAGAGGTTTGCGCATTCATCCGTGAGCTTATCGCTAAGCTTTATGATGATGCTACAGCAGAGGCTGTTCGTATTCAGTACGGCGGATCTATGAACGCTTCAAACGCTGCTGAGCTTCTTAGCAAGCCAAACATCGATGGCGGTCTTATCGGTGGTGCTTCACTTAAGCCAGACTTTGGTAAGATTGTTAACGCTTAATATTCTGTGGGTTTTATTAATGACTTTGTTAAAATTGTCAATTATAAGTAAGAAAAACTCCTAAAGTTTTACATGCGCACCAGTTATCTGGTGCGCTATTTTTATTTTATTTGCCATATTTTTATGATATAATTTGCGCTGATGGACTGAGTTATACCATCGAAATTGGAGGTATTATGAAACGAAATTTTCGTTTGATTTTATTAATAGCCGCATCAGCAGTAGTTTTTATGGGTTGTTCTAAGGAAATGGAAGAAAAGACTGAGGAGGAACAGGCCACTACTGAGCAGGTTGCATTTGATGATGTGAAGGTTGAGGACTATACAATCCTTTCTTACAGCGAGCTAGAGGTTCTTGCCTACGAGGGAGATACTGAAGCTCAGGTTATGCTTGGCCGAAGTCTTGAATATGGCACAGAGGATATCAAGCAGAATTTTTATGAGGCACTTTCCTGGTATCAGATGGCTTCAGATTCCGGAAATGTTGAAGGTACCTGCGCACTTGGTTATTTTTATTTGACAGGTGCAGGTGTGGATGTTGACTTAGATAAAGCGGCAGAGCTTTTTAATACAGCAATTGAGAATGGTTCAGTAAATGCAAAGGTTGGTCTTGCAAGAGTTATGCTTGCCCAGGGAGACTACGAGGCATTGGCTGAGGCTGAGAGTCTTGAGGACACAGCAGATGAGTCATCTGTGAACTCTCAGGAGCAGACTGAGAAAAGCACTGTCCAGGCTGAAACAACAAAGACTGTAACAACAAAGACAGTAGCAACAAAGACAGACTCAGCTAAAACTGAGAAGAAGTCTGATGATAAATCTACAGATTCAGATGAGGAAGCTGAGCCAACAGAGCTGGATCAGATAATTGATCTTCTTACAGTTGCACAGCAGGCTGGTGATTTGGATGGTGGCTATTATCTTGGCTATATCTATGAGAAGGGTATCGGAGTTCTTCAGGACTATAAGAAGGCCTTTGATTACTACAACAGAGTTACAAAGTCTTCAAGCACAGCATTAAACGATAGAGATGCAATTAATCTTTCAAATATTGCCATTGGTCTTATGTATGTTAAGGGCTATGGTGTAGAGGCAAATCCAGAGACTGCACTTGAGTATTTCACCACAGCATCTGACAACAATTCACCTAAGGCCAGCTATTACATCGGTCAGATGTATGAGAATGGCATAGGTGCTGACAAGGATTACGAGAAGGCTATGGAGTTCTATCTTAAGGCAGCGGACCTTAATTATGCTCCTGCATTAAATCAGATTGGTTATCTTTATTACAATGGATATGGCGTAGATGTTGATTTTGCATCTGCTGTTTATTATCAGAAGCTTGCGGCATTACAGGGTTATCCTATTGCGCAGGTAAATTTAGGTTTTCTTTATGAAAACGGATATGGGGTTGAGAGGAATTTGGAGACAGCTTTATCCTACTACGAAATGGCTGCTTCAGCAGGTTATGAAGGGGCGAATGAAGCTGTTGTCCGAGTGATGGCACAGATTAATGAAGAAATGTAAGTTTTGCTTGACTATTTTATTAGCCTTTGCATGCTTGGCAGGGGGCTGCGGAAGAGATTATTCATCAGTTTCTTCAGAGATTGTTAAGGAAAAAGAGAAGGAGCCTGAGCGAATAGAAATTGCCGATTTAGGAGAAGCTTGGGACACAATCTTAAATAACAGTACAAAAGCATTTATTGGTGGGCATCCGGTTGACGAGAATTTTTTATCACTAGTTACAGCGGAATATGGAGATGCAGTCATTCAGGAGATTGCTAGTTACGCTAATTTTGAAACACCGGATATCTGGTATGAGCTCACAGGCAAAAGTATTCATGTTCTTTGGTATGAATACTGTAAAAGTACAGGAATACAGAATTATTCTTTCGATAAAACATATTTATTAGATGAAGAAGTCGATGGTGATATCATTCTTGATTTCACCGGAGATTTGTCTATAGCTGATGGGGTAGCTACAACGGTCTATATGGACCATCAGAAAAATGGTATTATAGATTGTTTTTCTGATAATCTTTTGGGCGAGATGAAATCAGCTGATATCTTGATGGTTAATAATGAATTTGCTTACACTTCCAGAGGTACAGCACTTCAAGGAAAGGCATATACCTTCAGGGGTGCTCCTAGCAGAGTAAATCTACTCTATGAGCTTGGAGTTGATGTTGTAAGCATTGCCAATAATCATGTTTTTGATTATGGTGAGACAGGCTTTCTTGATACACTTGATACTTTAAAATCGGCTGAAATGCCATTTATGGGTGCTGGTGTAACCATAGAGGAAGCGAAGAAGCCAGTCTATTTCATTATAGGCGGCAGGAAAATAGCAATATGCTCTGCGACTCAAATCGAGCGCACACTTAGTTTTACTCAGGAGGCTACTGGCGTTTCACCAGGAGTTCTCAAATGTCTTCATCCTGAAGTCTTTTGCGGAGTGATTCGTGAGGCGAAGCAGAATGCAGACTATGTCATCGTTTTTCCACATTGGGGAACAGAGGGAAATGCCAATTATGGCGGTGACCAGGTGGCACTTGCAAGAAGCTTTGTAGAGGCTGGAGCAGATGTTATAATAGGAGGGCACACACATTGCCTTCAGACTGTGGAATATATGGACGACGTTCCAATTTTCTATAGCCTTGGAAATTATTGGTTTTCAATCACTGGCACAATGCCTGCAGATTACAACACAGGCCTTGCACAGGTTAGAATATCAAAGGATGGAAGTATCAATGCATATTTTCTTCCTTGCAGATTTAGCGCAGGAGTCACAAGCCTGCTTGGCAAAGACGATAAAGCATATAGCGATATCATAGATAGTCTCAACAGTTTATCAAGCTCAGCGCAGATAGACGCTAGGGGACACATTACAAAAAAACAATAGAATAATGAACTAGTAACACTAGGCATTTAAGGAGGAATTACTATGAGTAAGAAACCTGTAGTACTTATGGTTCTCGATGGATACGGAATCAACGAAAATCCAAAGGGAAATGCAATCGCAATGGCAAACACACCTGTTATGGACAAGCTTATGGCTGAGTGTCCATTTGTTCAGGGACAGGCATCTGGTATGTTCGTTGGACTTCCAGACGGTCAGATGGGAAATTCTGAGGTAGGTCACATGAATATCGGCGCAGGCCGTATCATCTACCAGGATCTCACAAGAATCACAAAGGCTATTAGCGATGGCGAGTTCTTCGAGAACAAGGTTTTACTTGAAGCTATCGAAAACTGCAAGAAGAATAATTCAGACATGCACCTTTGGGGTCTTCTTTCAGACGGCGGTGTTCACAGCCATATCGAGCACGTATATGGAATGCTTGAGATGTGCAAGAAGAACGGCCTCGACAAAGTTTTCGTTCATGCTTTCCTTGATGGACGTGATACTCCACCAGCTTCTGGTAAGGATTTCTTAGAGACACTTCAGAAGAAGATGGATGAAATCGGAGTTGGTAAGATTGCATCACTTTCTGGTCGTTACTATGCAATGGATAGAGATAACAACTGGGATCGTGTTCAGAAGGCTTACGATTCATTAGTTAAGGGCGAGGGCGTAAAGGCTACTTCAGTTCCTGAGGCTATGCAGGCTTCTTATGATGATGGAGTTACAGATGAGTTCGTTCTTCCAACAGTTATCACTTACGCTGATGGCACACCTCTTTCAGTAGTGAAGAACGGCGACTCAGTTGTATTCTTCAACTTCCGTCCAGACCGTGCTCGTGAAATTACAAGAGCTTTCTGCGATGACAAGTTCACAGGCTTCGACAGAGAGTTCCTTAATCTTTACTATGCTTGCTTCAAGGATTACGATGAGACAATCCCTAACAAGCACATTGCTTTCGAGAAAGAAAACATTACAAATACATTTGGCGAGTTCTTAGCTAACAATGGATTAAAGCAGCTTAGACTTGCAGAAACAGAAAAATACGCACACGTTACATTCTTCTTCAACGGCGGTGTTGAGGAGCCTAACAAGGATGAGGAAAGAATCCTTGTTAACTCACCAAAGGATGTAGCTACATATGACCTTAAGCCTGAAATGTCGGCACCAGAGGTTGGAGCAAAGCTTGTAGAGGCTATCAAGTCTGACAAGTACGATGTAATCGTAATCAACTTTGCTAACCCAGATATGGTTGGTCATACTGGCGTCATAGAGGCAGCTGTAAAGGCTGTAGAGCGTGTAGACTCACTTGTAGGAGATGCCGTTGAGGCAGTTAAAGAGGTGAACGGAGCATTGTTCATCTGTGCTGACCACGGTAATGCAGATAAGATGATTGATTATGAGACAGGAGAGCCATACACAGCTCACACAACAAATCCTGTTCCATTTATCTTAGTTAACTATGATGAGGCTTATACACTTCGCGAGGGCGGTGCTCTTTGCGATATCGCTCCAACACTTATCGAGATCATGGGTCTCGAGCAGCCAGCGGAGATGACTGGTAAGTCACTTTTAATTAAGAAATAATTGTTTCTCCCCCTTATAGGGGGATGGATAATTAAATAAACTAAATAAAAAGAGAGAGGATTTGATTATGAAACCAATTAAAGAGGGAAAAGTAAGAGAAGTATACGATAATGGGGATAGCATTATCATGGTAGCCACAGATCGTATATCTGCATTCGATGTAATTTTAAAGAATAAGATTGTTAATAAGGGTGCAGTTCTTACCCAGATGTCTAAGTTTTGGTTTGACCTTACTTCAGATATCGTTCCAAATCACATGCTTTCAACTGATGTGAACGAGATGCCTGAATTCTTCAGAAACGAGGAGTACAAGGGCAAGGCTATGATGTGCAAGAAGCTTACAATGCTTCCTATCGAGTGCATCGTTCGCGGTTACATCACAGGATCAGGCTGGGCAAGCTACAAGGAGAACGGCACAGTTTGCGGAATAAAGCTTCCAGCTGGTCTACAGGAATCTGACAAGCTTCCTGAGCCAATCTACACTCCATCAACTAAGGCAGAAATTGGTGATCATGATGAAAATATCTCTTTCGAGCGTTCTATAGAGGTTCTTGAAAAAGAATTCCCAGGCCACGGAGAGGAGTATGCAACAGCTCTTCGTGATAATACAATTGCTCTTTACAAGAAGTGTGCAGATTATGCTCTTACAAAGGGTATTATCATTGCAGATACAAAGTTCGAATTTGGTCTTGATGAGGATGGTAATATCGTTCTTGCTGATGAGATGCTTACACCAGACAGCTCACGCTTCTGGCCACTCGAGGGCTATGAGGCAGGTCACGGTCAGCCATCTTTCGATAAGCAGTTTGTACGTGATTGGCTCAAGGCAAATCCAGAGTCAGATTACCTTCTTCCACAGGATGTAATCGACAAGACTATTGCTAAGTACTTAGAAGCGTATGCACTTCTTACAGGCAAGTCTCTTGAAGTGTAGTTAATATTAAGACTAGCTTTATAAGAACTTAGAGAAAACAGATGTGAACAATATTTCTTATTGATTCAGTGAATATAGTGAAAACGATACTGAATCAATTAGAAATATGTGAGCATCGGTAGGTATTAGGAGATTTTATGGGAGATTTTAATTTAAAGGATACTCCATGGGACGGACTGCATGAGGAGTGCGGCGTCTTTGCGATGTATGATTTTGATGGCGGAGATGTTGCCTCCTCTATTTATTATGGCCTTTTTGCTTTACAGCATAGAGGGCAGGAGAGCTGTGGCATCGCCGTTTCAGATACCAATGGCCCAAAGCGTAATTATGCACTGCACAAAGACATGGGCCTTGTAAATGAAGTATTCAATCAGGAAATCCTTGAGAGTATGCATGGTGACATCGGCGTTGGACATACCAGATATTCTACCGCAGGTTCATCCTGCCGTGAGAATGCACAGCCACTTGTACTTTCATATTGGAAGGGACTTCTTGGAATGGCACACAACGGAAATCTTATCAATGCGGAGGAGCTTCGCGATGAGCTTTCTATGACAGGTGCCATTTTCCAGACTACTATTGATTCCGAGACTATTGCATATATTATTGCCAGAGAGCGTCTCAAGAGCGCAACTGTTGAAGAGGCTGTTGCAAGAACCTGCGACAAGATTAAGGGAGCATATTCACTTGTAGTTATGTCGCCTCGTAAGCTCATTGCAGCTCGTGACCCACAGGGCTTCAGACCGCTTTGCTTGGGAAAGCGTGATAATGCTTATGTTATCGCATCAGAGACCTGTGCTCTTGATACAATTGGTGCAGAGTATATTCGTGATATTGAGCCAGGAGAGATAGTTACAATTTCTCCTGACTTTGGAATTAAATCTGACAAGAGCAGATGCGTCCCAAAGGAAAAGCACGGACGTTGTATCTTTGAATACATCTATTTTGCTCGCCCTGATAGTGATATCGACGGAATCTCTGTTTATGAGTCACGTATCAAGGCCGGACGTTTCCTTGCACAGGATTCACCTGTGGAGGCAGATTTGGTTGTAGGCGTTCCAGAATCAGGAAATGCAGCTGCAATGGGGTATTCATTGGAATCTGGTATTCCATATGGCACAGCTTTCGTGAAAAACAGCTATGTGGGACGTACATTTATTAAGCCTAAGCAGGCCAGCAGACAATCATCAGTTCAGGTGAAGCTGAATGCCCTTCGTGAGGTGGTTAATGGCAAGCGAATCATCATGATTGACGATTCAATTGTTCGCGGTACAACATCTGATCGCATCGTTAAGATGCTTCGAGATGCTGGCGCAACAGAGGTTCATGTGCGTATTTCATCACCACCATTCTTATGGCCATGCTACTTCGGTACAGATGTACCTTGCCGTGAGCAGCTCATTGCATACAAGCATTCAGTAGACGAAATTTGCGCGATTATCGGCGCAGATTCGCTTGCGTACCTTGGCTTCGACAGACTATCAGAGATGGTAGATGGAATGGAGATATGCCATGGATGCTTCGACGGAAACTACCCAATCGAGCCACCAACCCGCGATATCCGTGGTGAATACGATAAATAAAGTCGTAGCCGCTGCATAGGGCTACCGCTATGTATATTAGCCAAATGTAGCTATCTAGCTCTATGTGTTACTTAAGCGAAGCATTTTACGCTGAGCGGAGTAATACATAGGCTTGAGAGCGTAACATTTGGCGGTAGATAAAATGTAAGGAGAGAATTATGTCAGATACAAGTAGATACACCAGCCCACTTTCGGAGAGATACGCCAGCAAGGAGATGCAGTACATCTTCAGTCAGGATAAGAAGTTTTCGACCTGGCGTAGACTTTGGATTGCTCTTGCTGAGACTGAGATGGAACTTGGCCTCTCACAGGATGGTAAGCCTGTAATCACTCAGGAGATGATTGACGAGATGAAGCAGCACATCGAGGATATTAATTATGATGTTGCAAAGGCTCGTGAGAAGGAAGTTCGCCATGATGTAATGAGCCACGTATATGCTTATGGACAGCAGTGTCCAAAGGCTGCTGGCATCATTCATCTTGGAGCAACAAGCTGCTACGTTGGTGACAATACAGATATTATTATCATGCGTGATGCGCTTCTTCTTATCAGAAAGAAGCTTGTAAATGTAATTGCAGAGCTTGCAAACTTTGCTGAGAAGTACAAGGCACAGCCAACACTTGCCTTTACACATTTTCAGCCAGCACAGCCTACCACAGTAGGAAAGCGTGCAACTCTTTGGCTCAATGAGTTCGTAATGGACCTTGAAGACCTTGATTATGTACTTTCTACTCTTAAGCTTCTTGGCTCAAAGGGAACAACAGGTACTCAGGCAAGCTTCCTCGAGCTTTTCAATGGAGACCACGATACAATCGATAAGATCGACCCAACTATTGCAAAGAAGATGGGATTTGAGGCTTGCTACCCAGTTTCTGGCCAGACCTATTCACGTAAGGTTGATACCAGAGTTTGCAACATCCTTGCAGGTATTGCAGCATCTGCTCACAAGATGTCAAATGACATTCGTCTACTTCAGCATTTGAAGGAAGTAGAGGAGCCATTTGAGAAGAGCCAGATTGGTTCATCTGCTATGGCTTACAAGCGTAATCCTATGAGAAGCGAGAGAATTGCATCTCTTTCAAGATACGTAATGATTGATGCTTTGAATCCAGCAATCACATCAGCTACACAGTGGTTTGAGCGTACACTTGATGATTCAGCAAACAAGCGTCTTTCTATTGCAGAGGGCTTCCTTGCAACTGATGGTGTACTTGACCTTTGCTTGAACGTAGTAGATGGTCTTGTGGTTTACGACAAGGTTATCACAAAGCGTCTTATGTCAGAGCTTCCATTCATGGCAACTGAGAATATCATGATGGATGCAGTTAAGCTTGGCGGAAACCGTCAGGAGCTTCACGAGAAGATTAGAACTCTTTCTATGGAAGCTGGCAAGAATGTTAAGGTAGAGGGCAAGGAGAATAACCTCTTAGAGCTCATCGCTGCGGATGATGAGTTCCCAATGGGCCTTGAGGAGCTTGAGGCTACAATGGAGCCTAGCCGCTACGTTGGCCGCAGCCCTCGTCAGGTAGAGGTTTACCTCCGCGATGTTATTACACCAATCCTTGATGCAAACAAGGACGTTCTTGGTGTTAAAGCTGAGATTAATGTATAGATTCTTGAAAAACATCAGTTTTTCAGGAATCGTAAATACCATGAAAATAGATTTATCTATTTTCATGTCCTGCAAAGCAGGATTCTTGCTGACAATTTCCTTGTTTGGTCAGCAAGAAGTCATAGGTTTTTGATTTTCCTCAGAAAATCAAGAACCGGACATGGACCAATATTTTCTGAAAGAAAATATTGCTTGGCAAAGCCAAGTTCTTGTGGGCTTTTTCCTTAAGTAGCCCACAAGAAGTCATAAAATATAATTTTGAATCCGAGAAGGGGCTGTGAAATAATCAGCTCATGAAAAAAAGAGAAGTAATAGCTGGAAACAGCCGATTACTTCTCTTTTTTCATGGTAAAATATTACCATGATCAATCAAACCAATTCTTATAATACTCTAAATCAGGGCGTTTTACCATTTTTTATTTCAGATTGCTTGGATATCTGTGATCCGGTTTTTACTTTTGACGAACTCGTGGGAGGTATGAATCTTGAGAAGTATCTGAAAAATGTGCCAGAGCATAAGCTTGGCAGAATCAGATATAATCCAGTCAAAATGTTGAAAACCGTACTATTCGGTTTTATGAGTGAAGGATATATTTCACTAAGAGGACTTCAAGAAAACTGTAGGGTTAACATTCGATTTATGTATCTTATGGACAGGGAAACTCCTTCTTACAGAACCTTCAGCTATTTCATAAACGATGTGTTAAAGGATTCAATAGAGGATATTTTCAATGATATTAATCAGGAAATATTCAGCAGGCATAAAGTTGACCTGAATCATCTTTATATTGATGGTTCGAAGTTTGAAGCTAATGCTAACAAATATACTTGGGTATGGAAGAAGGCCACGGAAAAATCCCGTTACCGTCTTTTTGAAAAGATTACTAAATTACTGCAAGAAATCAACAGCGATCTTCAGTGGAGCGGAATCAAGATTGAGACTAATACAGAGTACATGCCTGAATATATGCGCCAGATAACAGAACGGTTTTCTGAGATATGGAAGCTTGATACTTCAACTTTTGTTTCAGGAAAAGGACATAGGAAAACCGTCCAGCAGAGACAGTACGAAAAGCTTGTAGAGTACACAACAAAGCTCAATGAATATGTCACAAAAATCAGCATCTGTGGAGAAAACAGGAACAGCTATTCAAAGACAGATCCTTCCGCTACATTCATGAGAATAAAGACCGACTACATGGGAAACGACCAGCTTCTTCCCGCATACAACGTTCAGATTGGTGTAGCTGATGAATACATAGCAGTTGTTGATGTTAATCAATACAGATCTGACATGGACTGCTTCATACCGTTGATGAATAAGTATTATGAAACATATGGCTTTTATCCAAAATATCCTGTGGCTGATGCTGGATATGGCTCGTTCAATAATTATATCTTTTGCGAGCAAAAAGGCATGAAAAAGTACATGAAGTTCACAATGTTTAAAAAGGAGACGACCGATAAGAAATATCACAACGATCCATTCAGAGCTGTTAATTTTGAGATCGGTGATGATGGGAAAATGCGTTGTCCTAATGGGAGGAGCTTCAACTTTCTATACAGGCAGCATGTAAAAGGAAACCAGTATGGCCGGCAAGAAGAAGTCTATCAGTGTGAAGACTGCAGTGGTTGTCCCTATGCATCGAAGTGTAAGAAAACAGATAAAAACAAAACCGTAAGAATAAACGAAGAACTGACCGCTATGCATCAGGAGGTTATAAATAATCTTGAAAGCATCCAGGGAGCACTCCTTAGAATGAACAGATCCATTCAAGCGGAAGGTACTTTCGGAATCATAAAAAATGATCGTTGGTATAAAAGAATAGTCCGAAAAGGAATAGAATCCGTAAAACTTGAGGTTCTTTTGGTTTCAATAGGTCATAACTTATATAAATATCACAATAAAAAGATGCGTCTCCAAGAAGCTGCCTAATCAAAAAAGTTTGTAGTTTTTTGGGGAAAGGGGCATTATACTCTATTTTTGCCAGAAACAGCATACCTCACAAAAAATGATATAAAAAGGGAGCTGGAAAAAATGATTATCTCATTTTTTCACAGCCCCTTTTTTTGCGTCTTTTGTGGTTAGAAAAGTCTAGTCACTGGAGCTTTTTTCATATATCATAACAGTTGAAATAAATGTTAAGGGGATGACTAATGAATAGAGACAAAATGTTTTCTGATAGAGCCTTCTTAAAGAGGCTTTTTAATTTGGCTTTACCGCTTGCGTTTCAGGCGTTGATGTTGGCACTTGTTGCAGCTTGTGATGCTGTAATGCTTGGCAGGGTAGAGCAGAATTCTATGGCGGCAGTTTCTCTTGCCACTCAAATCCAGTTTATTCAAAATATGATGCTTTGTGCAGTTACTGGCTCCATTTCGATTTTGGGCGCACAGTACTGGGGCAAGGGCGATAAGGAAACTATCCATAAAATCTTTGGTATGAGTATTCGTATTGCTGTTGTAATTTCTGCAATTTTTGCTATAGCCTGTATTGCCTTTCCTACGTATCTTATGCAAATATTTTCAGGAGATGCTGATTTGATTTCAATCGGCGCAAGCTACCTAAGAATTGCCGGATGGTCTTATCTTTTGACAGGATTGTCGCAGTGTTATCTTGGAATGATGCGTGTTACCGACCATGCTGATAGATGTGCAATCATAAGCTCTGGTGCTGTAATTATAAATATTATTTTAAATGGCATTTTTATCTTTGGATTCATGGGCATTCCTGCCATGGGTGCAAGAGGTGCCGCTTATGCCACTTTATTTGCCCGTATAATCGAATTGTTAGGGGCTGTTATTTCATCTTATCAAAAGGATTTCATACATCCTACATTTAAGGACCTTCTTGTACACGACGCCATGCTTGCAAAGGATTATGTGAAATGTGGTTTGCCTATTGCTGGGGCTGCTATGTTCTGGGGCGTAGGCTTCACATCCTATACAGCTATCATGGGACATATGGGTGCAGATGCCGCCGCAGCCAATTCTGTAGCAGCTGTAGTACGTGACCTAATGTGCTGCCTCTGTGATGGTATCAGCGCTGCCGGAGGAATTGTCATTGGAAATGAGCTAGGCTCTGGTGATTTGGAAAAGGGTAAGCTTTACGGTGGAAGAGTATCAAAGATTTCTGTATTTCTTGGATTTTTCTCCACCGCAGTTGTTTTGCTTGTGACTCCGTTTGTTGTGAATTACATGATTTTGACAGATAAAGCCAGAACATATCTTGTGGGAATGATGATTATAATGTCCATATACATGATAGGACGCTGCATAAATACTGTTGTTATCAATGGCGTGTTTGCTGCCGGTGGTGATACTTTATTTGACGTATATAGTCTTGCCGTATGTATGTGGTGCCTGGCCGTTCCATTAGCCTTGCTTGGAGCCTTTGTGTTCCACTGGCCAGTGCTTATGGTTTATGCCTGCACATGCGTAGATGAAGTTGGCAAGCTGCCATGGGTGTTCTATCACTACAAGAAATATAAGTGGGTGAAGGACCTAACACGTTAAAAAAGTCAACAGGATTTTTTTGCGAAACCATCTACAAAATAATACTAATTGATTAGGTTGATGATTGAGTTGTTGTAAAACGCTCACATCGACCTTTCTTTTTACTTAAATTTTCGTTGCATTTGTGATTAGTTTTCATGGAAGATAATCACAAAAAGGCTCATAAATGCCGTATTTATGCGGTTTCTACGAAATATCACAAATCATTTTCTGTAACTATTTACAAAAGTGAATTAATTCTAGTTTCCTTATTGACGGTGAAATTAAAAACAGTTAATGTATTAACAGTGTTAAGTAATTAACACTTGAAAGACAAATTGGCCAAATAAAATATGAGCATAATATTGCTCAAGTACAAACCTAGGGGTGTATGAACATGAAAAAAATAAAAGAGGTTGCTGGAAACAACACTAGCGATCTTGTGGAGATGAATCGTTCCGCTATCGTTAGAATTCT
Organism: Pseudobutyrivibrio xylanivorans; assembly: GCF_008935055.1. Lineage (NCBI taxonomy): Bacteria > Bacillati > Bacillota > Clostridia > Lachnospirales > Lachnospiraceae > Pseudobutyrivibrio > Pseudobutyrivibrio xylanivorans. The sequence goes on along the minus strand of NZ_CP043028.1, from coordinate 3,087,028 downwards.
CCAGCAGATGGATGTTTGCTCCAGAGCAGACATTGCAAAGATTACAGGCCTGACACAGGCCTCAATTACAAAAATCGTGGCAGTTCTGATAGATATGGGAATTGTTACAGAGGTTGGATTTGTAAAGGGCGAAGGAAATCGACGCTCAATCGGTCTGAGACTTAATGCTGAGAAAAACCTTGTAATCGGTGTGAAGTTTTCAAGACACGTATTTTCCATAGGAGTTTTTGATATCCGTGGAAAGGTCTACACACAGCAGGAGACAGAATTCGGTTTGGATGAGTTCGCATCAGATGTTGTAGTAGAAATGAAAAAGCAGATTCATGATCTGCTTAAGAAATACAAAAATGTAGTTGCGATAGGCTTTGCAGTTCCGGGTCCTTATCTTCGAAAGGAAGGAAGAATTGCACTTGTAACCAAGATGCCTAGCTGGCAGAATGTCAATTTTGTAGAGGAGTTTGAAAATGAATTTGACAAGCCAGTATTTATTGAGCAGGATGCCAACGCAGGAGCCTTAGCAGAGTGGTGGTTTGGAAATCATGGTAGACCAATTAATTCCCTAGCATACTTTTTAGCAGGTGAAGGCGTTGGCTCAGGAATAGTCGACCACGACAGATTGATTCTTGGAAACTTGGGAATCGCCAGTGAGATTGGTCACATCAGTATTGATGTAAAGGGGCCAGCTTGCGAATGTGGGAACAAAGGTTGTTTGGAGCTTTACTGTTCTGCAAACGCATTATTAAAAAAGGCTGAAGAGATTCTTCCAGAATTGTTTGAGGAAGAATATGAAAATAGATGGGAGGCTTGCAACAGAGTTTTCCTTGCAGCAAAGGAGGGCAATGAAAAAGCCCTGGAGCTGACAGAAGAAATTGCTGAATATTTGGGATACGGATGTGTGACACTTATCAATGCATACGACCCAGAAATAATTGTTATTGGGGACAGCATTTCGCAGGGAGGAGATCTTCTTCTTCCAACGATCAATAAAATAGTCAAAGAGAGAGTGATACCTGAAATCAGCGGTAAGGTTCAAATCAAAATCTCAAAGCTGACTGTTGATCCAACGCTTTACGGTGCAGCGGCCATTGCCACCGACAAAGTACTTAGGAAACCAAGCGAGTATCTAGTTTCAAAGTAGAAATCTGGAGAACGCTTTTGGCTTATAAAGGGAGGATTTTTATTATGGAACACAATTCTTACATCCTTCAGATGCAGGGGATTACAAAGGAATTTCCTGGAGTAAAGGCACTTGATGATGTTACTCTTGAAGTTCGACAGGGTTCCATTCACGCAATTTGCGGCGAGAATGGTGCAGGTAAATCCACGCTGATGAAGGTTCTATCTGGTGTTTATCCTCATGGCACGTATGATGGCAAAATCATCTATATGGGCAAGGAGATGAAATTCAAAAACATCAAGGAATCAGAGAATGCTGGAATCGCAATTATCCATCAGGAGCTGACGATGATTCCCGAGCTTTCAATCACAGAAAACATTTTCATGGGAAATGAGATTGCGAAGCGAGGACTCATCGACTGGCCTGAGGAAAGACGCAGAACCAGTGAGATTCTAAAAAAGGTAGGTCTTACCATCAATCCTGATACATTAATCAAACATTTAGGAGTGGGACAACAGCAGCTTGTAGAAATTGCGAAGGCTTTATCAAAGAATGTTAAGCTTTTGATTTTGGATGAGCCTACATCGGCACTTAATGAAGCTGATTCGGCTAACCTTCTTGAATTGATGAAGGGGCTTAGAGATAAGGGCATAACCTGTATCATGATTTCTCACAAGCTTAATGAGATTGCAGATGTTTCGGATGCGGTTACAGTTATTCGAGATGGTCACACAGTCGAAAGCTATGATGTTGAAGGCGGAAAGGTTGATGAGGACCAAATCATTAAGTCAATGGTTGGTCGTTCTATCGAGAACCGATACCCAGAGCACGAGCCAAAGATTGGCGAGGTTATCTTCGAGGTTGAAAACTGGTGTGTTGAGGATCCTGAGGTTGAAGGTCGAATGGTTTGCAAGAATTCTAAGTTCAACGTTAGGGCTGGAGAGATTGTAGGTTTTGCTGGACTGATGGGTGCTGGACGAACAGAGCTTATGCGTTCACTCTTTGGAAAAAACTATGGAATTTACAAGAGTGGAACTGTAAAGATTAAAGGCCGTGAAGTAAAGCTGAATTCAGTGGAGCAGGCAATCAAAAATGGTTTGGCTTACGTTCCAGAGGATAGAAAGAATCTTGGACTAAATCTTTTGGATTCAATTAGGAAAACAGTAGTTTCTGCTGACCTTGACAAGATTACTAAGAATGGTCTTTTAAGTCCTGATATGGAGCTTTCGGCAGCTGAGGAATACAGAAAATCCTTAAAGATAAAAACAGCAGGTGTAGATGTTGGAGTAACAACGCTTTCAGGTGGAAATCAGCAGAAGGTTGTTCTTTCAAAATGGATGTTCACCGAGCCTGATGTTTTGATTTTGGACGAGCCAACCAGAGGTATTGATGTTGGTGCCAAGTACGAGATCTACAAGCTGATTCATCAGTTGGCTGACCAGGGGAAGGCAGTTATTCTGGTATCTTCTGAATTACCGGAGCTGCTTGGTATGGCTGATAGAATTTATACAATTTTTGAGGGCACAATTACAGGTGAGCTTCTTGCCAGTGAGGCAAATCAGGAAAGCCTGATGAAGAAGATGACAATCACTTCGAATTCTTAAGGTATTGGGAAAGGATGGAATAATTATGAAATATGTGAAACAGGTATTGGGCGGAGACCTTCGTCAATACACAATGGTTCTTGCTTTAGCTTTATTGATACTAATTTTTAATGTGATTTCTGGAGGAAGAATGCTTACATCATCAAACTTCCAGAATCTATTATCAGGAAATGCATACGTCCTCGTGCTTGCACTTGGAATGCTTATGGTAATCGTAATCGGACAAATTGACTTGTCTGTCGGATCGGTGGCAGGTTTCGCCGGAATGGTAATGGCGCTGGTAGCTAAAAACTACAATGTGCCTTGGTGGGTAGCAGTTCTCATTGCACTTGCAATCGGTCTTCTTGCTGGTGCATGGCACGGCTTTTTCCTTTCACAGCTAGGAATTCCTGGATTCATTACAACACTTGGTGGAATGATGATTTTCCGTGGTGGCGTTATTTGGATTTCACATTCAATTTCAGTTCCAGCTCCAGAAGAATTGAAGTGGTTTGGTGCAGGCTACTTACCTGAATGGGGTCCTTCATTTACAGGAATGAATAACTCGACACTTTTACTTGGTATTATTGGAATTGTAGCTTTTGCAGTTGCACAGCTTCGCAAATACAACAGCACAAAGAACAATGCAGTTGAGGTAACTCCTTTCTGGGCAGTGATTGTAAGAATTGTTCTTATGACAATTATTATTGGATATTTTACATATCTTTTTGGTTCAGGAAGAGTGGGAACATCTTTCCCAGTACCAGGTTTGATTCTTTTACTTTTAACAATTGTTTACCACATCATTACACAGCGCACCAAGTTTGGTCGTCACGTATATGCTGTTGGTGGTAACAAGGCCGCAGCAGCTTTATCTGGTGTAAATGTTAAGAAAACATATTTCCTTACAATGATGAACATGTCTTTCCTTGCAGCTGTTGCAGGTATCCTTTTCGTAGGACGTTCAACAGCAGCAGGTCCTGCTGATGGTACATCATGGGAGATGGATGCAATCGCATCTGTATTCATCGGTGGTGCTGCTGTATCAGGTGGTGTTGGAACAATTCTTGCAACAATCGTCGGTGGTCTCGTAATGGCAGTGCTCAACAACGGACTTATGCTCATGGGTGTTGGTGCTGATAAGACACAGGTTATAAAGGGCTTCGTACTTCTTGCAGCTGTAGCATTTGATGTTTACAACAAGAAGAGTGGAAAGAACTCAATCATCGGACGTCTCTTCCCAAGCAAGGAAGCAAAATAATGGGGGTACGACTCAGTCAAAAGAGTCTTACACATACAAAGTGTATTTAAAGAAGGAGGATGTATTAATGAAAAAAAGAACACTTTTGTCAATGGCGATGGTAGCAACAATGGCGCTTGCTACATTAACAGGATGTGGTGGAAGCAGAGAGGGGGCAGCTTCTACAGACACAGCAGCAGACACAACTGCTCAGACAGAGGAAGCAGCTGCTACAGATGACAGCGCGACAGTAGCAGAATTCCCAGGATTTGAAGAGGGAGCAACAATTGGTGTATCTCTTCCATGGCTTGGAACTCAGAACTGGAAAGAGGCAGAGGAGATGTTCACAGCACAGCTTGAGGAAGCTGGCTACAAGCCAATCGTTCAGGCTGCTGACCAGAAGGTTACACAGCAGCAACAGCAGATCGAGTCAATGATTGAGAACGGTGCAAAGGTTATCGTTGTTGGACCTGTTGATGGTTCACAGCTTGGTTCAGTTCTTGAGCAGGCTAAGGAAGCTGGCGTATATGTAATCGGTTATGACCGACTTCTTGAGAACACAACAGGTGTTGACGGTGTAGTTCAGTTTGGTTCTGTAAAGACTGGTGAGCTTCAGGCACAGGCACTTCTTCAGGGACTTGAGGAATTAAAGGGTGAGGCTCCATACAACATCGAGCTTTTCGGTGGTGGCCCTGCTGATCCTAACGCTCCTAACTTCTTCAAGGGCGCTATGTCAGTGTTGCAGCCAAAGATTGATGATGGTACATTAGTAGTAGTATCAGGTCAGACAGACTTTACTCAGTGCGCAACTGTTGATTGGGACAATGCAAAGGCTCAGTCGAGAATGGATTCACTTATTTCTGGTTTCTACTCAGACAAGGAAATCGATGGTGTTCTTTCACCTAACGATGGTATCGCTCGAGCAATCATCACATCTTGCGAGAACGCAGGTCAGGATATCCCTGTAGTTTCTGGTCTTGATGCTGAGAACGAGTCAGTTGAGTGGGTATGGTCAGGCCGTCAGTATTCTACAGTAGCAAAGCCAACTCAGGATCTTGTAGCTAAGACAATCGAGATTATCGATTCACTTCAGGCTGGTAATGGAATGCCTTCAACAGATGTAACAGCAGATAATGGTGTTATCGATGTTAATATCTATGAGCTTCCACCAGTAGTTGTTACAAAGGACAATGCAAAGGAAGTATTTGCAAATGATCCATCAAGATTAGAGCTTTTAAAGTAAGCTGAAACAATTTTCTTTTTCATCTTTAAAATAGGGGAGCAGGCTCATCCCTGCTCCCCTAAATAAATTAGTCAGGAGAGTTAGATCGTGGAAAAAACAATTGATGTTGTTGCATTAGGTGAACTTTTAATTGATATGACAAATAATGGAGTGTCTGCGACAGGCAACACATTATTTGAGGCAAATCCAGGAGGAGCACCTTGTAATGTATTGGCAATGCTGAAGAAATTCAATCATTCAGTAGGCTTTATTGGAAAGGTCGGAGATGACATTTTCGGTAACAAGCTTAAGGCTACAATTGAAGAGGTTGGAATTAACACAGAGGGCTTAGTTGTTGATAAAGAGGCTAGAACAACATTAGCTTTTGTTGAGACCTTCCCAGATGGTGATAGAGATTTTTCTTTCTATCGCAACCCAGGTGCCGATATGATGCTCACAAAGAACGAGGTAAAGGTTGACCTGATTAAACAGGCAAAGGTTTTTCACTTTGGAACTCTTTCAATGACTCACTCAGCAGTCAGAGAGGCTACACTTTTTGCCCTTGAGGAGGCAAAGAAGGCTGGTTGTCTTATCACCTTTGATCCAAATCTTCGAGAGCCACTTTGGAACAGTTTGGATGAGGCAAAGGAGCAGATTCTTGCAGGAATGGAATATTGTGATTACCTGAAGATTTCTGATAATGAAATCCAGTGGCTTACAGGCGAAGAGGATTACAACGCTGGCGTACACAAGCTTCGTGAAAGCTACAATATTCCTCTTATCACTGTTTCTATGGGCAAGGAAGGCAGCCGTGCATTCTACTATGGAGCAGATGGAAATGGTGATGAAATAATCGTAGATGTTAAGCCATTCCTTTCTGACAAGACCATCGAGACAACAGGTGCTGGAGATACATTCTGTGGAACAGTAATTCACTATATCCTTGAGACAGGACTTGCAAACTTTGATGAGGCAAAGCTTACAGAAATGCTTACATTTGCAAATGGTGCTGCTTCACTTATTACAAGAGTAAAGGGCGCTCTCAAGGTTATGCCTGAGATTTCTGCTGTAAAAGAATTGATTGGTAAATAGGTGACATTATGAGTTACCAGATTGTATTTAGCGATATTGATGGTACACTTTTAAACAGTAACCATCGAATGCTTGATGGAACCTTAGAGGCTGTTAAAAGCTTGCAAAAAAGGGATATCCCCTTTTTTATAGTGACAGCCAGAGGACCATCGGGAGTATATCCTCTTTTTAGAAGATACAATTTTATTTGTCCTATTGTATGTTTCAGTGGAGCATTGATTTTAGATGAGCATGGCAATGTGATTTATTCCAAGGGCGTCAGCAAAGACACCACAGCAAAAATCATTGATTATGTTGAAGCATCTGGATTTGACTGCACCTGGAATGTATATTCCATGGATAGCTGGATAGTAAACAATAGGACAGACCCAAGGATTATAAATGAGGAAAATATTGTAGAGGTTCAATCTACAGTGGGTACAGTTGATGACCTTCCTGACGGGGCAGAGATAGGAAAGATACTGTGCATGTGCAATCCTGATAAAACTGATGAGATAGAAGCTGGCCTTAGAAAAAGATTTCCATCTTTATCTATAGTCAGGTCATCAGATATCCTTGTGGAGGTTATGGAGAAGGGGGTTACGAAAGGGCAAAGTGTTAAAATCATCTGTGATAAACTGGGGATAAATCCAGATGATGCAATTGCCTTTGGAGACCATTATAATGATATTGAGATGTTAAAGGCAGTAGGGATGCCTTTTCTAATGGACAACGCACCTATGGAACTGAAAGCACAGTTTCCTGCAGAGAACATCACAGATGGCTTCGATGACGAAGGCATCTACAACGCCTTAAAAAAGATAGGGATGATTTAAACCAAGGGAGGTTTTTACATGAAAAAATACATTCTAAACACAAGTGAAAACATCCAATTTCTAAAAGAGTGCTGCGGCACTCTTTTGTCATTTGGACACAAATTTCCAGCACCGGGAGGTGGTTCATACTATCTGGGTGATGATGGCACACCATGGAAAGACAGACCACGGGAAACTTGGATTACAAGCAGAATGCTTCATGTGTATTCTATTGGATGTATGCTTGGGCATGATGGAAGTGAGGCACTTGCTGATGCAGCACTAAAGGGGCTGACTGGTGAGTTGCATGACATGGAAAATGGTGGATGGTATGCAGGTTTAGCTTCTGATGGAAAGCCTCTGCCTACAAAACAGTGCTATGCTCACGCTTTTGTAATACTGGCTGCAAGCTCTGCCGTTTTAGCAAATAGACCAGATGCGACGGAACTTCTTGAGGAGGCAATTCGTATATACGATAAATACTTTTGGGATGAAGAGCTTGGACTTTCTGTTGATACATGGAATACAGAGTTTACTGAACTAGATGATTATCGGGGTATCAATGCCAACATGCACACAGTAGAAGCATTTCTTGCGGCTGCTGATGTTTTAAAAGATGAAAAATATCGTGTTCGTGCAGGCAGAATTACTGATAGAGTAATTGGCTGGGCGAAGGACAATGAGTATAGAATTCCAGAACATTTTACAAAGGATTGGCAGCCAAATCTTGAATGTAATAAGGAAAAGCCTGATGACCCGTTTAAGCCTTACGGAGCTACACCAGGTCATGGTATTGAATGGGCGAGACTTATTGTTCAGTGGGCAACATCCTCAAAGTCTTTGTCGGAGGAGGAGAGAAGAGGATACATTGACGTTGCGGAGAATCTATACAACAGAGCAATAGAAGATGGTTGGAATGCTGACGGGGCACCAGGCATTTGCTATACCACAGGCTGGGATGGAAAGCCAATTGTTCATGACAGAATGCACTGGACTTTGGCGGAGGCAATCAACTCTTCGGCAGTTCTATATCGTGTTACTGGCAAGGAGAAATATGCAAAGGATTACGAAGCTTTCATGGAATATCTGGATGCTTATGTAATTGACCATGTGAATGGCTCCTGGTTCCATCAGTTGGACTACAATAATAAATTGCTTACCACTGTTTGGCCAGGTAAATCAGATCTTTATCACGCACTTCAGGCCACGCTGATTCCATACAATGAAAAAATAGGGTTATCGATTGCACCTGCATTAAGTAAATTTCTCCTATAAAAAAATATATGCCAGCGTGTTCTTGCACGCTGGTATTTTTATGGGTAAAATAATGTTTGTTTGATTAACAAAAATTTATTGCACTAAAGTGCTAAATGATGTAAAATCGTCTCTAGGTTGCGTAGCAAGGACAAATGTCCGCGAGCACTGAACGTTTACACCGAAAGGAGAATATAAGAAATGAAATTTCAGAGTAGTTATTTACAGCGTGTTTATGACGGTCTTGAGTCAAGAAACGCAGAGCAGAAGGAATTCCTTCAGGCAGTTAGCGAGGTTTTAGAGTCATTAGAGCCTGTTGTTGCTGCAAACCCAAAGCTTGAAGAGCTTGGAGTTATCGAGAGAATCGTTGAGCCAGAGCGTATCATCCAGTTCAGAGTTTCTTGGGTTGATGACCAGGGTAAGGTTCAGGTAAATCGCGGTTATAGAGTACAGTTCAATTCAGCAATTGGACCATATAAGGGAGGTCTCAGACTTCATCCTTCAGTAAATCTTTCAGTTATCAAGTTCTTAGGCTTCGAGCAGATTTTCAAGAACTCACTTACAACACTTCCAATCGGTGGTGGTAAGGGTGGTTCTGACTTCGATCCTAAGGGCAAGTCAGATATGGAAATCATGCGTTTCTGCCAGTCATTTATGACAGAGCTTGCTAAGCACATCGGTGCTGACACAGACGTTCCAGCTGGTGATATCGGTGTTGGTGCACGTGAGATTGGTTTCATGTATGGTCAGTACAAGAGACTTCGCAATGAGTTCACAGGCGTTCTCACAGGTAAGGGACTTTCTTACGGTGGATCACTTGCTCGTACTCAGGCTACAGGCTACGGTGTTTGCTACTTCACACAGGAGATGCTTAAGTCTGCAAAGAACACTTCATTTGAGGGCAAGACAGTAGCTGTTTCAGGTGCTGGTAACGTTGCTATCTATGCTATCGAGAAGGCATATCAGCTTGGTGCAAAGCCAGTTACATGCTCTGATTCTACTGGTTGGGTTTACGATCCAGAGGGAATCGATCTTGAGCTTCTTAAGGACCTCAAGGAGGTTAAGAGAGCACGTCTTTCTGAGTACGTTAAGACTCGCACAAATGCTGAGTACCACGAGAAGAAGAACGGCGAGCACGGCGTATGGCAGTACAAGGTAGACATCGCTCTTCCATGTGCTACACAGAACGAGCTTGATGAGAACGATGCTAAGATGCTTATCGACAACGGCGTTATCGCAGTAGCTGAGGGCGCTAATATGCCTTCAACTCCAGAGGCTGTTGCTGCATTCCAGAAGGCTGGCGTTCTCTTTGGACCAGCTAAGGCTGCAAATGCTGGTGGTGTTGCTACATCAGCTCTTGAGATGTCACAGAACTCTGAGAGACTCCACTGGTCATTCGAAGAAGTTGATTCTAAGCTTAAGGGCATCATGGAAGGTATCTTCCACGCATGTGATGATGCTTCTAAGAAGTATGGCATGGAAGGCAACTATGTTGCAGGTGCTAACATCGCAGGTTTCGAGAAGGTTGCAGACGCAATGATAGCACAGGGTATTGCTTACTAATTCAAATCTAAATAAATAATTGAATTCTTGTCCCCAGAGTCCCGTAGACTCTGGGGATTTTTGCGTTTAATCATCGTTTTATCCAATTTTTGGCAAAAACGTCTCAATTCTGGCAAATGTTTGGTTATAAAACCTATTCAAAAATTAAAAAATGATGCTAAAATAACTGTAATATTAAAATTGTTATAAAATAGCCGCAGATTGGGAAAGTTTTGAGGTAAAGTAATGTCTAAGAAAAAGGTAGAAAGTTTATTGAAAGGTGTAGCGATTACAGGTGCCACAGTTGGCGGAGCGTCGGTACTTGGTGATGCTAATTTAGCATATGCTGCTGAGCTTGGTGAAGAGCAGGCAATGGCTAGTGCCCAGGGCGTTATTACAGTTGAAGTAGTACAGGAGCAGGCAAAGCAGGTTGTTGAAACTTCTATTCAAAATGTTCAGGAGGAGACAGCTAAGGAGTCAGTTCAGGAGCAGTCAAAGATAGAAACAGAAAAGCAGGCAGAGGAGATTGAGTCAGATATAACAGCATCTAGCGAATCAGCTAGTGAGTCCTCAGCAGCACAGACTTCTGAAGTATCATCAGAGTCTGAGATGGCAAGCACATCTTCTTCTGAAGAGGAGTCTATGATTGAATCTACATCTGAATCATCAAGTGATTCGCTCTCGGAGGAAGATGCTAATATTGCATCCGCTTCAACATCTGCCTTAGAGTCTTTAGCTTCAGAGAATGACAGCTTGGCAAGTACATCAGTTTCAGATTCAGAAAGACTTGCATCAGAAAGTACTAGCCTATCTACAGCTATGTCTGAGGCACAGGAGACTTTTGATTCAGCTTCAACCTCTTTTTCTGAGGCAGGACTTGAGAACGATTATCTTGAAAACCTCATCAAGGAAATCGAGGCGGCTCAGGAAGCATTAAAGGCTGCTCAGGAGCAGGCTGCAAAAAATGGAGAAAACCTCAATAAATCTCCAATGTCAAATAATTATTATACCTATGGTGATAGACTTTCCAATTTGCTTATTCAATATTCCTTCTATCAGGAAGGATATGTTGGCGAAATCCTTTACAGTGACTGGGATACCAGTAACTATTATTCAAACAGTGTCAAGGTATCATACATGGACGCTGCAGGCGAGACAAAGTATGCATATTTTGATTATGTAACAGTAGATCAGAATGGTGATGCCCTGGTTCCAGGCGTTACTACAGGCTGGGGTGTAAATGACGATCCAAATGTTGTTTCTGGCATCATGGTTGTAAGGAAGAATGTTCAGTACACTGACGGCGCTGGAAATATCCTTTCATGGAAATATGAGGATACTAAGGCCGCTGATGGAAGCACTAAGACAGTATGCAAGTATTACGTCAATGGATACCAACTGACAGGTGATGTTTCTGTTAAGCTCAATGATGATGCAACATATACACTTTCCTGGAAAGAAGGCAGAGAAAGCATCTCAGTAAATCAAACATCTTACAACCAATTTACTGATTCAAAGGGCAATGAGTTTAAGGAGCTTTCAAGCAATGCTACAAAGGAAGGTAATTGGAATAATACTTTCCAGGGACTATATCAGAATTATGCAAATGATAATGTTGGTGTCATAACTACAGATTCAAATGGTAATGCTGAATATATTGATCTTGTTGATTTAAACGGAAATACAGTTAGTCTTGTAACAGCCCATGGTGATGGACAGAATAATCAGTGGTCATGGAAGGGTGATTACACAGCTATTTCTGTTGGTGGTAAGACATATTATTACCAGGGATCAGAATTGCGCAATAATGGTGATGGAACATATACTTTAGAAGCTACTCTTGATAAGAAAGGCTCAAGTTACGAGAGACAGTATCTTATTTTTAAAGCTGCTAATAAGTCTTCAATTCAGAGTGTAAATTACAATCCAATGTTTGCTGTTAAGGCACAGTCGCAGGATGACATTTACTATAATAATAACGGCGAAGGCAGGGACGGAAATTTTGCTATTAAGGGAGTTGAGTATTATACAGAAAATGACTTTAATGCAGGTAGAGATGATTATCATGAAGCAAGAAGTTCTGTAACTTCATTTTCTCAGTCAGTTAGTGAAATCGCTTCACAGTCAACTAAGTGGTCTGAGTCAGCTAGCGCAAGCTATGCAGCTTCTGAGTCTGCATCAACAAGCAGAATGATGTCTCTTTCAGAGAGTGCAATGCAGTCAGAGAGCGCTTCAGTTTCAAGAAGTATGTCTTTATCTGAAAGTTCAGCTGCATCTCAGTCTGCATCAGAGTCAAGATCTGAGAGTGCAAGTTTAAGCAGCTCAAACAGCCAGAGTGTATCAAGCAGTTTGAGCAACTCAACATCTGAATCAGCTTCAACAAGCATGAGCAATTCAGAGAGTATGAGCACATCAGTATCAGAGAGCACAAGTGAATCAAATTCAGAAAGTGCATCAATAAGTGAAAGCAATTCAGAATCAACTAGTACTTCAGTAAGTGAATCAGATAGCCAGAGCGCATCAGCTTCTGAGTCAACATCAGCTAGTCAGAGTGAATCTGAGTCAACAAGCCAGAGTAATTCTGAATCTGAGTCAGCATCAGAGTCTGAGTCAGAATCAGAGAGTACATCTGAAAGTGAGAGTATTTCTGAATTTATAGCAGCAAGTGAGAGTGCCTCAGATAGTGCAAGCAATTCAGAGAGTATGAGCACATCAGCATCAGAGAGTGAATCAACTTCTGAAAGTGAAAGCACTTCAGAGTCAGCAAGTACATCAGATAGCCAGAGCACATCAGTTTCAGAGAGTGCATCAACTTCTGAAAGCACAAGTACTTCAGAGTCAACAAGTGTTTCAGATAGCCAGAGCACATCAGAGTCTGAATCAGAGAGCGCATCTACAAGTGAGAGTACTTCAGTAAGTGATAGTGAATCTGAAAGCCAGAGTATATCTGAATCTGAGAGCACATCCGAGTCAGAGTCTGAATCAGAGAGCGCATCTACAAGTGAGAGTACTTCAGTAAGTGATAGTGAATCTGAAAGCCAGAGTATATCTGAATCTGAGAGCACATCCGAGTCAGAGTCTGAATCAGAGAGTACATCTGAAAGTGAGAGTATTTCTGAGTTTATAGCAGCAAGTGAGAGCACTTCTGATAGCATGAGCAATTCTGAGTCTGTTAGTACAAGTGAAAGTGTTTCAGAGTCAGAAAGTACATCAACTAGTGAAAGTGCTTCAGAATCAACAAGTACTTCAATAAGTGATAGTGAATCAGAAAGCCAGAGTATATTAGAATCTGAATCAGCTTCAGATAGTGTAAGTACTTCAGAGAGTATGAGTACATCAGCATCAGAGAGTACATCTGAAAGTGAGAGTATTTCTGAGTTTATAGCAGCAAGTGAGAGCACATCTGAAAGTGTAAGCAATTCAGAGAGTATGAGCACATCAGCATCAGAGAGTGAATCAACTTCTGAAAGCACAAGTGAATCTGAATCAACAAGCCAGAGTGTATCAGCATCTGAGTCAGCTTCAGAGTCTGAGTCTACATCAGAGAGTACATCTGAAAGTGAAAGTGCATCAGAGTCAACAAGTACTTCAGAAAGTGAAAGTGCATCAGAGAGCCAGAGCACATCTATAAGTGAGAGCACTTTTGAAAGTGTAAGCAATTCAGAGAGTATGAGTACATCAGCATCAGAGAGTGAATCAACTTCTGAAAGTGAAAGTACTTCAGAGTCGACAAGTGTTTCAGATAGCCAGAGCACATCAGAGTCTGAATCAGAGAGCGCATCTACAAGTGAGAGTACTTCAGTAAGTGATAGTGAGTCAGAGAGCCAGAGCACATCAATTTCAGAAAGTGTATCAACTTCTGAAAGCACAAGTACTTCAGAGTCAACAAGTGTTTCAGATAGCCAGAGTGCATCAGAGTCTGAGTCAACATCAGAATCTGAATCAGAGAGTACATCTGAAAGTGAAAGTACTTCAGAGTCAGCAAGTACATCAGATAGCCAGAGTGCATCAGAGTCTGAGTCAGAGAGTGCATCTACAAGTGAGAGTATTTCTGAGTTTATAGCAGCAAGTGAGAGTACTTCTGATAGCATGAGCAATTCTGAGTCTGTTAGTACAAGTGAAAGTGTTTCAGAGTCAGAAAGTACATCAACTAGTGAAAGTGCATCAGAGTCAACAAGTACTTCAGAAAGTGAAAGTGCATCAGAGAGCCAGAGTACATCAGAGTCTGAATCAGAGAGTGCATCAACTTCTGAAAGCACAAGTGTTTCAGAGTCAACAAGTACTTCAGTAAGTGATAGTGAATCAGAAAGCCAGAGTATATCAGAATCTGAATCAGCTTCAGATAGTCAGAGCACATCAGAATCTGAATCTGAGTCTGAATCAGAGAGCACATCTATAAGTGAGAGCACTTCAGATAGTGTAAGTACTTCAGAGAGTATGAGTACATCAGCATCAGAGAGTGAATCAACTTCTGAAAGTGAAAGTGCTTCAGAGTCAACTAGTACTTCAGAGTCGACAAGTGCATCAACTAGTGAAAGTGCTTCAGAATCAACAAGTACTTCAATAAGTGATAGTGAATCAGAAAGCCAGAGTGTATCAGCATCTGAGTCAGCTTCAGAGTCTGAGTCTACATCAGAGAGTACATCTATAAGTGAGAGCATTTCTGAAAGTGTAAGCAATTCAGAGAGTGCATCAACTTCTGAAAGTGAAAGTGCATCAGATAGCCAGAGCACATCAGAGTCTGAATCAGAGAGTGCATCAGAGTCTGAGTCAACATCAGAGTCTGAATCAGAGAGCACATCTATAAGTGAGAGCACTTCAGATAGTGTAAGTACTTCAGAGAGTATGAGTACATCAGCATCAGAGAGTGAATCAACTTCTGAAAGTGAAAGTACTTCAGAGTCAACTAGTACTTCAGAAAGTGAGAGTGCATCAGAGAGTGAATCAACTTCTGAAAGTGAAAGTACTTCAGAGTCAACTAGTACTTCAGAAAGTGAGAGTGCATCAGAGAGTGAATCAACTTCTGAAAGTACAAGTACTTCAGAGTCAACAAGTGTTTCAGATAGCCAGAGTTCATCAGAGTCTGAGTCAACATCAGAGTCTGAATCAGAGAGTACATCTGAAAGTGAGAGTATTTCTGAGTTTATAGCAGCAAGTGAGAGCACTTCAGATAGTGTTAGTACTTCAGAGAGTATGAGTACATCAGCATCAGAGAGTGAATCAACTTCTGAAAGTACAAGTACTTCAGAGTCGACAAGTGTTTCAGATAGCCAGAGCACATCAGAGTCTGAATCAGAGAGTACATCTGAAAGTGAAAGTACTTCAGAGTCGACAAGTGTTTCAGATAGCCAGAGCACATCAGAGTCTGAATCAGAGAGTGCATCTACAAGTGAGAGTGCTTCAATAAGTGATAGTGAATCAGAAAGCCAGAGTGCATCAGCATCTGAGTTAGCTTCAGAGTCTGAGTCTACATCAGAGAGTACATCTATAAGTGAGAGTACTTCAGTAAGTGATAGTGAGTCAGAGAGCCAGAGCACATCAGTTTCAGAGAGTGCATCAACTTCTGAAAGCACAAGTGAATCTGAGTCAACAAGCCAGAGTGTATCAGCATCTGAGTCAGCTTCAGAATCTGAGTCTACATCAGAGAGTACATCTATAAGTGAGAGCACTTCTGAAAGTGTAAGCAATTCAGAGAGCCAGAGCACATCAGTTTCAGAGAGTGCTTCAGAAAGCACAAGCACCTCAGCAAGCATTTCAGAGAGCATTAGACTTTCCGAGTCAGCAAGTGCATCTGCAAGAATTAGTGAGCTTGAGAGCCAGTCAGCATCAACAAGTGCAAGTTTGTCAGAGTCACTTAGTGCAAGCACATCTGCATCAGAGAGTGCATCAATTTCTGAAAGCATAAGTGCATCAAACTCAGAAAGTGCATCACTTAGTGAAAGCTTTGCAGCAAGTGTAAGTGCATCAGAGTCAGCAAGTGCTTCTTCAAGAATAAGCGAATTGGAGAGCATCTCTGAGTCATATAGCATGAGTCAGTCAGCGTCAGTGAGTGCAAGTGAGTCTGAAAGTATCTCAGCAAGATTGAGTCAGCTTGAGTCACTTAGCGAAAGTCTTTCAGTTTCAGAGAGTGCAGCAGTGAGTCAGTCTGCATCAGCTTCACTTAGTGCTAGTGCATCAGAAAGCATGAGTCAGTCAGATTCATTAAGCAATTCATTATCAGAGTCAGCCGCAGCTGCTGCCTTCACAAGCAACAATGGTAACGGATCAGGAAATGGTTCAAGCAGCAATGTTTCAGCAAGTGAGAATAACAGCCCAGCAAGCACAAGCAGTGCAACTCAGTTTGATGTAGCTTCAAATACGATTGCTCCTGCAGAAGCTGATACATTTATAAATACAAACAGCTTCAATGAAATTGATAATGCTGATGAAGAGACCATCAGAACAACAACATTCAAAGAGGTGGATAGCGATATTTCACTTTCAGATACAAAGGTTCCACTTGCAGTTGTTCTCGATGATTCTATGAAGACAGATGAGGTAGTGACAATTGAAGATGACGAGACTCCACTAGGAATTTCAAAATCAGCTGTTGGTTCAAGAGTATGGTGGTATTGGATTATTATCATCATAAGTGCTGTATCTGGAAAGATCGCTAAGGAAAAGAAGAATAAAGTGGTAAAAGTCTTAAATGATGAGGAATAATTCACAGAAGAGTGTGGATTGTATTTAAGATTTTCTCTATAATAAAGAGAGTAGGAAGCTTTTCGTGACCTACTCTCTTTAGTTTTATTTTGGGTGGGAAAAATATGGATAATCGTTTGAAAAAATTCTTCGAGATATTTGCGGTGTTTTCTATTACCTTCGTGGTAATGGTTTCAAGCTCATTTAATATTTGGACAGGTGGAACCTTCACAATGGTTCAGCGAAGCATATTGGATTTTGCACATTCTGTAAGAGATGGTTATTCAGCGTATGTTGAGTTGGAAGGACACTATGGACCTGTAATATATGAGTTGGTGGGCCTTGGATATTTGGTGAAGGCTAGCAATACTGCACATTATCTGATTGAGTTTGTAATAGTTTTCTTTTCAACCTATTTTATGTATAAGACTGCAAAGCTTTACACATCAATCCAGTTTTCCATTGGAATCACCTTGATTCTTATGGTTTTTGGCTGGGGAGATTTGACACATGCAGGCGCAGAACAGTTGGTATTCTTTTTCATGGTGGCCCTGGGGTATCACATTGCAAGGCAGCTTCAGAGAGGATTCCTTTCGTATCATGTATATTTGATGGCAATAGAGATGACTCTGATGTTCTTTTTGCAGCCAGGCTATGCTCTAATATGGGTTGTGATGCTTGCAGCTTTTGCTGTGAAATTTATCAGAGCAGGAATGGAAAAGGCAGCGTGTAAATCTTTCTTTCTATCAATCATAGAAGGTATAGTTACAGTCACTGTTCCAATGGCACTTTACTTTTTGTATTTCCAGAATGCCACTGAATTTTTTGAGATGGTAGTCCTATATAATTATTCAAGACTTGGCAGCCTTTTGGAAGGAATGAAGGTTATTTGGAACATGCCTTGGATTATTATTATTCCGATTTTTATTATTGTGACAATTGTAAAGTTGATACAAGGAGAGGATGTTAAGGGGCTTTTCTTCTGGATGGACTACATGATAGTGGCATTTATTGTAATTGCTTTGCAGGGGGACAATTTAGCCAGCGAGCTAGTGCTTACGAAGGCACTATACGTGGTTCCGCTTGCAAGCGTTTTTTCATTAGCTGATAAGCGATTAGGATTTCAAACCGAGGAACGGGTATTCTAACGGACAATCAATATGGATAGAATTAGAATTCTACAAATTGGCGGCATAAACTGGGGAAAGAGATTTAGATTCCCTGAGAATGTGAAGCTTATTTATGCCGCTGAAGAGCTTGAACTGAAGAAGGAAATCTACGAGATAGTTGTGCTTGAACGCAACATCACGCAGGAGGAGTATGCGGCCGCGGACAGTATGTCCATGGCCTATTGCTTTTTTATCGTGGATTCTTTTGAGGTGGATGAGCTGACGAGAAGCCTTTTTGACAGGAAAATGGGAAAGATGATTCCTGAAAATGGAATTCAGAATTTCCTGGATAATGAAGCTAAAAAATATTTTCCTAAGCCTTACGGAGAAAAATTCAGACCTGAGGCATTGGGTATCGCACAAAGCTTTAGTGGACGCATAAAGTGGAACGGACAATACAGCGTGAGCCTTGAAGGCGACTATGGTAACACTTTAAATCAGGTAGTTTTTTGGCGCGGTAATATCCCAATAGAGGCCAATCAGGCTATAGAGTTTTGGCTAGAATATAAAAAGACAGATGGCATTGAAATTACTCTAGCAATAAAACAGTTTGTTTCTGGTAGTTTGTCCGATATTTGCGATAGCTGGGAGTTTACCGAGGAAGAATTGAAACAGCCGGTAATAATAGAAGGACGAAATGGTCAGGGAACACTTTTCTGCGAGCTTAAGGCGAAGGGCTATGGCAAACTGGATGTGATTGCTTTGCACGATAGGATATCCCGCTGGGGCATCGGTACTTTTATGGTAGGTGGCGAGAGATTTGTCACCTCTGAGAGAGAGGAGATATTTGCCTATTTTGATCCGGGAGATATGAAACCACCATTGTCTGTATACTTTTCAGGTTATAAAACCATGGAAGGGTTTGAAGGCTACTACATGATGAAGAAAATGGGATGTCCATTTCTTTTGATTTCTGAACAGCGTTTTCAGGGCGGTGGCTTTTACCTGGGCAGTAAGGAATACGAACGGCTTATGGTTTCGGTTATTGAACGATATATGAATAAGCTTGGATTCTATTCAAATCAGCTGATTCTGTCAGGAATTTCTATGGGAACAATCGGCTCGATGTATTATGGTTGTGACCTGCGACCACATGCGTTGATTTTGGGTAAGCCACTTGCCAGTCTTGGAGATATTGCGGCTAATGAGAGGCTGCGCAGGCCAGGTGGATTTCCAACATCCTTGGATTTACTTCAATATCATGGTGGGGGAATGGATGGCGAAGCCATTTTCAGACTTAACGAGCGATTCTGGAATAAGCTTCGTGCCACTGATTTCAGTCATACGAAATTCATTGTGTCCTACATGTACGAGGACGATTACGACGACACTGCCTACAACAAAATTCTTACGATTTTACAGTCATTCGGTGTGCAGGTTTACGGTAAAGGATTGCATGGCCGCCACAATGATAATACCTCCGGCATCGGAGCCTGGTTCAAAGGACAATACGAACGTGTCCTCCACGAAGACTACGAACGCTGAATATCCGAATATAAAAAAGAGCCCCAGTTACGGCTACAAGCCTGAGTGTTTCCTTGGCAAATGTAAGCTAAAGCTTACTAGACCACAAAAGTTGATTGCTAAAGCAATCATCCTTTTGGGATCATATCTCGACTACATGTCTCGCGCCAGAAACCTCAGAGCTTGATGCCTACTGGGGCTCTTTTTATATTCAGCTATATCGAATCGCTATATCGCATCGCATGGCGGCAGTTTGGAGGACAGCTCGGAGCGCACGTGGTTGTGGGCTATCTGGCCGTCGCTGACGTTGAAGTACTGGTAGGAGTGGGTGTTCAGCGTCTCGTTGATGGTGTCGTCTCCAGTGATGTCTACGTTATAGAAATTTCCACCGATTCTAACTATATTCCAGGCGTGTTCTTCGCCGTTGGCAACTCCAGTAACGTAATAGCATATGATGCCAAGCTTTTGGCAGGAAAGCTGGAAGGCTCTTGAATATCCAGCACACACGCTGTTGCCTTCCACAACTGCAGAGTAAGCACTTTGGTGTCCAGGTCGTACTGAATTGTAGGTGGCGATGTCGCAAATCATATCGTGAATTGCACGCTCACGTTCTAAATCAGTAGGATAAACAGCTGCTTTGTCTACGATGTTGTTGATTGCATTATTGAAAGCAAGGGTTGCAGTCGCCAGGTTTGACTTTGAAATGCAATAGTTCAGCTTTAGTTGGATGACCAGGCCCTTGCTGTTGTATCCATATTTGTAAGAGGTGTTAACCCAGAAAAGCTCAGGATGATCATTGTAGACTGCGTTCATGGTAATGTACAAATCATCGTGTGTGAGCGGAACCACAAGCTTAAAAATTTTCTCGTTGAAGGCGATGATATTTTCATAAACCTGCTTGTAAACCTGCTGTTGGTCTCCACTTAGAACACTATTGTAAATATAAAGCTCATCGCTGGCATGGGTATTGAAATCACAGTTGAAAAGAAGCACTGTTACAAGAACTACAGAGCAAATTATGGATATTAGGGTTGTTAGAGTATTCATCAGATGTCTTACCATACATTTTCTCCTTTACAAAACAAAAGAGAGTGAACCGTAAAAATATTATATTAAAAGATGTCTGATAATAACTAAAAGTAACAGATAATTCATTTAAAAATCACAGAAACTTAACAGTTCTGGGAAGAAAGAAAAATATCTCCGTGGTACTATGACATCATAATGAGGGAGTGTCGCCTGGAGGAGAACTATGGGATTTGTAGAATTTAAAAACGTTGGAAAAATATATAGAACAGGTGAGGTTCAAATCGAAGCCTTGCACGATGTGAATTTTGAAATAGAAGAGGGGGAGTTTTGCATTATTGTGGGCGCATCAGGTGCAGGTAAGACTACAATTCTAAATATCCTTGGCGGAATGGATACCCTTACAAGTGGAGGCGTTTATCTGGCAGACAGAGACGTTTCAGGATATTCTGCCAGAGAGCTTACCAGCTATCGAAGATTTGATGTGGGCTTTGTATTTCAGTTTTACAATTTGGTTGGAAATTTGACAGCAAAGGAAAACGTTGAGCTGGCAGCTCAGATATGTAAGGACCCAATAGATGCAGCTACAATTCTGGAAGAAGTTGGGCTGAAAGACAGAATGAACAATTTCCCAGCCCAGCTTTCCGGAGGTGAGCAGCAGAGAGTGGCAATTGCGAGAGCACTAGCCAAGAATCCTAAATTACTTCTTTGCGACGAACCAACAGGTGCTCTTGATGATGATACAGGTCGACAGGTGCTTAAGCTTCTTCAGGACACCTGCAAGAATAACGGAAAGACTGTGGTGGTCATCACCCATAATCATGCCCTTACGGCAATGGCTGACAGAGTGATAACGGTAAAGTCTGGCACAGTTGTGGACATGCATTTGAACGATAATCCGAAGTCGGTGGATGAGATAGAATGGTAATTCTGAGGTGATTTATGTTAGCACGTTCTACCCTTAGAGAAATTAAAGATTCGTTGGGGCGCTATCTGGCACTTATGCTTATTATTGCTCTTGGCGTGGGCTTTTTTGCTGGGCTGAAGGTTACGGATCCTGCCATGCGAACATCAATGCATCAGTATCTTACGGAAAATGAGTTTTACGATTTCCGCCTGCTTTCTTCGGTGGGATTTGAGCAGCAGGATATTGATTATCTGAAGGATAATTTAGGTGCACGGTATGTGGAGGAAAGTATTGCCTTTGATATCATTACAGAAGTTGATGACACCAGCTATGTATTGAAGGCTATTAGTTTACCGTCTGATATCAACAAGATAGTCCTTGTTGATGGAACACTGCCTGCTAAGGATGATGAATGTGTCGTTGATATGAAACTTTTTGATTCAAGTCATATCGGAAACACGATATTGCTATCAGACAGTAATGAATCAGAGGACACTGATAAATTCGCTTACAAAAAATATCGTATATGCGGTATTGTGAAATCGCCGTTGTACATACAATATGAGCGTGGAACAACCACACTTGGCACAGGCGTGTTAGATGGATTTATGTATGTGAAAAAGGGTGCTTTTGATGTGGCCTATTTTACGGACTGCTACGTGAAACTGGATTCGGATCCACAGCTTTATTCCGATGAATATGACCAATTGATAAATGATAATGAGGATGCTGTTCAGGCTGCGCTTGATTATGTGGCTAATGCCAGATATCAGAGAATAGTAGAGGATGCTACAGCAGAACTTGATGATGCCAGAAAGGAATTGGAGGACACTAAGGCAGAAAAGGGACAGGAGCTTTCTGATGCCAAAACAGAGTTGGACGATGCAAAGAAGAAGCTTACTTCTGCAAAGAAATCTATATCAGAATATGAGGATATGGAGTCGCAGCTTCAAAATGGATTGGATGAGATGCTTGCAAATATTAATCAAATGGAGCAGGCAATGGCAATAGATGCTTCACTTGTTGACCAGGCTCAATATCAAGGGCTTGTAGCAGCTTATCAGGAAAACAGTGCAAAGCTATATACGCTTCAGTCTAATCTGAAAGATGCAAAACGTAAATACGAATCAGGAAAGCAGGAGTATGAGGATGGTCTGAAGGAATATGAGGATGGCCTTCAGGAATTCAATGAGAAAATTGCTGACGCTGAAGCAGAGATTGATGATGCCCAGAAAGAAATAGATGATATTGAAGAGGCTACAACTTACCTGTTAGACAGGGGTAGTAACCCAGGCTATGTATGCTTTGAAAGTGATTCTACGATTGTAGGAGCAATCGCTAACGTATTTCCGGTATTCTTTTTCCTGGTGGCGGCTCTTGTTTGCATGACAACCATGGGAAGAATGGTAGAGGACCAGCGTACACAGATTGGTGTTTTGAAGGCTCTTGGTTACAGCAACGCGAGTATAATGGGAAAGTTTGTATTTTACTCTGGTTCCGCAGCGTTAGTAGGAGCGATTATTGGATTCATTCTTGGAACCATCAGCTTCCCAAAGGCAATTTGGTACGCATATCAGATGATGTATAACACCTCTGATGTGGATTATTATTTCAGTCCTGTAATGCTTACTATCAGTTTCATTGTTGCAGTGATTTGCTCGGTGGGAGTTACTGTCATTACCTGCCGTTATGAGATGGCAGAGATGGCGGCTTCCTTAATGCGCCCAAAGGCACCTAAGGCGGGCAAGCGAATCTTCTTAGAGTATATTCCGTTTTTCTGGAACCGCTTGAAGTTTTTGAAGAAGGTAAGTCTTCGTAATATTTTCAGATACAAGGGCAGACTTGTTATGATGGTTCTGGGAATCGGAGGTTGTACAGCCCTTCTGGTGGCGGGCTTTGGCATCTATGATTCCATTGCAGATATCGCGGTAAATCAGTACACTAATATTTCTCTTTATGATATGGATATCACTCTGAAGAATGGGGCTGATGGGACTGTACCAGTAGTAGAAAAATATGGTTACAACGAGGAACAGTATCTGCTTTATTATCATACTTCTGTCGATTTAGAAGCAGGCAAACACAAGAAAAATATTTATCTGAATGTGTATGAGGATGATGTTAATTTGGCATCCTTTATTGATATGCATGACAGAAAGAAGAACACAATTTCAATCAATGAATTGAAGGACAATCAGGTGATTATAAATCATGGTCTTTGTGACCGTTATGGAATTAAACTGGGAGACAGAATTACTCTGTCTTCTGAGGATTTGCAGCCAGCTACTTTTGTTGTGGCGGGCATAAATCAGAATTTCATTAATAATAATGTTTACATGACTCGCAGTGTTTATGAGAATAGCTTTGGCGCTCTTCCTGAAAGAAAGAATCTATATCTTAACATAGAAGAGAGCGAAGACGCTCACGAAATCGGTGCAAAGCTGATGAACGAGAAGGAAATCACTGTAGTATCTTCATCGGTAGATATGCTGGATCGAGTGGAAAACATGATGGCAAGTCTGAACATTATCATCTATCTGGTAATTGGATGTGCTATGGCTCTGGCGGCAGTGGTAGTTTATAACCTGACCAATATTAATATTTCTGAGCGAGTGAGAGAAATTGCAACAGTAAAGGTGCTTGGTTTTTATAAAGAAGAAACCAGGTCCTATGTTTTCAGGGAAAATATTCTCCTTGCCTTTATGGGAGCTGCTGTTGGGCTTGGCCTTGGTAAGCTGCTTCATGCTTTCGTAATGAGCGAAATTGTTGTGGATTTAATCACTTTTGATGTGAGAGTGACAGTATTGAGCTATGGCCTGTCATTTATTTTGACTATCGTATTTACGTTTATTATTAATATGCTAATGGGTAAGAAACTTGAGGAAATCAGCATGACTGAGTCCTTGAAGGCGGTGGAATAATTTCTCAATAAACCCTTTATATTCTAATTGAACCTACAAATCACTAGTGATATAATTTTTTTATAAATATTCTGACAATACACGATGGAATATTTATGGGGGTTATTAAACGAAATTTAGGGGCTTACAAAAGGAGAGGGATTATGCTTGCTACATTAGTACCACTTTTTTATGAGGACATGTCAGTGGCATCATATTGTTTGTATGCGCAGAAGGAGAACATGTTCGAAAATCCACATTTGCTTGCGGCTGGAAAATATGACGGCGCTGGTTCAATCGTAGGTATTGAGGTTCTTGAAAGTATTTCTGAGGATGATTTAGTTGCTAATTGCAATATCATCATTCCTATCAATAATATTTCGCTTTTCGCAAATATTGAACAGCAGATAACAGGCTTTGACGGTCGTATCGTCCTTTTGATGGACCATTCTATCAAGCCTGAGAATTCTTATATTAAGAGATTACAGGATTTAAAGAGCAAGGGCTTCAAGCTTGGAATCAAGGATATTCCTCTAAACATGGTTGAAGACTATAAGACTATGCTAAAGGACTTTGACTTATTCCTTATCAATGCAGACTCAGGTGACATTGTTGAGCAGGGACAGGCATTCAGAAAGCTTTTACCTAACACTACATTCTGTGCAGAGAACCTTCATACCAAGGAGGAGTTCGATAAGGCAAAGGAATCTGGTCTCTTTAAGATTTTTGAGGGAACCTTCTTCAGAGTCCCTATCAATACTTCAGATACAGAAGTTACTCCAATCAAGATTAATTACATGAAGTTAATGACTGTTATCAACCAGTCTGATTTTGATCTTGAGGATGTTGCAGACGTTGTCGCACAGGATCCAGCTCTTTCGATTGAGCTTTTGAAAATTGCTAACAGACTTACTATTAATTCTAATATTCGCTCAATTAATCAGGCTACAGCACTTCTGGGACAGAAGGAGATTAGACGTTGGCTGAACACCACTCTTTTCAATGAACTTGCTGCTGGAAAGCCAAACGAGATTACAAGACTATCTCTTATCAGAGCACGTTTCGCTGAAAATCTTGCTTCAGCATTTGATTATGCGATGCGCAAGGACGAGCTTTTCCTTATGGGATTGTTTTCATTGTTGAATCTGATTTTGGATATGCCAATGGAAGATGCTTTGAGTCAGGTTGGTGTAAGTGCCGAGATTAAGAAGGCTCTCGTCAACGATGATGGCATTTTCTCACCACAGCTTGAGTTTCTGCTTAGCTATGAAGCTGGCGATTGGCAGGAGGTTTCCAGACTTATGGTGCTTCATGATATTGAAATGCACGTTGTGTATGATGCATATGTTGAAGCCCTTAAATGGTATGGAGATATGTTCATTGAATAATTATAGCTAGTCAAAATTGTTAAAATATAATCATTATTTGAGCCACGGATAAAATATGTCCGTGGCTTTGTTTTTGAAGAAATACACTTACATAATTATTAATTCTTGTTGAATTATGTTATATATTGTGGACAATTTATTTGGAAACTAGTTATGAATGAAACGCTCGAAGCTTGTTAAATAGAGGGATAGACGGAAACTCAAGCACTGTTTCCCACTCTTTTAATCATGGGCAATAATTAGCATATCAAAATCATATAACGTTTAGTGCATGAATTTGATATTTTTGCGTGGATTTTGCATTGACGGGTTTTGATTATGGTGATATAAATACAGCACAAACTGTTTTTAGGGTTTTTGTGAATAGGAGTTGAAAGCAATGATATTCAAAATCAGATTAGAGAACACTAATGATGCTGAGGAGTTTGTTAAGGCAGCTTCACAGTGCGGTGGAGATGTTGATCTTCACAGCGGAGTTGTATATATTGATGGAAAATCTCTTTTAGGAGTTATGGCAATGGGCATCAAGCGTGAGATGAATGTCTCTATTAATAATCCAGAGGATTCAATTCTTAAGAGCGCTGTTGAAAAGTTCGTTGTTGCATAAAATCGAATAAGGTATAATAAAGCCTGTGAGTTGATGCTCACAGGCTTTTTTTGTGGAGAATTATGAAAGTAGCGAAAATGGTGACCCCTGAGGGGGAGAAGGCACAAATAAATATTTCCGTCAGAAATCTGGTGGAGTTTCTGCTTCGGGAGGGCGATATTGATGACCGTAAGGGCTCAGTTGATCCATTTGAAGCGATGCAGGCAGGCAGCAGGATTCATAGAAAAATTCAAAGTTCTATGGGTCCTTTTTATCGTGCCGAGGTTCCACTGAAATTCAAGGTTGAATATGAGGATTACACACTTGGTATTGAAGGCAGAGCAGACGGTGTTGTTCTGGAAATGGATGAGGATGGAAATGTTGTTGCAGCTCTTGTGGACGAAATAAAGGGTATGTACATGGATGTTATGACCTTCGAAAAGCCTGTGCTTGTCCACGAAGCTCAGGCAAAGTGCTACGCTTATATGATTGCTAACGAGTACGGACTTTCAGAAATTGAGGTTCAGATGACCTATGTGAGCCTTGAAACTGAGGAAATCAAATATTTCAACAGAATGTATTCCTTTTCGGAGATTGAAGAATGGTTCCTTACGGTAATTAATATTTTTAGGAAATGGTCTGATTTTCAGTATTATCACAAGCTTGAAATGCTTGAGTCTGTTCAGGACTTACCTTTTCCTTATGAATATCGTGACGGGCAGAAGAAGCTGGTGTCGGATGTTTACCGCAGTATATATAGAAGAAAGATTTTGTTCATGCAGGCTCCAACTGGAACAGGAAAGACAATTGCTAATGTTTTTCCTGCGGTTATGGCGCTGGGGCAGAATCTTTCAGAACGAATATTTTATCTGACTGCAAAGACTGCCACGGCACTTGCCGCTCGCGATGCTTTTAATTTGCTTTCAAGCAAAGGGTATGAGGGCAGGACAATCATGCTCACTGCAAAGGAAAAGATGTGCATGTGCGACGAGGCGGATTGTAATCCTGACAATTGTCCATACGCCAGAGGGCATTTTGACAGAATAAATGACGCTATTTACGAGGTGATTACAAAGGAGCTTGTTATTACCCGTGATGTTATTTTAGGTTATGCCGAGGAATTCGTGGTGTGTCCTTTTGAGCTTGCTTTGGATGTGAGCACCTGGTGCGAAGGAATTATCTGTGATTACAATTATGTTTTCGACCCGAATGTCTATCTGAAAAGATTCTTTGCTGAGGGCAAGACAGGTGAGCATATTTTCCTTATTGATGAAGCTCATAATATGGTAGACAGAGCCAGGGAGATGTACTCTGAGACACTCATAAAGGAAGAGATTCTTTCTATAAAAAGATACGCAAAGCCGGTCAGCAAAAAGCTAGTGAACGCTTTGGAAAAATGTAATCGAATTATGCTGGAGTATAAGCGACAGTGCGATAAGGATATTACAGTTCTTGATGATATAGATATGCTTCTTAACGCCTGCGATAATCTTCAAATGATTTTGGAACAGCTTTTCAAGAAGGAGATTAAGTTTGGAATCTATCAGGATGAGGTTCTTGATTTCTATTTCAGACTGAGAAATTTTACAGCCTTGGCTTACCAGCAGGATAGTACCCATTATAGAATTTACTGTGATTTTGACGAGGATAAAAACTTCAATCTGCATCTGTTCTGTGTGGATCCATCTGCGCAGCTCCAGGATAGACTTAATATGGCAAGGGCTACAGTATATTTCAGTGCGACACTGCTTCCAATTGATTATTACAAGGATTTGCTATGCAATATCCGTGATGTATATGCAATTTATGTAGATTCGGTTTTTGATACGGACAATCGACTTCTTTTGCTTGGCACTGATGTGACCAGCAAATATACAAGGAGAAGCACCGAGGAATATTTGAAGTATGCGAAATATATCAAGGCTGCTGTGGATTCCAAGGTTGGAAACTATATGGTCTTTGGACCATCCTACAAGTTCCTGGAGGATATTTTTACAGAGTATGAACCTATGGCGGGTGACGTGGATATCCTTATGCAAAAGCAGAGTATGACAGAGCAGGAGCGCGAGGAATTCTTACTTGAATTTGAGGCAAAGCGAGATAAATCCATGGTGGCATTTTGTACTCTTGGTGGAATCTTTTCTGAGGGCATTGATTTAGTGGGTGGAAAGCTCATCGGTGTAATTGTCCTTGGAACCGGTTTGCCACAAATTGGAAATGAGAGAAAGCTCATGTCGGATTTCTTTGATGAGCAGGGAAAGAACGGCTTCGAATATGCTTATCTTTATCCTGGAATGAACAAGGTTATTCAGGCTGCAGGCCGATTAATCAGAACAAAGGATGATGTGGGAATTATAGAATTGTTAGACGAAAGACTTCGCTTTGCTAGTTATCGAAAGACTTTTCCTCGGGAGTGGAATGACGCCTGTTATACCACAGTTGAAGATGTTTCGTTAAAATTGACAAATTTTTGGAATAAAAAAGGCTAAAAACTTATTAGGAGATGTGAAAATTTTGTGTTATACTCTCCTTAACTGTGAGGCTACCTGCCAACCTACTAGTTTTTGAGACACAATTTACTAGAGCATAGAGACATAACTTTTACTAGTTTTCGAGGCACAAATCACTAGAGCATAGAGACCCAAATTATAGGCAGGAGTCTTGTCTCACAGATTTTCAAGTAAATATACGGAGGTGTAATGTGGGCAAAGTAAGAAGAGTTTACGTTGAGAAAAAGCCACAATTTGCAGTATCTGCCAAGTCACTGTTTTCCGAAATCGGAAGCTACTTAGGCATCAAGGATGTTACAGGAGTGAGAGTCTTGATTCGTTATGACATTCAAGATGTAAGTGACGATGTATTCAAGAAAGCGGTGAAGACAGTATTTTCTGAGCCTCCTGTTGATAATGTTTACGAAGAGACATTTGATTACAGTGGTCGTGTCTTTTCTGTTGAGTTTTTACCAGGTCAGTTCGACCAGCGCGCTGATTCTGCGGAGCAGTGTCTTAAGCTCTTAAATGAAAATGAAGAGCCAACTATCCATACAGCTACTACCTATGTCATTGAGGGTAGCATTACTGACGACGAATTCGATGCTATCAAAAAGCATTGTATCAATCCTGTTGATTCTAGAGAGACTTCACTTGATAAGCCAGAGTCTCTATCTAATAATTTCGATGAGCCAGCTGACGTCAATACATTTGACGGTTTCACTTCTATGGCTGAAAATGATTTACGCACTTTATATGATTCCTTAAATTTAGCTATGACTTTTAAGGATTTCTTACATATTCAGAACTATTTTTCCAATGATGAGCACAGAGATCCAACTGTTACAGAAATCAGAGTATTAGATACTTATTGGTCTGATCACTGTAGACACACTACTTTCTCTACTGAACTTAAGAACGTTACTATCGAGGATGGATACTATAAGGCTCCTATTCAGGATACTTACAATGATTACCTTGATAACTTTAAAATCCTTTATAAGGATCGCGACGATAAGTTCGTATGCCTTATGGACCTTGCACTTCTTGCAATGAAGCGTCTTAAGGCTGATGGCAAGCTCGCAGATCAGGAAGAGTCAGATGAGATTAACGCCTGCTCAATCGTTGTTCCAATCGATGTAGATGGAACAGAAGAAGAGTGGCTCATCAACTTCAAGAACGAGACACATAATCATCCTACAGAAATCGAGCCATTTGGTGGTGCTGCTACATGTCTCGGCGGTGCAATCCGTGATCCACTTTCAGGACGTACTTATGTATATCAGGCTATGCGTGTCACAGGCGCAGCTGACCCTACAGTTTCTGTAAAGGATACAATAGAAGGAAAGCTTCCACAGAAGAAGCTTGTTCGTGAGGCAGCTCATGGTTACAGCTCATACGGTAACCAGATTGGTCTTGCTACAGGCTATGTAAAGGAAATCTACCATCCAGATTATGTTGCAAAGCGTATGGAGATTGGTGCTGTTATGGGTGCTGCTCCAAGACGTGCAGTTCAGCGTCTTAATTCTGACCCAGGAGACAAGATTATTCTTCTTGGTGGACGTACAGGTCGTGATGGAATCGGAGGTGCTACAGGTTCTTCAAAGGCTCACAATACAGAGTCTACAGCAGTTTGTGGTGCTGAAGTTCAGAAGGGTAACCCACCTACAGAGAGAAAGATTCAGCGCCTTTTCAGAAGAGAAGAAGTTTCTTATATCATTAAGAAGTGTAACGACTTTGGTGCCGGCGGTGTTTCAGTTGCCATCGGTGAGCTTGCTCCAGGTCTTGTAGTTGATTTGGACAAGGTTCCAAAGAAGTACGCAGGTCTTGATGGAACAGAACTTGCCATTTCTGAGTCTCAGGAGCGTATGGCAGTTGTTGTTGCTCCAGCAGATGTAAATAAGTTCCTTCAGTATGCAGCTGAGGAAAACTTAGAGGCAATCGAGGTAGCGGTTGTTACTGAAGAGCCACGTCTTGTACTCAACTGGAGAGGCAAGGAGATTGTTAACCTTTCTCGTGCATTCCTTGATACAAACGGTGCTCATCAGGAGACAGATGTTTATGTAGAGCTTCCTGATAACAATGATAAATATATCGATAAGATTGGTATCGAAAAGGTTGCAGAGGACCTTGAAAAGGGCGATTTCAGAGCAGCTTGGCTTGATGCTCTTGCAGACTTAAATGTTTGCTCACAGAAGGGTCTTGTTGAAATGTTCGACGGCTCAATCGGTGCGGCTTCAACACTTATGCCTTTCGGTGGAAAGTATCAGCTTACAGAAACACAGGCTATGGTAGCTAAGGTCCCAGTGGCTGATGGCAAGACAGATGCTGTTACAATGATGGCATACGGCTTTAATCCTTATGTCAGCTCATGGTCACCATATCATGGTTCACAGCTTGCAGTGCTTGAATCAGTTGCAAGAATCGTAGCAACTGGTGGTGATTACAAGAAGATTAGATTTACATTCCAGGAGTACTTCCGCAGAATGAGCGAGGATCCAAAGAGATGGAGCCAGCCATTTGCAGCGCTTCTTGGTGCATATAAGGCACAGATGGAATTTGGACTTCCTTCAATCGGTGGTAAGGATTCTATGTCAGGAACATTCAACGAGATCGATGTTCCACCAACACTTGTTTCTTTCGCTGTAGATGTTGCAAAACAGCAGGATATTGTTACACCAGAGCTTAAGGAAGCTGGCGATAAGCTCTTCCTTCTTAGAGTTCTTCGTGATAATTATGACCAGCCAAACTATCAGCAGGCTAAGGCAATCTTCGAGGTGGTTAGACAGATGGTTGAGCTTGGTAATATCAAGGCTGCATACGCACTTGATGCCTACGGACTTGTTCCTGCTGTTTCTAAGATGGCATTTGGTAACAAATTCGGTGTTAAGCTTTATGATGATTGTCAATCAGTATTGCTTTTTGGCTGTGTAATCGGAGATATTGTTGTTGAAGTATCAGAGGATGGAGCGCTTGCTATAATCAATGAGCTCGAAAAGCGCGGTCTTTCAGATTGTGGATTTGAAGTTGGTGAAGTTACTGACGATGCTACATTCACATATAAGGATGCAAAGATTCCTGTAGATGAGGCAATCGCAGCATGGACAGGCACACTTGAGAAGGTATTCAAGACACGCAGTCACGAGGATACATCTCTTGTAGATACAGGACTTTATGAGTCAAAGAACTTCTATGTTTGCAAGAACAAGATTGCAAAGCCTAGAGTATTTATTCCAGTATTCCCAGGTACAAACTGTGAGTACGATTCAGCAAGAGCCTTTGAGAATGCTGGTGCTATCACAAACGTGAAGGTATTCAAGAACCAGAGCGCAGAAGACATCAGAGAATCAGTTGACGAGTTCTCAAGAGCAATTGCTCAGTCTCAGATTGTTATGTTCCCAGGTGGTTTCTCAGCAGGTGATGAGCCAGAGGGTTCGGCTAAGTTCTTTGCTACCGCTTTCAGAAATGAAAAGATGAAGGAAGCAATCCACGGACTTCTTGAAAATAGAGATGGTCTTATGCTTGGTATCTGTAATGGTTTCCAGGCTCTCATCAAGCTTGGCCTTGTACCATATGGTGAGATTCACACACAGAAGGAGGATGCTCCTACACTTACATACAACACAATTGGACGTCACATTTCAAAAATCGCATATACGAAGGTAGTTAGCAACAAGTCACCTTGGCTTGCAGGCGCTCAGCTTGGTGAGACATATTGCTCACCAGCTTCACACGGTGAGGGACGCTTCGTTGCATCAGAGGAGTGGATTAAGAAGCTCTTCGAGAACGGACAGGTTGCTACACAGTACGTTGATGAAAACGGAAATCCTACAATGGATGAGGAATGGAACATCAATGGGAGCTATTGCGCGATTGAAGGTATCACCAGCCCTGATGGTAGAGTCTTCGGTAAGATGGCTCATGCAGAGCGTAAGGGTGATGGCATTGCATTAAACATCTATGGAAATCAGGATCTCAAGATCTTTGAATCTGGTGTAGATTACTTCCGTTAAATCGTAAACTCCAAGGTAAATTTTATACCTTGGAGTTTTAATAAAGTGAAAACTTTAAATGAGCTTACTCAAGAAACTTCTTTCTATTCCAATGAATATAGTGAAACAGTGATTAGAAAATATGAACTTGTGAAATATTTTCTAATCAGGAGGCTTTAGCCGACGATAAACGATATTGGAATAGAATTAGAAGTTTCTGAGGAAGCGGATTAAATTATTCTAAAGGGTAGAAAAGAGGAAAGATGAAAGCATTTTTAATTTTAGAGGATGGCACAGTTTTTGAAGGAACAAGTATTGGTTCTACAAGAGAAGTCATTAGTGAGATAGTTTTTAACACTTCAATGACTGGTTACCTTGAGGTGTTGACTGATCCTTCTTATGCAGGTCAGGCAGTGTGCATGACTTATCCATTGATTGGAAATTATGGAATCACTCCAGATATGGAAAGTGGCAAGCCATGGCCAGACGGCTTTATTGTAAGAGAGCTTAGCCGAATTCCTTCAAACTTCCGTTGCCAGGGAACAATTCAGGACTTCCTTGTAAAGCATGACATTCCAGGCATTGCAGGTATCGACACAAGAGCACTTACAAAAATCCTGCGTGACCGCGGAACTATGAACGGAATGATTACAACAAACGAAAACTACAACTTTGAAGAGATTCAGCCAAAGCTAAAGGCATACTCAACAGGTGATGTAGTTTCAAAGGTTACCTGCGACAAGAAGAAGGTGTTGCCAGGCTGCGGTATGAAGGTGGCACTCCTTGATTTTGGCGCAAAGAATAATATTGCAAAATCTCTCAATGACAGAGGCTGTGAGGTTACAATTTACCCAGCTCACACCTCGGCAGAAGAAATCCTTATGACAAATCCAGACGGAATTATGCTTTCAAACGGCCCTGGAGATCCAAAGGATTGCGGCCCAATTATTGACGAGGTTAGAAAGCTTTATGAGAGCGACACACCGATTTTTGCAATCTGCCTTGGTCATCAGCTGATGGCACTTGCCACTGGTGCGGACACACACAAGTTGAAATACGGTCATCGTGGAGGAAATCATCCTGTAAAGGATTTGGAGACTGGCAAGGTTTACATTTCCTCACAGAACCATGGCTACGTTGTAGATACAGATAAGCTGGACCCAGCAGTTGCTACACCAGCATTTGTAAATGTAAACGATGGCACCAACGAAGGACTTAAATACACAGGAAAGAACATCTTCACTGTTCAGTTTCATCCTGAGGCTTGCCCAGGACCACAGGACAGCGGATACTTGTTTGATAGATTTATTGGAATGATGGGAGGAGCGCAGTAATGCCAAAGAGAAATGACATTAAAAAGGTAATGGTGATTGGCTCAGGTCCTATCGTCATCGGACAGGCAGCGGAATTCGACTATGCAGGAACACAGGCTTGTCGTTCCCTTAAGGAAGAGGGCATGGAGGTATGCTTGGTAAACTCAAATCCAGCTACCATCATGACAGATAAGGAAATTGCAGATCAGGTTTACATCGAGCCTCTTACTGTTGATGTTTTAAAGCAGATTATTATCAAGGAAAAGCCAGATTCACTTCTTCCAACACTTGGTGGACAGGCTGGACTTAATCTTGGTATGGAGCTCGCTGAGAGCGGATTCCTTGAGGAGCAGGGAGTAAAGCTTATCGGTACAACAGCCGAAACAATCTTCCGCGCAGAGGATAGACAGGCTTTCAAGGATACAATGGAAAAGCTTGGGGAGCCAGTGGCAGCTTCACTTGTAGTAAATACAGTGGAGGATGGTATTAAGTTTACAAACACAATCGGCTACCCAGTAGTACTTAGACCTGCTTACACACTTGGTGGTTCAGGCGGTGGTATCGCACACAACCAGGCAGAGCTTGTTGAGATTCTTACAAACGGCCTTCGCCTTTCACGTGTGCACGAGGTACTTGTTGAAAGATGCATCGCTGGTTGGAAGGAAATCGAGTATGAGGTTATGCGAGATGCAGCTGGAAACTGCATCACAGTTTGTAACATGGAAAACATCGACCCAGTTGGTGTGCATACAGGTGACTCAATCGTAGTTGCTCCTTCACAGACACTTGGCGACAAGGAGTATCAGATGCTTCGTACATCTGCACTTCGCATTATCGATGAGCTTGGTATCACAGGTGGATGTAACGTACAGTATGCTCTTCATCCAGAGAGCTTCGAATACTGCGTAATCGAGGTAAACCCACGAGTATCCCGTTCATCTGCCCTTGCTTCAAAGGCAACAGGTTACCCAATCGCAAAGGTAGCTGCAAAGATTGCACTTGGATACACACTTGATGAGATTCCAAATGCAATCACCAAGAAGACCTTCGCGAGCTTCGAGCCAATGCTTGATTACTGTGTTGTAAAGATTCCACGTCTTCCATTTGATAAGTTCATTACAGCTACTAGAAAGCTCACCACTCAGATGAAGGCAACCGGTGAGGTTATGTCTATCTGCAACAACTTCGAGGGTGCCCTTATGAAGGCTATCCGTTCCTTGGAGCAGCATGTGGATTCTCTTATGAGCTACGACTTCTGTGATATGACAGATGAGGAGCTTGCAGAGGCACTTAAGGTTGTAGACGACAGAAGAATCTATTGCATCGCTGAGGCACTTAGACGAGGCGTATCCTACGAGAAGATTCACGAGATTACACAGATTGATATCTGGTTTATTGATAAGATTAAAATCTTGGTTGAGATGGAGCAGCGTTTGGCAAATGAGGAGCTTACAGTAGAGCTTCTTAAGGAGGCAAAGCGCATCGAGTTCCCAGATAACGTAATTGCGGATTTGAACGGCAAGATGACCGAAGAGGAAGTTCGCAAGATGCGTTACGATAACGGCATCGTTGCTGCTTACAAGATGGTTGATACCTGCGCGGCAGAGTTCGATGCTATGACTCCATACTACTACAGCGTATACGGCAGTGAGAACGAGGCCGTAAAGACTGAG
The DNA here is from genome assembly GCF_008935055.1 of Pseudobutyrivibrio xylanivorans. Lineage (NCBI taxonomy): Bacteria > Bacillati > Bacillota > Clostridia > Lachnospirales > Lachnospiraceae > Pseudobutyrivibrio > Pseudobutyrivibrio xylanivorans. The sequence continues at coordinate 3,051,596 of NZ_CP043028.1, read as the reverse complement.
GGGCGCAAGAAGGTTCTTGTACTTGGTTCAGGTCCTATCCGTATCGGCCAAGGTGTAGAGTTTGACTATTGTTCAGTACATGCTACCTGGGCATTTGCTAAGGAAGGCTGGGAGACAGTCATCGTAAACAACAACCCAGAGACAGTTTCTACTGACTTTGATATTGCCGACAAGCTTTACTTCGAGCCTCTTACAAACGAGGATGTAGAGTCAATCGTAAATCTTGAGAAGCCAGACGGAGCTATCGTTCAGTTCGGTGGTCAGACTGCTATCAAGCTTACAGAGCACCTTATGAAAATCGGCGTGCCAATCCTTGGTACAAAAGCAGAGGATGTAGATGCAGCAGAGGATAGAGAGCTCTTCGATGAGATTCTTGAGAAGACTCAGATTCCAAGAGCTGCTGGTGGCACTGTCTTCACAGCTGAGGAAGCAAAGGAAGTTGCAAACAGACTTGGCTATCCAGTGCTTGTTCGTCCTTCATACGTGCTTGGTGGTCAGGGTATGCAGATTGCCTTCAACGATGATGAGATAGAGAAGTTTATGGATATCATCAATCAGATAGCTCAGGATCATCCAATCCTTGTAGATAAATATTTACAGGGTAAGGAGATTGAGGTTGATGCCATCTGCGATGGTGAGAACATCCTAATTCCTGGTATTATGGAGCATATCGAGCGTACTGGTATCCACTCAGGTGATAGTATTTCGGTATATCCTGCTCATACAATCACACAGGATATCAAGGACAAGATTGTTGATTACACTGAGCGCCTTGCAAAGGCACTCCACGTACTTGGTATGATTAACATCCAGTTCATCGCAATGGACGGAGAGGTTTATGTAATCGAGGTTAACCCTCGAAGCTCACGTACAGTTCCTTACATCAGTAAGGTTACAGGTATTCCAATCGTTGACCTTGCAGCAAAGGCTATTCTTGGTCACAAGATTACAGATATGGGCTACAAGCCAGGACTTCAGCCAGAGGCAGATTACATCGCAATCAAGATGCCAGTGTTCTCCTTCGAGAAGCTTCGCGGTGCCGAGATTTCCCTTGGCCCTGAGATGAAGTCTACTGGTGAGTGCTTAGGTATCGCAAAGACCTTCGAGGAGGCACTTTACAAGGCATTCCTTGGTGCAGGAGTTGTACTTCCAAAGCACAAGCAGATGATTATCACTGTAAAGGATGCAGATAAGCCAGAGGCACTTGAGGTTGCAAAGCGTTTTGAGAAACTTGGTTACAAGATTTACGCAACACGTTCTACTGCAAAGTTCCTTCAGAATGGTGGAGTAGATGCCCTTCAGGTCAACAAGATTACTCAGGAATCTCCAAACGTAATGGACCTTATCCTTGGTCACAAGATCGACCTTGTAATCGACACACCTACACAGGGCCACGGTGACAAGACCCGTGATGGCTTCCTCATCAGAAGAAACGCCATCGAGACTGGTATCAACTGTATCACAGCCATGGATACTGCAGTGGCACTTGCAACATCTCTTGAGTCAGCAACTACAGAGTACACATTAGTGGACGTTGCTAAGATTTAACAATTTAATGCTAGAATTCTTTAGCCAGGAGTGGATTTATGATTCGCTCCTGGCTATTTTTGTGTAAGGAGATGGGGCAATGGGAAAGGAATATGGATATGCAAGGGTGAGTGACAAGCATCAGAAGGAAGATAGGCAACTCATCGCGCTGCAGGGTATGAATATTTCAAAGAAAAATATCTATGTAGATAAACAGTCTGGAAAGGATTTTAACAGGGAAGGCTATAAAAAGTTGATTAGGAAATTGAAGCCAGACGACGTGATATATGTGAAAAGCATAGACCGGTTGGGGCGCAATTACGAAGACATTTTGGAGCAGTGGAAGATGATAACAAAAGAGAAAAAGGCTGATATTGTTGTAATTGACAATCCACTGTTGGATACCAGACGAGGCAAGGATTTGATGGGCACATTTCTTACAGATGTTGTGCTGGCATTGTTAAGCTATGTGGCAGAAAACGAGAGGGTTAATATTCGACAGCGCCAGGCTGAAGGTATCGCAGCTGCAAAGGCGAAGGGGATTAGGTTTGGACCTGCTCCAAGTCCACTGCCTAAGAATTTCAATAAGGTTTATCGCAGATGGAGGCAAAAGGAGATTCCTTTGGCAGAGGCTGCCAGACAGTGCGGTATGCCGAAATCAACTTTTTATGATAGAGCCTGTAAATATGAGATTGGGAAAGAATGAAAAAAGTCCGAGGAAGTATACTTCTTCGGACTTTTTGTCAATCAATGATGTTAGAGATATGTTATCACTTTTGATGTCTAAAGTCTACATAACTTGCCCTTTTTTCTGAAAACTTATTAGTGATTTCCACCAACCCAATTTTATCCGAAGAAGTATACATCTTTAGACAATTCGGACAACGGGGGGTGAATTGTTATGGCTATTGAGCTTTATGCTCATAATAGAGACGCATATCAAGCTGCTATAGCTATGCTCAAAATAGCGGGCAAGGCTGCCATAATTCATCCAACAGGAACCGGTAAATCTTTTATCGGATTTAAGCTCTGCGAGGACAATCCAGACAAACACATTTGCTGGCTGTCCCCATCCAAATATATTTTCTCCACCCAATTAGAAAATTTAAGAAAAGAATGTGGATTAGAAAATGAAACTGATAGTTTCCTAACTAATATCACATTCGTGACATACGCTCGCTTGATGAACATGTCTGATGAAGAAATGCAGGCAATTGCACCTGACTATATTGTGCTGGACGAGTTTCATCGCTGCGGAGCAGTGGAGTGGGGACGCGGCATTGAGAGATTTCTTTCGATTCATCAGAATATTCCGATGCTTGGACTTTCAGCTACGGCCATTAGATATTTGGACAATCAGAGAGATATGAGCGATGAGCTTTTTGATGGTCATGTGGCCAGTGAAATGTCATTGGGTGAGTCAATAGTAAGAGGAATTTTGAACCCTCCGAAATATGTTCTTTCTCTTTATTCATATCAGGAAGAATTGAATAAATATGGAACCAGAGCAAGGCGCTCAAAGAGCAAAGTTGTAAGGGATAAGGCTGAAGAATATATAGACCAGCTAAGGCGAGCTCTTAACAAAGCGGAAGGCTTGGATAAGATTTTTGAAAAGCACATGTCTGATAAAACAGGAAAATATATAGTGTTCTGTTCCAACTTTGAAGCTATGCAGGATGCACTTGAAAAGGTGCCTAGCTGGTTTTCGCTGGTGGATAAAAACCCTCATGTGTATTCGGTATATTCAGATGATCCTACAGCCAGTGTAGCCTTTAAAGAATTCAAGGAAGATGAAGATGAGTCACACCTAAGACTTTTGCTTTGCATAGATGCTCTCAATGAAGGTGTGCATGTGGATGATATTTCAGGGGTGATCCTTTTAAGACCTACGGTTTCACCGATTATTTACAAGCAGCAGATTGGTAGGGCGCTTTCAGCCTCTAAGAAAAAGGATACTGTGATTTTTGACATAGTGAACAATATCCAGAATCTTTACAGCATTGATGTCATTAAAGAAGAAATGACAAATGCAATGCAGCATTTTAGGTCAGAGGCTAGTGAAGACTCTATCGTAAATACGAATTTTGAAGTGATTGCTGAAGTGAGCAATTGCTTAGAGCTTTTTAGGCAGCTGGAGGATACGCTTAATGCTGGCTGGGACTTTATGTATCAGGAGGCGAAAAAGTATTTTGACCAAAATGGAAACCTGATGGTGCCTGCTAGCTATATCTCAGAAGATGGTTATGGCCTTGGCAGGTGGATTAGAACTCAGCGCATTGCAAGGCAAAATAAAGATGCTGATTGTGAAGAAAAGTATGTCTACGGATATTGTCCCATCACAGATGAGCATGTGAAGATGCTGGATGAGATAGGGATGATTTGGAATTCAGTAATCAAGGAAAATTGGATTTTTAATTTTCGACTGGCTAAGGAGTTTTATCAGAAAAATGGGCATCTTATCGTTCCTCATGATTATGTAGTAAGAAGTGATGAGGATGATTCGAATGATATTAAGCTTGGCATTTGGATTACAAGTCAGCGAACTAGCTTCGCAAAAGGTAGGCTCTCCGAGGAGCAGATAAAGCTTATGGAACAAATCGGAATGAGCTGGGACCGTTACGATGAAAAATGGCAAAAGGGTTTTCAATACTGCAAGAGATATAAAAAGGAATATGGGGATATCAACTTTGTCCCTGCAGATTTTGAATATGAAGGCTTCAAGCTACAGCGATGGCTAAACACTCAGCGAAGCAGATGCAAGTTAGGGAAACTTAGTGAAGAGAGAATAAAAAAGCTACAGGAATTAGGATTTAAGCTGAGTGTCCATGAAGCATTTTGGGAGAGCGGATTTGTACATGCAGCCGAATACAAAAAGCAGCATGGTGATTTGAATGTTCCTAATGGCTATGTGTGCAGTGATGGATTCAAACTGAAATCCTGGCTGACCAATCAGAAGGCAAGATGCAAGAAGGGAATGCTCTCTGAGGGACAGGTTGGAAGACTGAAGGCTATTGGGGGCGTGTAGATGGGGGAGAGACTACAGAATGAACTGGGAATTAAACAAGATTCTTGAATTATCGAAAGGAAAGGTTGTGCTCCTTGCTGATGATGAAAGAAGGACTTATGCATCCGGTGATGAGGCAATTAAGCAGTTGAATAAAGAATATAAAGCTGTGTCAATTGCTCCTGAAGACGATGCACTTGTAATCAAGTTGGAAGAAAATCAAAGAGTTGGATACGATTCTAATTCTGATTTCGTAAAGAGTTATGTTGCTCAATATGGCAGAGAGCCAAATATGTTTGATGGGGATTAGGCGAGAGGAAGAGAGATGGCTAGCAACGATTCAATGACAGAATTTAAGAAGAAAAATATTCCTTTCAGTCCACCGGATATTTCAGATTTGGAAATAAAAGAAGTGGTAGAGGCGCTTAAATCTGGATGGATTACAACAGGCCCCAGAACGAAATTGTTAGAGCGCAGATTAGCTGCTTACATCGAAACGGGAAAGACGGATGTTGACTGTACTACTGAAGAGGCAATTGAAAAATATGGTCAAAGAGTAGTGTGTTTGAATAGCGCAACAGCAGCCGAAGAACTGAATTTTCGTATATGCGGAATTGGGGAGGGTGATGAGGTAATTGTTCCAGCTTATACATACACTGCATCAGCATCCGCTGCAGTTCATTGTGGTGCAAAGGTAATCTTTGTGGACAGTCAAAAAGATTCCACGGAAATGGATTATGACAAGGTCGCAGAGGCAATTACAGAAAAAACAAAAGCCATTGTGGCAGTAGATATTGGTGGAATAATTCCTGACTATGACAAGCTCTTTGAAATAGTAGAAGAAAAGAGAGATTTGTTCGTACCAAGCGGTAATACAGAATTGGGAAGAAAAATACAGAAAGCTATAGGTCGTGTGCTGATATTTGCTGACGCAGCCCATTCTCTTGGAGCAAGCAGAAATGGAAAGATGGCAGGAGCTACAGCTGATTTCACAGATTTTTCTTTCCATGCAGTAAAGAATTTCACAACTGCTGAGGGGGGAGCATCCACATGGAGAGAAATACCAGGCGTTGACAATGCTGATATTTATCATCAGTACCAGTTGTACAGTCTACATGGTCAGAGTAAGGATGCATTGGCAAAGACTCAGATTGGAGCTTGGGAATATGACATTCAGGGAGCATGGTACAAGTGCAATATGACGGATGTAACTGCTGCTATTGGTCTTCGTCAGTTGGATCGTTACTCAGGAATGCTGGCTAGAAGGAAAGACATTATTGGAAGATATGATGCTATGTGTGATGAGCTTGGCGTGAAACATCTTATTCATTATACAGAGGATGGTGACTCTTCCGGACATCTTTATCTTACAAGAATTCCAGGCATAAGCGACGAGACTAGACGAGAGATTATAGTGAAGTTGGCAGAACGTGGAGTGAATACCAATGTTCATTACAAGCCACTTCCGATGATGACTGCATATAAAGAAATGGGATGGGATATAAAAGATTTTCCAAACGCATACGGCTACTACGTGAATCTGGTTACGCTGCCGCTACATACAAAGCTTACAGATGAGGATGTTGATTATGTAATCAGTAACTATAAGGAAGTGGTTAGCAAATATATCTAAGGAAGTTTAGATAAACCAATGACCTTATTTGAAGGGAGACATCTAAATGCTGAAAAGTTGGGAAGAACTTCCTGATTTTATGAAGACACCTGAAGTGAGACCATACTGGGAAGTTCTATGGAAACGACGGTGGCAGCTGCTGGTTAAAAGAATATTCGACTTTATAGTGGCAGTAATACTGTTGATTATACTAGTAATTCCTATGACGGTTATTGCTGTAGCAATAAAAATGGATAGTGAAGGTCCTATATTCTATCGGCAGGAGAGAGTTACGACTTATGGAAAACATTTTAGGATTCATAAGTTTAGGACAATGGTTACGAATGCAGATAAGATTGGCACTGCAGTTACAGTTGGAGAGGACCCACGTATAACGAGAGTGGGAAGTAGGCTTAGAAGATTAAGATTGGACGAGCTACCACAGTTACTTGATGTGATTCAAGGCAATATGTCATTCGTAGGCACGAGACCTGAGGCAGTGAAGTATGTTGAAAAGTATAAACCAGAGTGGAATGCAACACTGCTAATGCCAGCAGGGATAACCAGTGAATGTAGTATTAGGTATAAGGATGAGGATAAGCTGCTGGATGGGGCTGATGATGTGGATAGGGTGTATGTGGAAGAAGTATTACCTAGGAAGATGAATTGGAATATAGATAGCATAAGAAATTATAGTTTCTGGGTAGATTTGAGTACGATGTTGAGGACAGTATTGGTTGTGTTTGGAAAGGAATATGTATAACTGTAAGGTAAGGCTATGGCTGCTCTTAGCGTATTGATGTCATTATACATAAAAGAAAAAACTGAATATGCAAGAGAGTGTTTTGAAAGTCTACTAAGGCAAACAGTACCTGCAGATGAGTGGGTCATAGTTGAAGATGGACCTCTAACAGATGAAATGTATCATCTGTTAGATGAATATCAAGAACAATATCCAAGACTTATTAAGAGAGTTCGGCTTGAGATTAATGGCGGTCTTGGGTTAGCACTTAAAGCTGGTGTTCCAGTGTGCAGTAATGAACTCATTGCGAGAATGGATACAGATGATATTGCTAGGGAAGACAGGTTTGAGAAACAATTGGCAGTTTTTGAAAATAATCCTACTCTTGATATTTGTGGAAGCTATGTTGATGAATTTGAGGATAGCCACAATATAATTGTTGCAAGGCGAACAGTACCGATTAAACATGAGGATATTATTGAATATCAGAAAAAGCGAGATGCATTTAATCATGTGACTGTGATGTTTAAAAAGAGTGCTGTATTGGCTGCAGGTAATTATCAATCATGTCCTCTAATGGAAGATACATATTTGTGGGCGAGAATGATAATGAGTGGTGCTAAGTGTGCGAATGTTAATGAATCTTTAGTCTATGTCAGAATAGGTAAGGGAATGTATGAACGACGTGGAGGATGGAGTTATTTTAAGAAATATAAAAGTGGGCAGAAGATGGTTAATGATTTGGGATATACGAGTCGTCAAGATTTTTTTCTCACAGTTACTATTCAGTTTATTGTTGCAATGATGCCAGGATGGTTAAGAGGTTTTGTATTTAAGAGAATACTCCATAGGTGATATAGAATAGAACGATTTTGACGTAAAATGGTGGCTGTTTATGCAAAGAATACTTCAGGTTGGATTTAGCAGTAATCCAGGAGGTGTTGAAAATGTGGTGATGAATTATTACAGAGCCATAGATAAAACACGATTTCAATTTGACTTCTTAGATATTTATGGTGGTGGAATTGCATACCAAGATCAAATAGAAAAGATGGGTGGAAGAATTATAAGGATTCAAAATTATAAAAAGCATCCATTCAATGCCTACAAACAGATTCTAAATGTACTTAGTTCAATGGATTATAAATGTATGCATGTACATATGCAGTCAGCTGCAAATCTTTTACCAATTATAGCAGGAAGAAGAAGGCATATAAGAGTAATTGCTCATTCGCATTCTAGTTCAACTCCAAAAGGGGTTTTAAGAAAATTACTACACATTATTAATATTAATATTTTAAGAAATATGGATATTGAAAAGTATGCTTGTGGAGAGCGAGCTGGATTGTGGATGTGGGGTAACAAATTCGACAAGAAGAATATAATATGTAACGCTACTGATTTATCACGATATGAATTTAACCCAATTATAAGGGAAAACAAAAGAAGGGAAATTGGATTTGAAAATAAGATTGTAATTGGTTTTGTGGGAAGATTTGGAGAGGAGAAAAACACTTTCTTCTTGATAGATGTGCTAGAAAAATTGTTAGAAAAAAATAAGGAGGTAAGGCTGTTAACCGTTGGTGGGAATGATTTATATGATGAGTTTGTAAATAGAATTAAAGAAAGACATTTAGATAAATACTATTATTCAGCGGCGGTTCAAAAAGATGTATCTCCGTGGTATCAGGTAATGGATGTGTTCCTTATGCCAAGTTATTTTGAGGGGTTTCCAATGGTTGGCGTGGAGGCGCAAGCTGCAGGACTACAATGTTACTTTTCAAACAGAATTAGTAGAGAGGTAGATTTGACTGGTAATGCAAGATTTCTTCCTATAGATAAGGAAAATGCTGCATTATTGTAGGCAGATGAGATTTTAAATAGAAAAGAAATAAATGAGAAGGTAAGTCAGTCTTCTCTCGAAAAATACGATGTGATTAAGGCGGTAAAAAGATTGGAAGATATTTATAACACTATTAAGTCTGAAGCGTGACATTAAATGGTGATAATACATTGTAAGACTAGTTATATAATTGGCTGATGTTGGCTGTGAAGAAAGCAAGTTCTGAAATTGCACAATTTATTTAATTGAGGAATAGATATGAAAGCGTTAGTTAAATGTCCTGTTCTGCTGATGGGAGTGGCATATTTTTTTTATCTTATTAATCCATGGGGGTGGACAATGATGATCCATATGGCGCCCTTATATATGATTATTGTTGTAGTGATTTTGCACAATAATTCGTGGAAAGTACGAATAAATAGATTATGCTATCCGTTTTTGTTCTACACCCTATATACTATTTTTTCAATTGTTTTTATAGCTAATTTGGATGGGACAAATGGAAAAGTAATTAGGTGTATTTATGAGCTGTTAATATTAATAGTTATTTCTTCATATAATTTTGATAAGCAAGACATAAATTTTATTGTTAAATGTATGATTATTACGTGTCATCTAATCACTATTAAGATGATTTTTCAAGGTGCAGTGTTGGTAGATGATCCAAACCGGCATGTAATTTCTAACTTTGGAGCAACAATGGATCCAAATTATTTGGCTGCAGCATACATTTTCCCGATTATTTACGTATTTGATAGGGTATTAAATAGAAATAGAAGGATAGTCGAACTAATTAATTTATGCTTTCTTGTGATAGGCGTAGTAATGATAGGCTCTAGGGGAGCTATTTTGTCAATATTGATTGGAGTATTGATGGGATATCTCATGGGAAAACATTCTACAAAACATATAGCGATGGGCTTAATAGGAGTGTGTTTAATTATTGTTATATATAGTCTTTTGCCATCATACTTCGCAGGAAGATATTCATTTGCTAGTTTACATAATGATAACGGAAGCAATTATTTGAGATTTAATCTTTGGAAAACATGTTTCGCTATTTTTTTGACAAATCCTATATGGGGCAGAGGTGGAAATTCAATGCAAAATTTTGGACCAGAATATGGAGCATATAAAAATTTACTTGCCCATAGTACCTATTTAGATACGCTAGCTGATTATGGACTCATTGGTGGTTTGTTATTTTTTCTTTTCTTGCTTTTAATTGTGAAAATGTCATTTAATTCACGGAACAGTTTAACTTTTGGTGTGATGTGTGGAACTCTGGTTTGTTCGATTTTCATATCTGCAGAGCATTCTGCTTTTTTTTGGCAGAATATAATTGTTTGTTTGATATTGAACAAGGAAAAAGAAATGGAAACATACTTTATGCATTTGATTCACGATGGATATGCGACTAGCTTGCTATAACAAGTTATTTTTTCATTTTGAAAATTTTTATTATAGGGGTGTTCTATGATTAGTGTCATAATGAGTGTATTTAACGAGAAAATTGATTGGATAAAGCAATCCGTGCAATCAATTTTGAATCAAACATATGCTAATCTAGAATTTATAATTGTGATTGATAATCCGAATGTAGATAAATCGGTTTTATTGTATTTAAATGGTTTGCCACATATTGATAGTAGAGTGAAAATCCTTATGAATGAAAAAAATGTGGGATTAGCTATTTCGTTAAACAGAGCATTAGCAGTTGCTACAGGAGAATTAATAGCACGTATGGATGCTGATGATATTTCTGAGATAGACAGATTGGAAAAAGAAATTAAGTATTTGATGAATCATAAATTGGATATTTGGTCCTGTGTCAAGATTTAGTACAAATTAAAATGAGAGGTTCTGCCAGTTAAGCAACTGACGGAGACTTCACCCTTTCATACAACCTTTCATATTCATCAGGAGACATATAGTTACAATGACTATGAATCCTGACGGTGTTATAGAATGCTTCAATGTATTCAAAAACAAGCATGTATGCATGCCTGTAATCGGTAATGGTAAATCTGTTAAGCCATTCTCTTTTTATTAGTGAATGGAAGGATTCGATGCAGGCGTTATCATAAGGATAGCCACTATGAGAGTAGCTACGCTGCATCTTTGCAGTAGCTTCTTGCCAGGCCTTTGAAACATACTGACTACCACGGTCAGAGTGGATAATCAAAGGTAAATCAGTGTCTCGATTAGCCTTAGCTTTTTCAATAGTTTCAATAACAGTAGAAACCTCCATGGTTTCTGCGAGGGTCCAGGCAATGATTTTCCTGGCAAATAAGTCCATGACGCAGTTCAGATAAACAAATCCGTTCTGAGTCCAAATATATGTGATATCAGTACACCAAACAGCATTTGGTCTATCTGGATTGAATTGTTCATCAAGGATGTTGTGAAGCTCTTTGCTAAAATCAGAGTCTCTGGTTGTGGTAGTCCAAGGCTTCACCCACTGGGCTTTAATGCCCATTTCACGCATGTATAAACCTACAGTGCGGTCGGATATAGTTTCTCCAGAATTGCGAAGAGTCTGTGCTATTTTAGGGGCTCCGTAGTTCTGTTTAGAATCATCATAGATGGTCTGGATTTTCTTTTTTACCGCTTCTTTACGTTGCTTAGTAGCAGAAACCTTGCGATTAAGAAAAGAGCGATATCCAGAGCGAGAAACACCTAAAAATTTCAGCATTCCAGAAGTAGAAACACGGTGTCCAGTAACTTTAGATGCCTCTACCTTTGCGGAAACTTCAGTATAGATAGCTTCCGTTAATTTTTCCCCAGAATGCTGATGGCTTTTTTTAACACATCAAGTGCATCCTGAGCATCGCGTAACTCACGTTTCAATCTAGCGATTTCCTTCGCTTCATCTGATTCGTAATTACCCGAACCACGAACAGGAATATCGCCATCGTGGTCTCTGTACTGAGATTCCCAACGGGCCAAGGTGCTGACACCTATTCCTAGGTTCTTGGCACACTCTGATTGAGTGAGATCAGGATGCTCCTTACGATAGTTGATGGCATCCAACTTGAATTGCTTGCTGTGTTGTTTTCTTTGACGTGACATAATGAGTTCCTCCATTTGTTGATTATACAATACTTGAAGGGAATATCTCATTTTGTTTTGTACTATTTAGATGCTAACACTAATTGTTTCATCTAATAAAGTTGATATTGATGAAGCAGGAAACATTATCCGAAGAGAAAGCATTGTAACTCGAGATCCAAACTCAACTTTGGAATATTCAAATGTTATCGTTCATCCTTCGGTTTTGATGAAAACAGAAGTGATACGTAGTTTGGATGGCTATAGACCACTTAAAAACTCGGAAGACTACGATTTATGGTTGAGAATGATAGACGACAATTATAAGTTGGGAATACTTGATGAATATTTGTTGAAATATAGAATAAGGGGCAATAGTGCGTCGGTAGGGAGGTGTCTTGAGCAATACTATATAAACAAATATATATTAAAACTCCATAAAGAAAGACAATTTTATGGCAATGATTCATTTTCCATACGTAACCAAGAAGAGTATCTAGATAAATGTGATTTTTCTAATAGAAAGACGGATAAGTACAGAAAGGCATGCAAGTATTATTGTGTAATTATTGATAGTAGGAGAGAAAAAAAGTATTTAAAGGCAATAATATTTCTGGCTAAGGCTTTTGTAGTATATCCAACTCTAACTTTTGAGAAAATAAAGAATTATTATTTTATTAATCTTAAAAGCTAATAAAAAATATTCGTGGCTTCCGGTACATTTTAAATACAGCCAAGAAATTCGTGGACAGCTGTAGTTATAAAAATATGGATATTTAGGTAGAAAATTAAATTGCATTAAAAGTTGATTATTTTTTTGGTTAAGGGACGCCTCATCTCGAATATCCTGATGGGAAATTCGAGACGAGGGGAGAACAAGGCAAGAATAGATATATATGATTATTATAAACTGATTATTAGTAAAACAGGATTATTTGTGATTGTTAAGGAAATATGAAGAAGACTTTGCTAAAGAAGGCATTAAGATAGTTTATTTTCACTTATACAAAGAGAGTATCAATCACAAAAATAAGTGAAGCATTGAAGGCTGTTAGAGGGGATTGCTGAAGATATAAAACCACGAGAACACATAAACGGAGGCAACTCAAATGGTTGATAAGCAGTTTTGTATGAGTTCTTATCTCATGTATAGATATGTATATGACAGTGAAAAAGCATTTAGTGAAAAAAAATCTTGCCGTCAGGTAGATTTAAATTTTAACAGATTACCTGTTAAAGATAAGGATGCACTATATAAGGCATTAAAATATTATGTGGATGAAGCTTGCTTAGATGGAAAAGCGGCTCTAGCATTGAGCGGGGGAATTGATTCTGCAATTCTTGCAAGGCTCGTTCCGGAAGGTACGAAAGCTTATACCTTTAGGTGTGTTGTACCAGGAGTCAAAGTAATCGATGAATCAGAGTCTGCTAAACGTTGGGCCGACATGAATAATCTTAACCATGAGATTATAGATATCACATGGGAAGATATAGTACTAGCTGCAGATAAGTGTATGTATCATAAAGGTTCACCAATTCATTCGATTGAAGCACAAATATATATAGCTGCAACGAAAGCTGTGGGGGAAGGCAAAACAAAGTTTATTCTTGGAGAAAACGCAGATATTATTTATGGCGGAATGAACGGACTTCTTGCTAAAGATTGGCTATATCACGAATTCGTTGATAGGTATACATATGTAATGCCCTATAGAGTTCTTAGGAATCCAGTTATGCCACTTGAACCATATAAGGAATATGAGATAGATGGGCATATAGATGGACATGACTTTATAAATAAATATTTTAGGCAGGAAGCGTTGGGCACATATACAAATGCCTGTGAGACTGCAGGGATAAAATTCATAGGACCATATTCTCTAACATATTTAGACGCTCCTATAGATTACGCAAGAATACGATCAGGCGATACAAAGTATGTAATAAGAGAGTTGTTTAGATATTTATATCCCGGAGTAGAGTTACCTGCAAAAATACCAATGCCAAGGCCCGTTAATGAGTGGTTCGCAGATTGGAAAGGACCAGTAAGAGCAGAGTTTGTACCATATTGCACAGATGACATGACGGGAGATCAAAAATGGATGATTTGGTGTTTAGAACGATACTTGAATATGATTGAGGAGACCAGCTATGAATAGTATGTTCTTTTTACAAGATAGATATTGCGAGATACGAGACAATAAAGACGTGCAAGAATTGCTGATGTATTTATTTGAAAAATTTAAGATTATTTGCGAGAGTAATAATTTTAGATATTATGCATTTGGGGGCACCCTTCTTGGTGCTGTTAGACATTCTGGCTTTATTCCGTGGGATGATGATATTGATATTGGAATGCCAAGAGCTGATTATGAAGAATTTTTGGATTTTATGAAGAATTATAATGATGATAGTATTATTGAGGTCATGAATTATCCTAGGAAGAACTACGCATATCCGTTTGCTAAGTTCTGTTTGAAGGATAGCTATCTTTTGGAAGATTATATTCAGAAATATGCAGAAATAAAACTTTATATGGATATATTTCCAATTGACGGATATCCTCCGGAAGAATTAGAAGGAAAACATTTTTCTAAATTGAGATTGTTAAAGAAAATCAGAACTATAAAAATGGACAATAACAAATCTTCAAAGAAGAATATGGATAAGTGTGAATATATTAGACATTTGCTAATTCAGAAAATAGCTTTTTTTATTCCAATGAATTTCATAATAAAATCTGAGATTGATGAATGCAAAAAATATCCATTTGATAAATGTGAATATTCATGCTTGCAGGGAGCAGGTTGGTGCGAAAAAGGAAAAATTAAACGAACCGAATTAGAGAGAATTGCTATATATCCGTTTGAAAACAGTACAATAGCTGGGATAGTTAATGCAGATTATAACCTGTCTATGTTTTATGGAGACTATATGTCTTTACCACCAGTAGAAAAGCGACAATCTAATCATAATTATCGGCTTTATGTTTCTCAAGATTTGTATACTGCTGTTTGTAATAAATCAACATGATTAGCGAAGTGATTAGATGGCATTTAAATCCAATTGAAAATCTTAAAATAAAAATGCTATACAAGGAGAATATAAAATGATTATAGGTTATACGACAGGTGTTTATGATCTTTTTCATGTAGGACATCTTAATCTATTAAAGAATGCAAAAGGCATGTGTGACAAGCTAATAGTAGGTGTAACTGTTGATGAACTTGTACAGTACAAAGGAAAAAACGCACTTATACCATTTGAGGATCGTATTGAAATAGTACGATCTTGCAAGTACGTTGATGCTGCGGTTCCGCAATATGACATGGATAAGCTTAAAGCATGCAAGGAACTTGGCGCCACGATGCTTTTTGTGGGGGATGACTGGTATGGCACAGAAAAGTGGCAGAGGTATGAAGATGAATTCGCAGAAGAAGGTGTCAAGATTGTTTATTTTCCTTATACCAAGGGTGTTTCTAGCACGAAGATAACAGAGGCTTTGAAGCAGGTCAGAGGATGGACCAGTGAAGCGTCTGAGAGAGCAATGAAAAAACATATTAATGTTGAGGGCGAAGAGAATAATGATTGATAAGAGATTCTGTATGAGCTCATATATGGCATTTCGCTATATAGAAAAAGATGGCGTAGAATTCTATGAGAGTATGAAGCATAAGAATATTACTCCTATCTCAGATGAAGAGCGAATTTCAGTTCACACTGCTGATGATATTGATACTGAAATCAGAAATCAAATGGAACAGTTCAAGGATATGAAGAAGGGAATTCTTCTTTCTGGCGGAATGGATTCTGCAATTGTAGCTTCATATCTTTCAGGTTCAGATGCTTATACGTTCAGATTTTTAGGCGGTGATTTCCAAAAAGAAGAGTTAGAACGTGCTGAATACTACGCAAAGTACTTTGGTCTGAATCTACATTATGTGGATATTAGTTGGGACACGGTAGTAGCTCATCTTATACCTGTAATGAAAGCTAAGGCTGCGCCTGTTCATTCAATTGAACCACAGATCCTTCAGGCAGCATTTCAAGCAAAAGCCGATGGTGTAGAAATCATGTTCGTTGGAGAGAGCAGTGATTTAATATTTGGTGGGATGGATGGACTGCTTGCAAAGGACTGGACCTTTGATGAATTTATGGAGCGATACATCTTCACTAAGCCAGAGGATGTTTTAGTTGAGCCTGTATCTATGCAGTATTTGTTTGAGCGTTATCGTGTAGATGGAGATAAGATTGATTTCCTTAAGTTTATGGATGATGTTTTTTCTATAGAATCATCAAGCTCATATTTGAATGCATTTGAGGTTGCAGGAATGCCATATTATGATCCTTATGCACGTCTTAAGATGGCTGAAGAATTGGATTTGTATAGAGTTCGACATGGAGAGCCAAAGTATCTGATTCGCGAACTGATGCATATGAAATATCCAGAGATTCCTGTGCCTAATAAGAATCCGATGCCAAGACCTGTTGATGAGTACTTCAAGACTTGGGAAGGTCCAAAGCGACCAGAGTTCAGAAATGATATTGATATGAATCGTTTTACAGGTAATCAGAAGTGGCAGATGTATTGTTTAGAGCAATTCTTAAATATGAATGAAGCATAGAAAGGGCTTGAGATTAATAATGAATAAGGCAATTGAAAAATATCGATTATTGCCAGTACAAGTGAGGGCATCACTGTGGTTTTTGGTATGCTCATTTTTACAAAAGGGTATATCAATGATTACCACACCGATATTTACTCGTATAATGAGCCCTGAAGATTTTGGAGAGTTTGGAGTATTCAACTCTTGGTATGGAATAATAGCAATAATTGTTGCATTGGGGTTAACTGGAGGTGTGCACACTCAGGGACTGGTAAAATATGAAAATGAAGGACCTATTTTTACGTCGTCCCTACAAGGGTTATCGTTAACGCTTGTGGCGTTTTGGTTTGCAATCTATCTGTTGTTTAAAGACTTTTGGAATTCATTATTTTCATTATCATCTGAACAGATGATATCTATGTTCATTCTGATTTGGATTACTGCTGTGTTTGGCTTCTGGGCAAACGAGCAAAGGGTTCACTACTCATATCAATCTTTGGTCGTAGTTACCTTAATATCATCAGTAATAAAGCCGGCTGTGGAAATCATATTCGTGATGAGTGCTGCTGATAAAGCGACTGCTAGGATAATAGGATGGGTGATTTGTGATATTGTAATGTTTGGATGGGTGTTTTTTGCCCATCTTTTTAAGGGAAAAATCTATTTCTCAAAAAAGTTTTGGACCTATGCCTTAGCGTTTAATATTCCTTTAGTGCCGCATTATCTTTCACAAACAGTTTTAAACAGTGCTGACAGAATAATGATTCAAAGAATGGTAGGAGATGGTGAGGCAGGTATCTATAATCTTGCATACTCCGTCTCTTTGATTATGACACTTTTTAATGTTGCGTTAACTCAAACGCTAAATCCCTGGATGTATCAGAAGATTAAGGAAAAGCGAATAACTTCTCTGGCACCAGTGGCGTATACAACATTGATTATTGTTGCAGTTGTTAATTTGTTATTAATAGTTATGGCACCAGAGGCCGTTGCTATATTTGCACCAAAAGAATACTATGATGCCATTTGGGTAATACCTCCTGTTGCAATGAGTGTTTACTTTATGTATTCCTATGACCTATTTGCAAAGTTCGCATTTTACTATGAGAAAACTGGAATCATAATGATGGCTAGTATAATTGGTGCGATTTTGAATGTGGCGTTGAACTATATTTTTATCGGTAAATTTGGCTACATGGCTGCTGGTTACACTACATTAGTTTGTTTCATCATTTATGCTGTGGCTCACTATACTTTTATGAGGAAGGTTTGTAGAGATTGTTGTGAAGAAAAGTATCCTTATAGTACCTCAATAATTCTTAAGATAACTATACCTTTTCTTGTTGCGGGGTTCATTCTAATGGCAACATATAATTATATTTATATTCGGTATGGGATTGTTATACTGACATTTATTGTCGCTTTTGTATTTAGAAAAAAGATAATAGAAATTGTTAAAGGGATTATAAATATAAGGAAAAGGAATTAAAATAGGGCAAGGTCACGGTGCCTTTGCCCTCGATGACATTATTGTTTTTTTAATTCTTCAAGCAATATGCATTTCATACCCAGGAGGCTTTGGAATTCATAAAAAAGTACACCTATCAGATTGTTTAGGAGGTGAGAGGAATGGTTATTTCAAGAGAAATGATTGACGACTATTTGCAGGATATATATACAGAAATGAAACGACGCGGTTTTCAGCAAGACGAGATTCCTAGGGTGATAGCAAAAACTGGATTTATGTAGGCATTAGAGAAGTATCCGGAGGAACAGCTTCACTATTCTATTACTGATGCGGTTAATGAAATTATTACTACTGCGGCTAGATTTTAGTTATAGTCATTAGTTCACATTATAAATTCAAATGATTTAACAAATCCCACACCTTGCGGTGTGGGATATTTTTTATCTATTTATTTCTCGCCAATGCCTCTCCCGTTTGCCGACGAGAGAGGCGCCTCTCACTGAGAGGCACCAATGTCTCTAAGTGTAACAAGCTAGAGGTCGACTTAAAGACAGCTAAGTATTTTGAGTAATCAAAAGGGTTAGACTTTCGACTAAACCATATTTTTAATTGTTTAATGTGAAAATAAATCTTCTCCAGAAATGACATTTTGAATTATGCCGGAATACTTACTTTTTTTTAGGCCATTTGCACTTACTAATGTTATGTGTATAGCTTTCTTAGTTTCTGACTCTTTTTGGAAAATAGTCATACGATTTTGAAGCTTGTAATATTCATCGTGCTCCAATGAGTATTCTTCATTTGTGTATTTCATCTCGCAAAGATTAATTACACCATCTTTTCTATCAATAATTAAATCAATTTGAGCGCTTTTGTCTGTGCTACTACTTCTCCAAGAAAACTCGTTTGTCTCAATTCCGCTAATTCCAAGTGAAGCTTTTATCTGATTGATATGATTTATACATACTATTTCAAATGAATTACCGCGCCAAGCATTATACCCTGGAGTATTAAGATATTCATTCCACGAATCAAATTTTTTATTTTTTATAAAATGTAAACTAAATAGCGTAAACGGATCTATCAACTGGTATAAAGCATTATTTTCTTCTTGTGTATAGTTATTGAACTTGCGAATGAATCCGCATTCTTCCAATTCCCGGAGATTCTTTGTTAGGACTGAACCGCCACCGATAGATTCGTTTTTTGCTAAATCATTTCGTGTAAGCCCTTCTTTTTTTCTTGAGAGTGCTTCTAATATAGCTATATGCTTTTCTGGTTTATCAAATAAAGAATAAAACAGATTGTGATACTCATTGTGTAGTTCGCCATATTCCTTAAAGCAAAGCTCGTTTATATTCTGCGCCAAACTTAGCCTTGAATCTAACATATTTAAGTAATGAGGGATTCCACCAAAAACCATATAGCATTCAATCATCTGATTCCTTGTCATTACGACATCATTAAAACTATATAGTTCTTCACATTCTGCTAAAGAAAATGGTGCAAGCTGAATTCGTCTCGTAACTCTATTATGAAATCCTTTTTTACTATTTAGGAGATTATTAATTATCCAAGAAGTAGCTGAACCACATGTTATTAAAACTAAATCTTCTTGAGCTGATGCCCAACTATTCCAAAAATAATCTAGTGCACTTTTAAAATCTGAGCGTGCTGTATCCATCCATGGGAGCTCATCAAGAAATATTACACGTTTGTTATTGATAGGTTCTCGATAGACATTTTCCTTTTCAAGAATATTTCTTAAGCGTGAAAAGGCTTCGAACCAATCTTTTGGTAATGAAGTATCATTACTGCCATAAGCTTTCAAACTCTCTGTAAAAGCTCGCAGTTGCCCCTTGGTCTTTTCATCTGTGAGACCAGTGGTATAAAAAGAAAACTGTCTATTAAAATATTCTCTGATAAGGTAGGTCTTACCGACTCTTCTTCTACCATACACAACTATAAATTCTGGTCTCTTAGAATAGAGGCACTGCAATAAGCAGTCTTTTTCTCTTTTTCGTCCGATTATTTTCATAAACTACTCCTTTTGTGATATAAATCGCCAAAAAACCAATTCAAAAGGCGATTTTGGCGATTTATAAACTCTAAAGCTATTATAAACCGCCAAAATCTAAATTTCAATATTTTTTTAAAGGCGCATAACGGTGACAGGCACCAATGTGGATATTGTGTAGTGGGATAATTTCCCAATCTAAGTATATAAAGGAAAATGCGAGAATACTGCTCAAAATGACATTTTGAGATTTATACATAATCGTTATGAATCCAGTCGTTAGGGGCTGGATAGATGTTAGCTTCTTGAAATCTTTAGTTTGCGTCATCCTCACTTGTTGTGACACTAGTGTGATAGATGAAATGATACTATAACCTCGGTAAATGTGAAAAAATACTGAAAAAAATAGCAAACGATGATTTATACACAAGATATGCATATTTATATGCTAAGTTATTTACGAAAACGTTTTAGTTGATTTGCTAGGGGAGGCAATTAAGAATGAACAAGAAGACCGTATTAAAAATTGTGGCTGGTGTAGTTGTTGTATCAATGGTTTGTGGCGGTGTTTACTTTAAGTTTATGAAGCCGCAGGATATTGAGGTTGAAACAGTACCCACAGTTAATGTAACAAAGCAGACTATTGAAAAGACTATTTCTGCTACTGGATCAATTATTGCAGCTCAGGAAACTACAGCGCTTGCAAGCACGACAGGAACTTACCCTGTTGCTGAGGTGTATGTTTCTATAGGCGATGAGGTTAAGGTGGGAGATCCTCTTTACAAGCTTGATATGTCAGAAAAACAAAATGAACTTAGCTATCAGCAGAAGGCATACAGCTTACTGCAGCAGAAAAATGATATTGCAATGGCTAACGCAGAGCTTGAGCTTGATAAGCAGCTGGATGCTGGAGCAGTGAAGGTGGTTGACTCTAACAAAGAGGTTGCCGATGCTAACAAGTCAAAAGAGGATAATGAGAGTAAGGTAAAAAAAGCTGAGGATGCACTTGGTGATGCAAGACGCGCAGCAGATCGTGCGGAATCAGATATGAATGCAGCAAGTGAAAGTGGTGACCAGGCAGCCTATGCAGCAGCTAGAGATAAATATGATGCGGCTTTGTCAGCAGTAAGATCAGCTGAGTCAGCCCTTACTACAGCTAAAGAAGCTGTGAAGGATGCAGACAAAAAGATTGAGACAAGCACTGAGGCTCAGGGCAGAACTCAAAAAGAGATGGACAGAGAAAATCTTTTTAAGAGCCGCGCAATCGAATCTGCCAAGTTAGATAGTCAGGCCAACACTATTGATAATCAAAAGGCAATTGCCACAACAAAGGCTGAGCTCGATAAGGCAACTGTTTATGCTACACAGGATGGTGTTGTAACAAATGTAAATATCAAACCAGGTCAGACTTATTCGGGCGCTGAAGCAGCAGTTGTTATAGATGATATGACTACCCTTAAGGCATCTGCGGATATTGACGAGGCTTTGATTCCAAAGATTAAATTGGGTCAGACAGTTAACATTAAAACTGATGCCACAGAAGATGAGGTTCTTACTGGAAAAGTAACCTTTATTTCTCCAACAGCTACAAAGGATAGTGACAAGGATAAGAAAAGCGATTCTTCAACAGCTTCAGTTTCAAAGAAGCGTGCTACTTATCGTGTTGATGTAACTCTAGATGGTGTTAACGAAGTACTTAGACTTGGAATGACTGCAAAGATGACATTTTTGATTGACAAGAAAGATAATGTTCTTGCTGTACCATCTGCAATTATTCAGAAGGATGAGGAAGGTAAGGATTACGTTGTGGTTCAGAAGTCTGAAGGTGAAACTGAAAATGTCACAGTAACAACAGGTTTGTCTGATGATTACTATACCGAGGTTTCTGGAACAGGTATTAAAGAAGGCAAAGTCATTATTGATAGCAATGAGGCCGGTATTGATGATATGTTGCTTAGCATGGGTGCTGATGGGGGTATAAATGTTGACTAATGAAAATGAACTCTTGTTAAGTGCAAGAGGTATTAGAAAAAGTTATTATATCGGTTCACCGAACGAACTGGAAATCCTTCATGGAATAGATTTGGATGTATATAAAGGTGAGTTTGTTTCCGTAGTTGGACAGTCTGGTTCAGGAAAAAGTACCCTGATGAATATACTTGGAATTCTGGATAGACAAACTGCAGGTGAGTATACCTTAGATGGAATCGACATTTCTAATGCGCCAGCAAAACAATTAGCCAGGCTTAGAAATAAACATATTGGATTTGTTTTTCAAACCTATAATTTGATTGCCAGGACAGATGCACTTTCAAATGTGGAAATGCCAATGCTTTATGGAGGCTTGGGCGCCAAAGAGAGAAGAGAGCGAGCAGTAGAACTCCTTAAAATGGTTGGTATGGAAGAAAGAATGCATCATAATCCAGACGAGCTTTCAGGTGGACAAAAGCAAAGAGTGGCTATAGCCAGAGCCATGGCGAACGATCCGGATTTGATTCTCGCGGATGAGCCTACTGGAGCTTTGGATTCTGCTACTGGCCATTTGGTTATGGATATTTTCCATGAGTTGCATGAAAAGCAGGGTAAGACAATTGTGCTTATCACTCATTCAAATGAGCTTGCTGCTGAAACCTCTAGAATTGTAACTATTAGTGATGGGGCGATTATCTCAGATACGGCAAATGCCTAACTAGGAAAGGAAGAATCTATGTTAATCGAGAACTGTAAACTAGCAATAAGAAGTATAAAGGCCAACAAGCTTCGAGCTTTTTTGACTATGCTTGGTATTATCATAGGTGTTGCGGCAGTTATCACTATCATGACTATTGGTGATTCAATGACAGCCCAACAGGTTAAGCAGATGTCTGAGCTTGGCATGCAGAATATGGATTTTTATATAAGTCAGATAGACTGGAATGAGGAAGTATCTGAGGATGATCGGAAGGCTGCCGAATTAACAGCTGAGGATTTGCATGATATGGCCCAGCATTTCGAGGATAAGATAGCTGCAATTTCTGTAAAGTCTCAGGCTGGAAGTGGCAAGGTAAACAAGCTTGGTAAAGAAGCAAGCGTTAATGTTTATGGAATTAGCGTGGGTTATTTAAAGGCTAATAATGTGAAGCTTTCTGCAGGAAATTTCTTCGACCAGTATGCTTATGAAAAAGGTAGCAAGGTGGCAATAGTCTCAGAAAAATTTGCCCAGCAGCTTTTCGGAGAAAACTATAATCCTGACTCAGTACTTGGAACAGACGCAGAGATTCTGATGGATTCAGATTTTTTGGATGTTACCATAGTAGGAATTTATGAGCCAATACAGGATCTTATGTCAATCTATGGCTTTGGAAATGATAAAAATACAGATGTGTATATTCCACTGCAGACAGCCTTTGATTTCAAGCATGAGGTTAGCTATGATTCTGTTGTGATTGTGGCAGCTGAAGGAGTGGATATGAACACCTTCCCTACAGAAGTTACAAATTATGAAAATGAGAGAATGGCCTCTAGATTAAAGGACATCTTTTCAATCTCTACTTATACCAATAAGAGTATGGTGGATAGTCAGCAGCAGACAATGAGTCAGATGACCGCTGCCTTTGCATTAATTGCTGCTATTGCTTTGTTGGTTGGTGGTATTGGTGTCATGAATATCATGACTGTATCAATCACTGAGCGAACCAAGGAAATCGGTACAAGAAAGGCCCTTGGGGCAGAAGATTCGATGATTATGTTCCAGTTTATAAGTGAGGCAATTATTCTTTGTCTGATTGGTGGAGTTATAGGAATGATATTGGGATTGTCCCTTGGTGTATTAGTTGATAAAGTCATGGGATTTCCAGTTAATATCTCATTTACAAGTATTTATCTTTCTATTGGATTTGCAACTGCAATCGGCGTTATCTTCGGATATGCACCAGCTAAGCATGCAGCCAAATTAAATCCTATTGATGCCCTTAGATATGAATAATTTATTATCTTTTTCTCTTATTAACGGATTGTCTCATCCCCACTTGTGTGACACTTTGTGATACTTGTGGTATTATTATTGCTGTGTAAAGAAAAGATAGTAAGCCAAGCATTTAGCTTGGCTTTTTGGCTTGTAAAGGGAGGAGACATTGAACTACTCTAGAATTATGATTGCTGCCCCAAAGAGCGGCAGTGGCAAAACGACAATTACATGCGGATTATTGGCTGTGCTGAAGGCTCAGGGCATGAATCCGTGTAGCTTTAAGTGCGGCCCGGATTATATCGACCCGATGTTTCATCGAACTGTGCTAGAAATTCCATCGGGAAACCTTGATACATTTTTTACAGATGATGATACCACCAGACAGCTATTTGCAAAGGAATATTCAGGCAACATAGCTGTTATCGAAGGTGTCATGGGCCTTTATGATGGAGTCGGTGGCACAGAGGAGACTGGTTCAAGCTATGATCTGGCAAGAGTGCTTAAGGCTCCGATTATTCTTGTGCTTGATGCAAAGGGAGCAGGCCGTTCTATTCTTGCTGAGATAAAGGGCTTTTTAGACTACGACAAGCACAATCTAATCAAGGGCGTGATTTTGAACAGGACAAGTCCAGCCTTTGGAGACAAGCTTGGAGAGCTTATCGAAAAGGAATTAAAGATAAAATATCTAGGCTCGGTCCCTGCCACGAAGGGCGTGGAGCTCAGCAGTAGACATTTGGGACTTGTTCTTCCTGAAGAGATTGAGACCATTCACGAGAAGCTTGAGCTGATGGCAAATGCTGTAGCTCAGAGTGTGGATACATCTAAAATAATAAAAATTGCCGAATCCGCAGCAAAATTAGATATAATAGAAGATAAGAAAACTCAGGAGCAGGAGTCCGCTGTCAGATTGGCGGTTGCCTACGATAGAGCCTTTTGCTTTTACTATCGGGAGAATCTGCAGCTGCTCCAGGACATGGGAGCAGAGCTTGTTTATTTCTCACCTTTGAATGATAAGCATCTTCCAGAGAATATTTCTGGACTCTTGCTTGGCGGCGGTTATCCTGAGAATTATCTCAGGGAGCTTTCGAGAAATTCAATTATCAAAAGTGAGATTAAATCTGTTATTGAATCGGGCATGCCAGTTCTTGCAGAGTGCGGCGGTTTTATGTATCTGATGGATTCAGTTTCAGATAAGGAAAATCGTAAATACGATATGGCGGGAGCCATTTCTGGTGCAGCCTGGTTTGTGGGTAAGCTTGTTAGATTTGGCTATGTGACAATAGATGATGGCAAAATGAAGATTCGCGGTCATGAGTTCCACTATTATGACACGGATAATAATGGTGAAGCCTGCGTTGCCAAAAAGCCAATGGGGGGTAAACAGTGGCAATGCACTCATCATTTTGGTGGTTCCTATGCGGGATTCCCACATCTGTATTATCCATCTAACCCAGACTTTGTAAAAAATTTTGTGGAGGCTATGAAAAATTATGGGGAATGAACGATTTCTGTTTGATGATGTGCTAGAAAACAAGCTGACAGTGGAGCCTATTGATGAGGCTGAGGTCAGAAAGATTAAAGATAGTTGGGACAAGGTTGCCAAGCCAATTAACAGCTTTGGAAATCTGGAAAACTATCATTCTAAAATTGCAGCAATTCAGGGATTCGAGGCACCTGATTTATCTCACATGCGCTTGATAGTCTGCTGTGGCGACCATGGAGTCGTTGAAGAGGGTGTCAGCCAGACTGAGCAGGATGTTACCAGAATCTGTGCCACAAATATCGGCATGGGTATCACCACTGCCGGTGTGATGGCAAAATCTCTTGGAATCGATATTGTTTCTGTTGACGTTGGAATTAATTACGCCAAGGAGGTTCCATTCACTTTGAATCGCAGAGTGAAGTATGGTACCTGCAATTTCCTTAAGCAGCCTGCAATGTCTGTGGAGGAGTTCTCCAGAGCAGTTCAGGTTGGTATGGACTTGGTAAAGGATAGCAAGGAGGAAGGCTACAATGTTATTCTCGTTGGCGAGATGGGAATTGGAAATACCACCTCAGCTTCTGTAATGGCAGGCTATCTTTTGGATTTGAATGCAGAGGCTGTAACAGGTCGCGGCGCAGGCCTTGATGATGAAGGCTTTAGTCGCAAGCGTGCTGTAGTTGCCATGGCATTGGCTCAGTACAGCGGTCTTTCTCCAGTGGAAATTTGCAGCAATTTCGGTGGGCTTGAGCTAGCTGCCATGACAGGAATTGTTTTGGGCGGTGGCTTGTACAAGGTCCCAATTATTCTTGACGGAATGCTCAGCCAGGTTTCTGCACTTGTGGCAGAGCGTCTTCTTGAAAATGTAAAGGATTATCTGATTCCATCACACATCAGCAAGGAGCCTGTTTCTGAAAAGCTTGCAAAGAAGCTTAAGCTGGAGCCAGTATTCGATGCAAAGATGGCTGTGGGCGAGGGAGCTGGCGCAGTTATGATGGCTAATATGCTTCGCCTTACGGATACGGCTTTCCATCAGGCTTTGAAGTTTGAGGATTCCGAAGTAGAGCAGTATGAAAATTTTGAGGTAGATAAATAGTTAATGATTACATTAATCTATGGCGGAAGTGGCAGCGGCAAGTCGGAGTTTGCAGAAGGCTTTGTCTGCGAAAAGCATTATGACATTCAGTATTATCTTGCCACGATGGCAGCATTTGATGATGAGGCAAAGGCCAGAATTCAAAAGCATCGAGAAGCCAGAGCTGGCAAGGGCTTTGAAACGATTGAACAGCCTTTCGATGCCGCAAAAATCACAAACAATATAAACGAAAATGGAATAATTTTATTGGAGTGTCTATCGAATCTTGTGGCAAACGAGATGTTTAGAGATGGACAGATTATTCCATCAGAAAAATGCATCGAGAAGATCTTTGAAGATTTGAAAGTACTTGCAGGACACATCAGTGAGCTTGTTATTGTTTCAAATGATATTTTCGATGATGGAGTTCAATACGATGAAACCACAATGGATTATCTGAAGGCTCTTGGTGCGTTAAATTCAATGCTTGCCAGCGAAGCTGAAGAGGTTTACGAGGTTGTAGTTGGGATTCCGCTAAAAATAAAAGGGTGAATTACTAGATATGAAAATACTTAAATCAATAGCAGTAGCTTTTTCCATGTATTCAAGAATTCCTATGCCACATTTCGAATGGGCAAGTGATGATATGAAGTATCATCTGATTTTCTTTCCATGGGTAGGGGCGGTAATAGGCGTTTTGGAATATGCTTTATATTATTTATATGAGAAATATCAATATCCGCATTTGGCTTTGGCGGCGCTTGCACTTGCAATTCCACTGGTTGTTACAGGCGGCTTTCATTTGGATGGCTACATGGATGTGACCGATGCATTAAGCTCTTGGCAGACAAAGGAAAAGCGTCTTGAAATAATGAAGGACCCACACATTGGAGCCTTTTCAGTTATTAATCTTGTAACACTTGGACTTATAATGTTTGCAGCAATTCTGATGATGACCAAGGAAGCTTTTATCACCTGGTGCTTTTCATTTTTTGTTGTACGTTGCCTGAGTGGAATATGCGTTGTTCGAGGCAAGAAGGCCAAGGAAGATGGCTTGCTTCACACCGAGGCAAAGACGGCAAGTGACAATATTGTCTTTATCGCATTGATTGTGGAGCTAATAGCTTGTTTCGTATATGCGTTTTATGTTAATCCATATCCAACAATTGCTTTGATTGTGGTGTCTTTTTTATCGACAGTTGGTTACATTAGGATGGCCTACAAAAACTTTGGTGGAATCACAGGGGATTTGGCTGGCTGGTTTGTTGTAAATACTGAGATGTTAATTGGCGCATTTGTAATGGCTTTGAATGTGCTCCAATAGGAGGAAAAATGGTTTTAGTTGTAGGCGGCAGCTATCAGGGGAAGACTGATTATGCCAGCGAAAATTTTTCGAATGCAAATTGCCTGAATCATCTTCATCTGTTTATTAAAGAGCGACTTGAGGCAGGCAAGATACAGCAGGAAATCTTAGAAGAGATAAGAGCGATAGTTACTGACGGAGACTGGGTAATCATCTCTGATGAAATTGGAAATGGAGTGGTTCCACAGCAGGAGTTTGACCGCCAGTGGAGAGAGGTTACAGGTCGCATTCTAATTAGCCTTGCTAAAGAGGCGACTGAAGTATACAAGGTGGTTTGCGGAATCGCTGTAAAGGTTAAATAATGACTGAGGTAAGACATATTACTTTTATTCGCCATGGTAAAACCCCTGGCAATGAAAGAAAAGCATATATCGGAATTACAGATGAAAAGCTTAGCACAGATGGGCAGGAACTAATCAAAAACAGGGTTTACCCACCTGCAGATATTGTTTTTTCAAGTCCTTTGGCACGCTGTATCGAAACTGCGGAGATAATATACCCAGGAATGAAGCCTGTGATTGTTCAGGATCTTCGAGAGACCGATTTTGGTCTTTTTGAGGGGAAGAACTACCAGGAGCTGGCGGACAATCCAGAGTATCAGCGTTGGATTGATAGTGGTGGAACAGAAGCCTTTCCTAAGGGGGAAAGTCCAGCTGCGGCAAACGAGAGATTCCTAAGGGGATTTCAGGAAGTACTTAAAAACATTGGGGATGCAGAGGATATTTCTATTGTTGCCCATGGGGGCACAATCATGGCTGTTTTGAGCCATTATTTTGGCGGGGATTTTTACTCATACATGACAGAGAATGGCGAGGGATACACTTTTGATTTATCACATGACAGCATTTTTAGCGGGCTTCGTCCTGGATCTTTTACTAGGTGATCCAATAGGCTGGCCACATCCAATCAGATGGATAGGAAATTTAATATCATTTTTATCTAAGCAGTTTCTGGAGGTGGCAGACAGAAGCCTTGATATTGAGACTGTTTTTGCAAGAAAAAGAAGGCTGGGACTTCTGATGGTAATTATCGTAATTACGATATCAGTGGGAATATGTTTTCTTATTCTTTATTTCGCATACACATTAAATTCAATATTTGGAATTATAATTGAAGCAGTGATTACATACTATTGTATTGCTGCAAAAAGCCTCTACACCGAGAGTATGAAGGTGTACACGGCTCTCAAAGAAGAAGGGCTTGAGGCAGGCAGACGTGCTGTGTCCATGATTGTGGGCCGAGATACAGCAAGTCTTGATGAAGATGGAGTGATTAAGGCGGCAGTTGAGACAGTTGCGGAGAATACTTCTGATGGCGTCATTGCACCTCTTTTATATCTGGCAATCGGTGGCCCAGTGCTTGGCATCGCCTACAAGGCTATAAACACCATGGATTCCATGGTAGGTTACAAAAATGACAAGTACATGGATTTTGGAAGAGCAGCAGCAAAGCTCGATGATATTGTAAATTTTGTACCAGCACGAATAAGTGCTTGGCTTATGATTTTGGCCTGCGCATTTCTTGGAAAAGATTATAGCATGAGGAATGCCTATAGGATTTTCAAAAGAGACCGGTTTAATCATGCCAGTCCAAACTCCGCACAAACTGAAAGTGTATGTGCAGGAGCTTTGGGACTTCAGCTTGCCGGCCCAGCAAGCTACTTCGGAAAAGTAGTGGAGAAGAAGTATATCGGAGATAGGCTGCGACCAATCTCGGATGAAGATATAAAACGTGCAAATATTTTGATGTTTGCGACAGAAATAATTTTTGAGGTTTTGATATGCATGGTGGTGATATTTATAGAAATAGCATAGTTTCTGATTTCTCAGTAAACATTAATCCGTTGGGAGTGCCAGATGAGGTGCAATGGGTTTTAACTGAGGCGGCGCTTCATGCCAATAAGTACCCTGACATTGTTCATGAAGCACTGGTAGGTGATACGGCAGCTTTATTTGATGTGAGTGAGCAAACGATTGTTTATGGCAACGGAGCATCGGAGATTATTATGGCGATTTGTCATGCCATAAATCCAAAGAGGGCTCTTTTAGTGGCGCCTTGCTTTTCGGGTTATGAAACATGCTTGAAAGGCGTGAATCCAAAATGCAAGCTTTTGTATTATCATCTTTCAGAAGAAAACGATTTTGAACTTCATCATGATTTTGTGGAGCGGATAATAGTAGAGAAGCCAGAGCTGGTTTTCCTTACCAACCCTAACAATCCAAATGGTAAGTTGATAGATAAGGATTTGCTTGATGATATTATAGAAACCTGTGATAAAACTGGCGCAGTCCTTGTGGTTGATGAGTGCTTTTTACCACTAACAGGAAAAGATATGCAGCGTTCAGTTATACAGGATATTCAGAGTCATAAATCTGTTATAGCGCTTAGGGCTTTCACTAAGTCCTTTGCGATTCCTGGAGTTCGCATTGGCTATGCAATTTGCTCCAAGGAGGCAATGGCAGATCAGTTGAAGTCACATCTTCCAGAATGGAACCTTTCCATCTTTGCGCAGATGGCAGGAGTGGAGTGCCTAAAGCATCATGAGTATCTTGAAAAATCAGTGAAGGTTGTTGAAGAGGAGCGCTACTTCCTGACTCATGAGATGAAGAAACTTGGTGTGAAGGTTTATGGCTCTGATGCTAATTTTCTTCTATTCAAATGCAATAATTTTGAATTAAAGCAGCAGCTTTTAGAATATAGAATTCTAATTCGTGACTGTTCGGACTATGAAGGCTTAGCTAAGGGCTTCTATAGAATTGCAGTTAAACAGCACAATGAAAATGAGGGATTGATTTCTGCACTTAGCGATGTGCTTTTTTAATAGCCTCCCGCATTGTGTTCATTACAACCTTTTTATTTCCGGACCAAAGAGGGGCAATGAGAAGTCTTTTAGGACCATCACCAGTGAGGCGATGAACAACAGTCTCAGGTGGAAGATGACGTAGGCACTCACAGACAAGCTCACAATATTCATCCAGTTCGTAAATATGAAATGGTTGCGATTGATACATATCAGCAAGCTTTGTACCCATTAAGATATGAAGCAATTGAAGCTTTACGCCAAACAACCTGGGCGTTAGCTTCGCCAGGTAATCAATCGTATCTATGATGTCTGACTTTGATTCACCAGGCAGGCCAAGAATAACATGAACTACTACTTTTAGCCCTGCGTCGGTGAGTCTTTTGTATGCATCCTCAAACACTTGAAGCAGGTAGCCTCGGTTGATAAGCGTTGAAGTGTTTTCGTGAATGGTTTGCAGACCAAGCTCAACCCAAACCTCTTTTTCTAAGTTCAGCTTGGAAAGGTGCTCAATCATCTCATCTGAAAGGCAATCTGGACGTGTACCGATAGAAAGCCCTACAATCTCAGGATAAGATAGCACTTCAGAAAAAAGGCGCATTAATCTTTCCTGATCACCGTAGGTATTGGTGAAGGATTGGAAGTAGGCAATATATTTCCGTTCTTCGAGTGGAATCTTCGAGGAAATCTTTTTATCAACAAGCTCTCTGGCATAACAAATTTGCTCAGCAAGATTCATACCCTTGGCAGCAAAGTCTCCAGAGCCACCTTCAGAGCAGAAGATACAGCCACCAGTACTGATAGTACCGTCCCTGTTTGGGCAGGTGCAGCCGCTGGTGAGAGAGAGCTTGTATACCTTTGTACCGTATTTATTTTTTAAATAATCTGATAGTGAAATGTATTCCATGGAACAAGTATAACACAGATGTGTTATAATTAAGAAAGTGATTGACAGCTACGAATAATTGTTATATGATTGTCGGGTCTTTGTGAAAAATGTAGTTTTGATAACGGATGAGTACTGAGGAGAGATACTATGATAACAGTTCGTACTAGAAGAAAAATAGGAATGATGCAGCAACAGCTCAGCGGATCAAAGGAGGAGGATTTCCTTCTTACACTTGGGCAGAATTTCCTTGAATTTATACATAGATATGGCACTGATAACAGTTATGCAGATTCTTTGATTTGCACAAAGATTGCGGAGTATGTTAAGGATAAGAATTATGCTGCTATAGGTGATTTGTTCGCAGGTCTTCAGGTCTTTGGAACCTACGACAAATACACACAGCTTACTACAAAATATAAGATCGTTTCTTCAGCTGTAGGCCGTAATTTCAATGGTACAGTATTTGAAGGACGCCCAGATGAGCAGAGCGAGCTCAACAGAATCATTGCACACACATGTGGCATGTGCACTGAGCAGGGCACAGAGTTTGTAGAAAAGCTTCTTGCATAGAATATGATATTAGTAAGGGACTGGCAATTGCCAGTCCCTTTTTCACATCGCTAGCCAACCCGCATATCCTCGCCGCTGTAGCGTAGGGAGATGCGTTGCATCTTGCGGGAGATTTCGACTAATAGGGCGAAGAGCTCCGTGTGGCGCTGCAGGAAGCTTATCATATTTTCTGGTGAGTGCTTTAGATGGAGGATTAGCAGTACCAGCTTAGGGCGTTTGCCTATGAGGCGCATAAGTAATGAGTGATTAGTTACGAAGTCAATGATTCCAACCATGCTGGTGTTGAAGCCGTTTTGCTCCATGATTTCCTTTACGGATTCCACCATCTGAGGCTTCTTGTTTTTGTATTTGAAAATGTAGGCTGTTAGCTGAGCTGCACTGTCTGAATAACGCTCGTCAGAGAGTGTGTACACAAGCTTGTCGGTGTCACCGCCTTTGGCATTTACGATTAGGCTGCCAAGCATGTTCGCAACCTTTTCTCTTGTAGTCATGCGTATAGAGCGTATAAAGCTGTTAAGCATCACATCCAAATCGGACATTTTCTTATCCTGAGCAGGAGCAGGCCATACAGACATTCCGCCAATATCATCATAAAATACCACAGCATTTGCACAGTGATTCTCCGCAAAGCCAAGCCTTCCACAGTTTGTTCCAAGATAAAACTGCTTTTTACCAACATCGTTTAGCAGAATATTTACAAAATCACTTTCTTCTATAATATTTAGGATTTTCTTTTGATTCATAATAATTTGGTGAGCGTATTTCTTGATGAATTCATCAGAAAAGCCTTGCCCGTCGAAGGAGAAGCAGTTGTCCACCCGATTATCCATAAGAGTGATGAATTTGGCCTTGTTGCCACCCTTTGAATGGCCAGTGACAGTGATTGTATCGTAGCCCTCCAAATCAAGCGAACGGAACCAGTTTAATGCGTTAGTCTGAAATGCTGTCGGAACCTGATATAATCCGGAAACATTGTCAATCCACTCGGCATCGCTTTGGGTGCCCTTAAAGGCAACAATTGCTTCATTTCCAACAGGGTCGTACAGAAGAGCACTTCGTCCGCCACCGGCACAGTCACTTTCATAGTGGACCTGGAGGATAATAATATTCTTCAGATGCTCGTTTGGTCTTATAGACCACATGATTTGCTTGTATTCAGCGCCAGTTACACCTGTGCTGTATTCTTTATCATTCTCAATTTTGGCGGCATTATGAAGCACACCATCGATATAGTCACCAATTGTTCTGGATTCCTGGCTTGTAGACAGAAATGTACCCTTTGGTCCACCTAGATTTTCACAGTAAAGCAGGTTGTTGATGAGCACGATTTCTTCTATCGAAAGGTTACTTGAAAGGTTGCTAGAAAGATTATTTTCCATACAATATACCTCATCTATTCAATGATAAAACTATCGGAAAAAAGTCGGTCTCTTGCGTAATCTGCCTCAGCATTTTTTAGAACTACTATATAGATGTCTCCGTGAACACCTTCTGTCTTAAGACAATTCTTGATATCAGCCACTACCTTTTTGTAGTCCTTGTCAGAAAGCTTTGTATCATCCAAAAAGATCTTAAAATCATTTCCAGTTGGAAGCTTTCCATGAAGGACATTTATAGGAGAGAGTTCTCCGTCAAATTCATTGCCTAGATATTCCCAAAATGAAACATTTACATCAATAACAGGAATGCCCGCGGATTCTAAAATTTTTTCAAGCTCCTTTTTTATATCCTCCCTTATGACCTCACCATAAAAGTCATCCTTTATTTTTAAATCGGCATCATCACCATCTGCCATGGCGATAAATGCAGAGTCTCTGTTGATGCCTTCCACTGTGTAGTACCACTCATCGTAGGTGCGGACAGTACCGTCCTTTGGTTCGCAGCCTGTAATTTCAAAGGTGAAGGTTGGATATTTATCCTTTAGATAATTGTCCACCAGACGCATTTCGTATAGCAAAGCAATGTCTGTGTCGCAAAGATTTCCGTTTTCAATTTCCTCTGTGTGGAAGGTTATTCCAGACAGCACTTTTTTCTCGTCATCTGTAATGTTAATCATATTCCCTCCAATTTCTTTTCAACAATTAACAAATGCTACTTTGCGCAATGAACGCTGAGCTCGGTCTTTTTTGGACATTGGTGCAAACATCGCTTACGTTATACATTATAACTTGATTTGATAATGGATACAATGGGCGAAATTAAGGGTAGTTAGTGCTCATTTTTATTCATCTGTATGCATAAAAATAAAAAAGTTACTTAAACGTTTACGAAAATGTACGAAACCTATTGACACAAGGGTTTTAACATGGTAACTTATCATCCGTAGTGTGTAACTTGTAACCAATCAAGGCACGAACTATGCATAAACTAACTGTATTTATGTAGGGTTCGTGTCTTTTTTTATACCCATCATATAGAAAAAGACACTTAGCAGCTTTTACATAAGTACGCAAAAACATTTTTATGTATAGGAGAAAAACAAAATGAAAGACAAAATTTTCGCAGTATTGCAGCGAGTTGGACGCTCATTCATGCTTCCAATCGCAATCCTTCCAGTAGCAGGTTTGCTTCTCGGAATCGGTGGTTCATTCACAAACACAACTATGCTTGAGACTTACCATCTCACAAGTGTTTTAGGACCAGGTACAGCAGGTAATGCTATTCTTACAGTTATGAACGATGCTGGTAACATCGTATTCGCTAACTTGCCTATTATATTTGCTATTGGTGTAGCAATTGGTATGGCAAAGAAAGAAAAAGAAGTAGCAGCACTCGCTGCAGCAATCGCTTTCTTAATCATGCATGCTTCAATCGGTGCTATGATTACAATCAATGGCGGAGCAGAGGCAATGCTTGATGGTGCAACAACATCAGTTTGCGGTATCACTTCATTACAGATGGGTGTATTTGGTGGTATGATCGTAGGTCTTGGTGTTGCTTCACTTCACAATCGTTTCTACAAAATCCAGCTTCCACAGGTATTATCATTCTTCGGTGGTACAAGATTCGTTCCTATCATCTCTGGTTTGGTATACACAGCAGTTGGTATTTTAATGTTCTTCGTATGGCCATTCGTACAGCAGGGCATCTACGCAGTAGGTGGTGTTGTTCTTGCTTCTGGTTATGCTGGAACATGGGTATATGGTCTTATGGAAAGACTTCTTATTCCATTTGGTCTTCACCACGTATTCTACCTTCCATTCTGGCAGACAGCTCTCGGTGGAACACTCGAGGTTAATGGTCAGCTTATCGAAGGTGCACAGAACATCTTCTTTGCACAGCTTGGTGCACAGAACACAATTGATCACTTTGCAGTATCAGCTACTAGATTCATGTCTGGTAAGTTCCCATTTATGATCCTTGGTCTTCCAGGTGCAGCTCTTGCTATGTATAGATGCGCACTTCCTGAGAAGAAGAAGGAAGTTGGAGGTCTTCTCCTTTCAGCAGCTCTTACATCTATGCTTACAGGTATCACAGAGCCAATCGAGTTCACATTCTTATTTGTAGCTCCAGCTCTTTACGGTATCCACTGTGTATTCGCTGGTGCATCATATATGTTCATGCACATGCTTGGCGTTGGTGTTGGTATGACATTCTCAGGCGGTATCATCGATTTAATTCTATTCGGTATTCTTCCTGGAAACGCTATGACATCATGGGTATGGGTACCAGTTGTAGGTGCAGGTTACTTCGTAGTTTACTATTTCCTTTTCAGCTTCCTTATCAAGAAGTTCGATCTTAAGACACCAGGTCGTGACGCTGATGAAGAGGTTAAGCTTTACAGACGTTCTGACTACAACGCAAAGAAGGAGTCTATGAACGACAACACTTCTGAGAAAATCTGCAACGGTCTTGGTGGTAAGGCAAACATCTCTGATGTTGACTGCTGTGCAACAAGACTTCGTGTTACAGTTCACAAGTCTGAGCTTGTAAATGATGCTATGCTTAAGGCAACAGGTGCTTCTGGTGTAGTTCACAAGGGTAACGGTGTACAGGTTATTTACGGACCACACGTTACAATTATCAAGGCTAACCTTGAAGATTATCTTGAAACAGCTCCAAATGTAGAATACAATGGAGCAAATGATGCGGTTGTTGAGGAAACTAAGGCTGAGGCAACAAACGAGCCAACAGGTAAGGTTGTTAAGACAGTTATCCTTGGTAGCCCAATTACTGGTGTAGCTGCTGATTTAGCAGAGACTCCAGATGATGTTTTCGCTCAGAAGATGATGGGCGATGGTGCAGTTGTTACTCCAAATGATGGAAAGGTAGTAGCTCCTGCAGACGGTACAGTTGTATTCGTATTTGATACAAAGCATGCAATCGGTTTCAAGACAGATGACGATGTAGCAATGCTTCTTCACTTTGGTATTGATACAGTTAAGCTTAAGGGTGAAGGCTTCAATGTTCACGTAACAAACGGACAGAAGGTTAAGAAGGGTGATGTACTTATGGAGGCAGACTTAGATTACATCTCTAAGAACGCTCCTTCAGTAGCAACTCCTGTACTTTGCACAGAGCTTAAGAGCAATCAGAAGCTTCGTCGCGTAGGCAATGGCGAGATTAACGCTGGCGATGACTTACTTGCAATTGATTTTTACGAGTAATCATTAGGAGAAACACTTAGATGTACAGAGTCGAAAAGGTTCTAAATCATAATGCTCTTATCGGTATTCCTGAGAATACAACACAGGAATACCTGATTATGGGCAAGGGGATTGGGTTCGGAAAACATATTAGCGAGACAATCGAGGTTACTGACGAGCACAAAGTGTATTCCCTTAAGGAATCTACAGACCGTGGAGATAAGAAGGAATTAGCCACCAGCATCGACCCTGTTTATCTTGAAATTGCTAATGAAATTTTAGATGGCGCAGAGGCTGCATTTAACACTATCGACAGAAATGTTATGCTGCCTCTTGCAGACCATATCGAATTTGCAGTCAAGCGAATTAAGAGTAATGAGCAGCTTAAAAACCCCTTGACGGACGATATCAGAGTTCT
The DNA here is from genome assembly GCF_008935055.1 of Pseudobutyrivibrio xylanivorans. Lineage (NCBI taxonomy): Bacteria > Bacillati > Bacillota > Clostridia > Lachnospirales > Lachnospiraceae > Pseudobutyrivibrio > Pseudobutyrivibrio xylanivorans. The sequence continues at coordinate 3,014,598 of NZ_CP043028.1, read as the reverse complement.
TTTCCATGTCGAGTTTAAGGTGGCCGAGGCAGCAAGAGATATGCTTGCTGACAGGCTTGGTGTTACAATCTCTGACGATGAGATTGGATATATAGCACTTCATGTTCATTCTTCAATCATGGATCAGGCTGTGTCTCAGGCCATGCAGATGGCCGACGCTGTGAGACAGTGCGTGAGCATGGTAGAAGAGGAAACTGGCAAGAGAATTGATACTCAGTCATTGTCCTATAACAGGCTTCTCAATCATATTCGCTATATGATTGCACGTACAATTAGAGGCGAGGTAATCAAACTTGATATGAATGACTATATAAATGCCTCCGCCGCAAATTCATTTCAGGCCGCTACACGCATATGCCAAGAGCTTGGGAGAAGCTTGGACAAGCAGATACATGAGGCAGAAATCGGCTATCTTGCTATGCATATTGAGCGAGTAGCGCTTGATGAAATGGATTAAAGACACAATAGTTTATTAAATCCCTAAAACAGAACAGTTCACTTATAACAATTAGCAGTTGGCATATTCTTGGCTGACTGCTTTTTTGTATTCTTTTTGTTTGTAATTTCTGTGAATTAAAGTGGCTACCAAGCTTGTTTCTCTTTGAATTTTTACAGTTCTGTGTTATGATAATTAGTTGTGTTAGATAATAATAATTTGTCAGGAAGGAAGGAATTGAAATGACAAAGATTGATATAATTTCAGGATTTTTAGGTGCAGGTAAAACTACTTACATTAAGAAAATGCTTGAAGAAGCATACAAGGGTGAGAAGGTAGTCCTTATTGAGAATGAGTTCGGCGAGGTTGGTATCGACGGCGGATTCTTAAAGGACGCAGGTATTACAATTTCAGAGATGAATTCTGGATGTATTTGCTGTTCACTTGTTGGCGATTTTGATAAGAACCTTCATGAGGTACTTGAGAAGTTCAGCCCAGATCGTATTCTCATTGAGCCATCAGGCGTTGGCAAGCTTTCAGATGTTATGACATCTGTTATCAAGCTTGAGGAAACAGCAGATGTTAAGCTTTGTGGTCTTGTTACTGTTGTTAATGCTCTCAAGGCTTCAAAGCAGATGAAGGCCTTCGGTGAGTTCTTCAATAACCAGATTGAGTTTGCAACTACAGTTGTTCTTTCACGTTCACAGACAGCTACAGAGGATCAGCTTGAGTTCTGTGTTAAGCAGATTCAGAATCACAATCCAAAGGCTGCTATCATTACTACTCCTTGGGAGGAAATCTCAGGTGAGAAGCTTCTTTCAGTTATGGAAGGTCAGGACAATCTTGCTGCAGAGATGAAGCATCTTGCAGAAGAGGCTCATGAGCATGAGGAAGAAGAGCATGAACACGAGCATCACCATCATGATCATGACCACGAGGAGCATGATCATCACCATCACGAACATGACCATGAGGAGCATGAGCATCACCATCACGATCATGACCATGAGGAGCACGAGCATCATCATCACGATCATGACCATGAGGAGCATGAACATCATCATGAGCATGGCGAGAATTGCACATGCGGTTGTCACGACCACGATCATGAGCATCATCATCATCACCATCATGCAGATGATGTATTTAATACATGGGGTAAGGAGACACCTCACAAGTTTGAGAAGTCTACAATCGAGAAGGCTATGAAGGCTTTCGCTAACACAAATGATTACGGTACAGTTATCCGTTCAAAGGGTATGGTTCCTTCAACAGATGGTACATGGATTTACTTCGATTTTGTAGACGGAGAGTACGAGCTCAGAGCAGGTGAGCCTGATTACACAGGACGTCTTGTTGTAATCGGTGCAGATATTGACGAGCACAAGATTGAAGAGTTATTTGGATTATAAGAGGTAAAAATGGCAAAAGATATACCAGTATATGTCTTCACTGGATTTATGGACAGTGGTAAAACCACTCTAATCCAGGAGACATTGTTTGAAAATGACTTCGCCGCTGGCGGAGAAGACAGAATCCTCATTTTGTCTTGTGAGGATGGCGATGTTGAGTACGATATTGAAAAGCTTAAGACAATCAATGCAAAGGTGGCAACAATCGATTCTGAAGAGGAATTCAACCTTGAAAACCTTACAAGAATTTCAAATGAGTACAAGCCTGATGTTATCTTCCTTGAGTACAACGGTACCTGGGGCGTGGACAAGATTTACGACGAGCCACTTCCAGAAGGATGGGTTCCAGCGCAGTCACTTGCTACTGTTGATGCTACAACCTTTGAAAACTATCTCAACAACATGCGCACCATGATGATGGAGCAGCTTTTCAAGGCAGAGGTAGTAATATTCAATCGTTGTACAGATGCTACTCCAAAGACAAAATTCCGTGGACAGATTAAGTCGATGAATCGCCCGGCTCAGATTGTTTATGAAAGAGCAGATGGAACAATTGATGATTCTCCAGAGGAGCTTCCATTTGATATCGATGCAGATGTTATCGAAATCACAGATGCTGACTACGCACTTTGGTTTATGGACTGTATGGAGACACCAAAGAAGTATGACGGCAAGACAGTTCACTTCCTTGGTCTTGTTTACAATCCAAACGATGGCAAGCTTCGCAAGGATGTATTCGTTCCAGGACGTTTTGCGATGACATGCTGTGTTGAGGATATCCAGTTCCTCGGTATGAAGTGCAAGTGGGATAAAGCGGAATCCCTTGGACATCGTACTTGGGTAGATATCACAGCAAAAATTAAAGTAGAGTTCGCAAAGGAATATAAAGGAAGAGGCCCTGTGCTTTATCCGATTTCCGTAGAGCCAGCTGAAAAGCCAGAAGATGAGCTTGTATACTTTAGTTAATATATAATTTGCGCCTCTAGTCACACTCTCAAGCCTTGGTTTTACTCCGTCGCGAGATTGGCGCCTTGAGTAACACCAAGAGCTTGATAGCTACTAGAGGCTTAATTTATGTCAAAAATACAATTTTGTTCACTTTAACACTTTACAATGCTACAGTGAATAGATATAATACGTACATTATGGTACGAAAAAGGGAAGGAGTCTTGTTTATGTATCCAATTTTAAAGAAGGAAAAGCTTTCCGATAAGATTTTCCTTATGGTAGTTAAAGCACCACGTGTGGCAGCTGGTTGCTTGCCAGGACAGTTTATTATTGTAAAGATTGATGAGGAGGGTGAGCGTATTCCTCTCACAATCTGTGATTACGATAGAGCAGAAGGAACTATTACAATTGTTTTCCAGACTGTTGGCGCTTCTACAGAGCGTATGGCACTTCTTAATGAAGGTGATGCTTTCGCAGATTTCGTAGGTCCACTTGGACAGCCTTCAGAGCTTTGCCTTGAGGATGAGCTTGAGGAGACAAAGAAGAAGAGCATCGTATTCATCGCAGGTGGTGTTGGTACAGCTCCGGTATATCCTCAGGTTAAGTGGCTTAAGGAGCATGGCGTAAAGACTACAGTTATCATTGGTGCACGTTCAAAGGATATCCTTTTCTATGAGGACGAGATGCGCGAAGTAGCTGATGAGCTTTATCTTGCAACAGATGATGGAAGCTATGGTTTCCACGGAAATGGTTGCCAGCAGCTTCAGGCACTTGTAGATTCAGGTAAGAAGTATGACCATTGCGTAGCAATTGGTCCTATGATTATGATGAAATTTGTATGTCTCCTTACAAAGGAGCTTGGCATTCCTACAGTAGTTTCTATGAACCCAATCATGGTTGATGGAACAGGTATGTGTGGAGCTTGCCGTCTTGTAGTTGGTGATGAGGTTAAGTTTGCTTGCGTAGATGGTCCAGAGTTTGATGGTCACCTTGTAGACTTTGATCAGGCTATGGCTAGAGCAAAGCAGTACAAGACAGAGGAAGGCAGAGCACTTCTTAAGCAGCAGGAAGGCGATACTCACCACGGTGGATGTGGAAATTGTGGAGGTGACAAGTAATGGGAGACGTATTAGTTAGAGTACCTATTTCAGAGCAGGACCCTAAGGTTCGTGCTACAAACTTCGAAGAGGTTTGTCTTGGATATACAGAGGAAGAGGCAGTAGAGGAGGCAGGACGTTGCCTTAACTGTAAGAAGCCTATGTGTGTAGGTGGCTGCCCAGTTTCTATTAATATTCCAGCATTTATCGAGCAGGTTAAGGAGCGCAACTTCGAGAGAGCATACGAAATCATTTCTGAGTCATCAGCTCTTCCAGCTGTTTGCGGTCGTGTTTGTCCACAGGAGTCACAGTGCGAAGGCAAGTGTATCCGTGGAATTAAGGGCGAGGCAGTAGCTATCGGAAAGCTTGAGCGTTTTGTTGCTGACTGGGCTCGCGAGAATGGCATCAAGCCAAAGAATACATCTACTCCAAATGGACACAAGGTAGCTGTTATTGGTTCAGGCCCTTCAGGTCTTACAGCAGCTGGAGATCTTGCAAAGCTTGGTTATGATGTTACTGTATTTGAAGCCCTTCATGAGATGGGTGGTGTACTTGTTTATGGTATTCCAGAGTTCCGTCTTCCAAAGGACAAGGTAGTAAAGGCTGAGGTTGAGAATGTAAAGGCTCTCGGCGTTAAATTTGAAAAGAATGTAATCATCGGACGTTCAATCACAATCGATGAGCTTATGGAGAACGAAGGCTTCGAGGCTGTATTCATCGGCTCAGGAGCTGGTCTTCCAATGTTCATGCATATTCCAGGTGAGCAGGCTAACGGAGTATTCTCTGCAAACGAGTACCTTACACGTAACAACCTTATGAAGGCTTTCAAGGAAGGTTATGATACACCAATCGCTCGCGGCAAGAAGGTTGTTGTAGTTGGTGGTGGTAACGTAGCTATGGATGCTGCTCGTACAGCACTTCGTCTTGGTGCAGAGGTTCACGTTGTTTACCGTCGTTCTGAGGCAGAGCTTCCAGCGAGAGCAGAGGAAGTTCACCACGCTAAGGAAGAGGGCGTTATCTTTGATCTTCTTCAGAATCCAGTTGAAATCCTTGTTAATGAGGAAGGAAGCGTTCGTGGATGCAAGATTATCAAGATGGAGCTTGGCGAGCCAGATGCTTCAGGACGTCGTCGTCCAGTAGAGATTCCAGGCAGCGAGTATGAAATCGAGTGCGATACTGTTATCATGTCACTTGGTACATCTCCAAACCCACTTATCTCTAGCACAACAGTTGGTCTTGATACAAATAAGAAGGGTTGCCTCATTGCTACAGAGCAGGGCGCAACAACAAAAGACGCAGTATTCGCAGGCGGTGATGCCGTAACAGGTGCAGCTACTGTAATCCTCGCCATGGGCGCAGGTAAAACAGCTGCCGCAGCCATCGACGAATACTTCCGCAACAAATAAAAACGATTTACGCATTTTGGCGGCTCTTTGAATAAGGAGCCGCTATTTTTGTACCATTTTTTAGATTAGTGCCCCAGCCCAACCGCCCACCTGGCACCACGAGGCCCACCCAGTCCAATTCTAATTTGCATCATTGGAGTAAAATTGCAGATTCTCTTAAGCTACCGGTTGAGCTTTCTGGGGGTGTCCTTTTATTGATGTTGCACTTCGAACCCACTGTATTACACTACACAGACACTTTGTAGTTTATATAAGCTTCTCTGCACAAAGCTTAGGATAATTGCGTTCATACTCCATTCGCTAAGTGGGAAAACGAAATGTTTTTTGTAGATATAGGCACCACTCGGGATTCACGTCCATGATCAGCCGCTCGTTCTCATGGCCATGCGTGACTCGTCGTGCCTATATATATCAAAACAACATTTGTTTCCCACTAAGCTCATTGCAAAATCACGCAATTATTCCTAAGTTTGCTGCATAGAAGCTTAATTCAAGAATTATTAGTGTTTGTGTTGTGTATACTGTGGCGTTAGAAGTGCAAAGAATGAAACGGACACCCACAAATAAAAAAAGCGAAACGTAGCTTTAGAGAATCACAATTTTGCGACTGTGCAAATAGAATGGACTGGGTGGGCCTCGTGGTGCCAGGTGGGCGGTTGGGCTGGGACACCACATACAATAGAGGGTAAAAAAATAGCGGATACGATAACGTGAGATGAGCCGCAAAAAAAGGCTTGCCGTTAGGCAAGCCCTGAATTTTTAATGTTAAGTTTCAGTTTTTAGAGCTGTCCAAAAGCGTACTTGAAGAATGATACCGGCTCCTTGCCCTCAATTTTCTGCTTCTTGCAGTACTTTTCATAATCTGCGTAAACTGTGTACATCTGGAATGATACTTCTTCGAACATTCTTAATTCCTCCTATCTCTTTTTCTTTTCGAGCATATGATAAACCTTGAGTTGTACTTTGTCAACAAAAACAATATTAAGAAATTGTGAAAAATGGACAAACGTATTTGGGTTGAGTTAGTTTCCATAGGTGTGGTACAATTTATGTAGGAAACTCAAGCAATAAATTATAGTTTTTGGGAGTTAATTATGAACGAACGAATATTAGAAGGCGCATTAAATGTTTTCAAGGTAAAGGGTCCAAAGTTCACTATGGATGATATTGCTGCGGAAATGAAGATGAGCAAGAAGACTATCTACACAGTGTTCAATGACAAGAATGAGCTTATGTGTGAGATGGTGGATTATGCTTTCGATCTAATCAAGTCTGCAGAGGATAAAATCTATAATGATGACTCACTTAACACTGTGGAGAAGCTTCGCGGTATTCTGGAGGTTTTACCTGAGAATTATTATGGATATGATTTCAGCGCAATGCAGGCACTTGCTGAGAAATATCCAATGGCTCATGAAAAGCTTACACACAGATTGGAAAGTGGCTGGGACAAGACCTTCGATTTGTTGAAGGCGGGAATGGCTGAGGGTTCAATCCGCGAGATTAATCTGGAGATTTTCAAGCTTATGTACGAGTCAAGCGTAGAACGCTTGCTTATGAGCGAATTTTTAAAGAAGAATACAACAGCCTACCCTGTTGCCTTAAAGCAGGTTGTTGAAGTATTGGTTGATGGAATCATTATAAAGGGAAGATAAATGGCACAACGAATTTATTTAGACAGAAAATGGCGCTTCAACGAAAGCTTCACAGAGGATATGATTACTGAACCGATGGAGGAATCCACATTGGTTAATCTGCCTCATACTGTCAAGGAGACACCTCTCAATTATTTTGATGAGAGCGTTTACCAGATGGTAAGTGGCTATCAGAAGAGCATCTTCGCACCAACTCAGTGGGAAAATCAGGTTGTATCCCTTGTATTTGAGGGAGTTGCTCATTCATGTGATGTTTACGTAAATGGAAAGCATGTGAAGCATCACGATTGTGGTTATACTGCATTTTCTGCTGATGTTAGTAAAATCCTTGAATATGGCAAGGAAAACCTCATCACTGTAAAGGTGGATTCAAGGGAGACTTTGAACCAGCCGCCATTTGGTTATGTGGTAGATTACATGACCTATGGTGGAATTTATCGTGATGTTTATTTCGAGGTGAAGGAAAAGGTTCACTTCAGGGAGTTGAATATACAGCCATCACTGCTTGAACGCGTTACTACCAGCAAGCGTAATGCCAAGCAGATAAAGATGATGAAGGTTCAGGGTATTATCAAGACTGAATGTATCATGCCAAAGCGCATCTACAAGCTTGCTGCAGCGGAGCGAGTTTTCGTTAGACAGTATTTGGATGATATTTTGTTGATTTCTCAGCCTGTTGGTGGTCTTGAGGAGCGTGAGAACGGCTATTACATGAGTCTGACCAGCGCACCTGCTTCGGTAAAGCTTTGGGATATCGAAAGTCCGCGCTTATATAAAGTTAGGACTCAGCTTGTTCTTGACGACAATGTGGTTGATGAGGACGTGGTTACCATCGGCTTCAGAAGCTCGGAGTTCAGAAAGAACGGCTACTATCTAAATGGTCGTAAGGTAAAGCTTAGAGGTCTCAACAGACATCAGTCTTATCCTTATGTGGGTTATGCGATGCCGGAATCTATGCAGCGTCTTGATGCAAAGATTTTGAAGGAGGAGCTTGCACTTAATGCAGTTCGTACTTCGCACTATCCACAGTCACAGTACTTCGTTGATGAGTGCGACAGACTTGGACTGCTGGTATTCACAGAGATGCCAGGTTGGCAGCACATAGGAGATAAGGAATGGAAGGATAAGGCTATTCAGAACACCAAAGAGATGGTGCTCCAGTATCGCAATCATCCTTCAGTTATCCTTTGGGGCGTTCGAATTAATGAGTCACCAGATGATGACGAGTTCTATGAGCAGACAAATGCAATGGCACATTCTCTTGATCCATCTCGTCCAACTGGCGGTGTGCGATGCATAGCAAAGAGCAATCTTTTAGAGGATGTTTACACCTATAATGATTTCCTCCACGCAGGAAATAACAAGGGCTGTGCTAAGAAGAGTGATATTACATCAAACGAGGAGAAGCCTTATCTCATCAGCGAATATAATGGACACATGTATCCTACAAAGCCGTTCGATGATGAGGAGCAGCGACAGGAGCATGCAATTCGTCATGCAAATGTTCTTGACTCAATTGCTGGAGAGTCAGACATTGCTGGTGGCTTCGGCTGGTGTATGTTTGATTACAACACACATAAGGATTTCGGTTCCGGAGATAGAATCTGTTATCACGGCGTGATGGATATGTTCAGAAATCCTAAGCTTGCAGCCTCAGTATATTCAGCATTTTCTGAGACAGAGACAATTCTGGATGTTACTACAAGCTTTGATATTGGTGAGCATCCTGCCTGCAATCGTGGCAAGTCTTATATCATCAGTAATGCTGATTCGGTGAAGATGTATAAGAACGATGTTCTTATAAAGGAATATTTCCCAGCGGATAGCAGCTTCGAGAATCTGAAGCATGGTCCGATTCTGATAAATGATTTTGTTGGTGATGCTATCGAACAGGATGGCAGCTACACAAAGGGACAGGCGAAGCTTTTAAAGGAAGCTTTGAACGAGGTCACATTAAAGGGCTTCAAGCCAACTCCAAAGCTTGCATGGCTTGCATTTAAACTGGTTGTACTGCACAGGGTTAGCCCAAAGCAGGCTGTTCCAATTTACAATAAGTTCATTGGCGACTGGGGCGGTGAGTCCAGAGAGTACAAGTTCGAAGCTATCAAGGATGGCGAAGTAGTAAAGACTGTTAAGAAGGCGGCGGTTACAAGTGTACATATTGATGCAAAGGTTAGCCACACACTTCTCACAGAGCTTCATACATATGATGTTGCAAATGTGAGAGTTAAGCTTCTTGACCAGAATGATAATCAGCTTTATTTCTTCTCACAGCCAGTTAGCTTTGAGGTAGAAGGACCATTCGAAATCATTGGTCCAAAGGTAGTTTCTCCAATGGGAGGATGTACGGGAGTTTATATAAAATCCATCGGCGAAGATGGAGACGGAAAGCTCATAATTTCAAGCGAGGGGCTTGAACCAGTTACCATCGGACTTTCCGCAGAATGTTTGACAAAATAATTAATAGGGTGAGGTAAATATTAGTAATGAATGATAAGAGTAGGGTGATTTTTGGTAATCGCATTTCTGACAAGGATTACAAAAAGGCATGTAACACAAAGAAGAAGAGCATCAAGAAATTCGGTGATGACTCAAACGTTGATTACAATATCGTAATCGAGAAGAACAGCCACATCGGTGATTCACTTGGCGTTTATGATGTCCTTTTAAAGGACGGTGAGTCTAAGGAGAAGTTTGATACTGAAAAGGGTATCATCGTTGGAAATATCCGAATGGGCTTTGGTCATTATCGTATTTCAATGGCAATGGCTTCAGCTGCAAAGGCATTGGGCTACAAACCATATTGGATGGATTTGAATAGCTATCCACAGACAACCTGCACAAAGGTAATCAGTGCACAGAATGATTTGTATTCACTTGGTTCAAGACTTTCAAAGAACAAGCTTTTCAACAAGTTTATTTGGGAGCCTGCAAACTATGAGTGGTTTAGAAAGCTTAGCTACAACGCTGCAGATCAGAAGAATGCAGAGCTTATGGCTACAGTTTACAAGAACGTTCCAAAGGATATTCCTGTTGTTGGTACTCACGTGTGGCCTGCACAGGCAGCAGTTCATGCTGGCATGAAGAATGTTGTAAATGCCATTCCTGATAACTGGCCAATGGCCCTTCATTTTGCTGAGGGCTCAGTTCATACAATTCAGTGTAAGAACGCATACATGGGTTATCGTATCTGTAATGGTATGGCGGGAAATGATGCGGTTTGCCATCCAATGCCAAATGATGATTTGGTTTATGTTGGTCATTATATCGACCATGAGCTTGTTAGCAATATCGAGGCAGATTGTGATGCCAGAATGGCACGTAAGGCAAATGGCAAGCCAATGAGATTTTTACTTACAATTGGTGGCGCTGGTGCTCAGAAGGAGATTTTCGCTGCAATCATCAAATATCTTCTTCCTGCAATCAAGGATCAGAAGGCTACACTTTATGTAAATGTTGGTGATTACAAGAACGTATGGGATGATTTGATTGCAGAGATTCCTGAGATGAAGGCAGTTTCTACAGAGCATTTCAATCAGTTTGAGGCAACTTCAAAGTTTGCTGAGGATGCTATCACAGGTGATGTTACAGGAATTCACGGATTCTATCACGAGAATATTTTCGAGGCGGTTTACTGCACAAATCTTCTTATGAGAAGCTGCGACGTACTTGTTACTAAGCCATCTGAGCTTGCATTCTACCCAATTCCAAAGCTTTTCATCAAGCGAGTTGGAAAGCATGAGATGTGGGGAGCTATTCATTCAGCAGAGATGGGCGATGGAACATTAGAGTGCCGCGACATTCCTCATACACTTCAGATGATTGACTTGTTTATGAAGGATGAGAAGCTTCTTAAGGATATGTGCGACAGCATCAAGGTCAACAAGAGTATCGGTCTTTACGACGGGGCGTATAAGGTCGTTGAGTTGGCTATGTCTATGAAAAATAAATAATATATGTAACTTAGGAGAAATATAATGATTAAAGCTGATGGAAAAGTATTTGTATTAAATACTGAAAATACTACTTACGCATTTAAGGTAATGGAGACAGGTCAGCTGGAACATTTGTACTACGGAAGGCTCATCCAGGAGGATGAGCCATCTGTGCTTATTGAAAAGCGTGCATTTGCTCCAGGCAACACTGTTACCTATAATGCCGAGCACCCAGAGCTTACACTTGAGGATGTCAGACTTGAGACTTCTTCTATTGGTAAGGGTGATTTTAGGGAGCCAATGGTGGAGGCAATCTGCGCTGACGGCAGCAGTACACTTGATTTTGTCTATGAGAGTTATGAGGTGGTGAATGATAAGCCTGAACTTGCTGGACTTCCTAGCGCATACGATGAAAATGGTGATGTACAGACACTTATTGTCACCTTGAAGGATAAGAACCACGGCTTCATGCTTGAGCTTTCATATAGCGTATTTGAGAGTTGTGACGTTATTACCCGTTCAGCCAAATTTATAAATAGCTCAAATGAATCTGTGAAGCTTACTCGTATGCTTTCGATGATTCTTGATTTTGATACACCAGGCATGAAGATTACATCTTTCCATGGTTCATGGACAAGAGAGATGAACAAGTCTGATGTGATTCTTCCAGCTGGAAAGCTTGTAAATTCCTCATTTACAGGCACAAGCTCAAACCGCTGCAATCCTTTATTTATGGTTTCAGATGCTGATTCTGATGAGACATCAGGAGATGTTTGGGGCTTCAACCTTGTTTATTCTGGAAATCACTATTCAGCTACCGAGGTTTCTCCTTGGGGGAAGACAAGAGTGGCCTATGGTATAAATCCACAGAATTTCACATGGACTCTTGAGGCAGGCGAGGAATTTCAGGCTCCAGAGGCAGTTCTTACCTATTCTGCTGAGGGCTTCAGTCAAATGAGTCATAATATGCATGATTTCGTTCGCGAGCATATTACAAGAGGAGAGTGGAAGGAAAAGGAGCGCCCAATTCTTATCAACAGCTGGGAGGCTTCATACTTCGACTTTACTGAGAAATCTCTTCTCAAGCTTGCCAAGACTGCAAAAGACACCGGTATCGAACTTTTTGTTATGGATGATGGCTGGTTTGGCGAGAGAAATGATGATAAGCACGCACTTGGTGATTGGGATATTGTAAATTCCAAGAAACTTCCAGGTGGACTTGCAGGTTTATCAAAGAAGATTAACGACCTTGGTCTTATGTTTGGCCTTTGGGTTGAGCCAGAGATGATTAACGTTGACAGCGAGCTTTATCGCAAGCATCCAGAGTGGGCTATCGATATTCCAGGTATGGATCATGCAGAGGGACGTAATCAGAGACTTCTTGACCTTTGCAATCCAGAGGTTGTTGATTACATGATAGAGAGAATGAGTGAGGTGTTCTCTACACCTGGACTTTCTTATATCAAATGGGATATGAACCGCAACTTCTCTGATTACTACTCAAAGTATCTTCCAGCTGAGAAGCAGCAGGAGGTTAGCCACAGATATGTGCTTGGATTCTATCGACTTCTTAAGACTTTGGCAGAGAAGTTCCCAGAGATTCTTATGGAGGGCTGCGCTTCAGGTGGCAACCGTTTTGACCTTGGAGCACTTTGCTACTATCCACAGATTTGGGCAAGCGACAACACTGATGCAGTTAGCAGACTTGTAATCCAAAATGGATACTCTTATGGCTATCCACAGAGCACTTACACAGCTCACGTATCTGCATGTCCAAACCATCAGACACTTCGCGTGACACCTATTGAGAGCCGCTTTGCAGTTGCAAGCTTTGGAGTGCTTGGCTACGAGCTTAATCTCAATGATGCAAAGGCTGAGGATATTGCATCGGTAAAGGCGCAGATTGAGCTTTACAAGCTGTATAGAAAGACTCTTCAGTTTGGAGATTACTATAGACTCAAGGATGGAAATATCTACGAGTGGAGCATTGTTGACAAGAGCAAGAAAACAGCTGTTACAATGCTTATGCAGCGAGAGATTATGGCTGGTGAGCAGTACTTAAGAATTGATCAGGCTGGACTTGATAATGATGCCAAGTACCACTTCTTTGGAAGAAAGCTTGAGTATAATCTTAAGGGCTTTGGAGACTTGGTTAATACAGTTGCACCTGTGCATATCAAGCAGGATGGTGTGCTTCACAATGTAATCGCAAAGTTTGTGAAGATGCCTGGAGAAAGCGAAGACTTCGTGGCTTCAGGATCTACACTTAACAATGCAGGTGTAAAGCTTGCACAATCCTTTGTAGGCACAGGCTACAATGAACAGGTGCGTTACTTCCCAGACTTTGGGGCACGCCTGTACTTCGCCGAAAAAATATAAAAATAAGCCAACAAATATAGGTTTTCATGCTCCCGCAGGGCACCCTCCATACTCAAGCCTGGGCCCCTAAGAAATGTAAGCTTCGCTTACTAGGGCAACATTTTCCATCGCTAAGCTCGGAAAATATTACCCCTGTCCCGCCCGGTGTAGGTCCCTCCCAGGCTTGGCATGGCACTCCCCTGCTCGCGCTTGCGGAGTCTATGTCTGTTGGCTTTTGTTTATTCTACTTTCTTGTTAATGAAATTACTTTTATATTTAGAGTATACGATTTTTTGGGATTTGTAGAGTCCTGTGTAGCCTGACACCCAGTACGAGAACGCTACTGCCAGCAGGAAGTATGGCATAGGTTCGTAGCCGAAGAGCTCGAAGCAGATGAGCAGGCTGGAGATTGGGCAGTTGGTTACACCGCAGAAGAGGGCACCCATACCTACTGCTGCAAGCAGAGGAGATGGCATACCAAGTATTGGACCCATAGCTGCGCCCAGGGTTGCACCAATGAATAAAGTAGGAACGATTTCACCACCTTTGTATCCGCAGGATAATGTGAGGGTGGTGAATATTATTTTAAGCAAAAAATACTTAAGTCCGATTGTGGCACCGGTGAAGCAGGATTCGATGATAGCAGAGCCGGTGCTGTTATAAGTTTGAGAGCCTACAAGCAATGTGAGCACAAGAACTGAACAGCCACCAACAACTGCTTTGATATAAGGATTCTCAAGCTTTGAAGATAAGAACTCTTCATATTTGTGAAGGCTCATACAAAACAGAATTGAAACAAATCCACAAATAACTGCAAACACACTGATAAGGATTCCATTTACTACACCGAATTTTGGAATGGTACCAATTACATACATTTCAGTGCCAAGGCCCATGTGTGTGGCAACAGAACGAGCTACAAGTGAAGAAATAACGCATGGAACTAAGGCTGCGTAGTGCATGATGCCTACAGAGATAACTTCCATGGAAAAGATTGCGGCAGCCATAGGTGTCCCAAAAAGTGCAGAGAATGCTGCACTCATGCCGCACATTATCATTGTTTTCTTGTCTGTGGAGTTAAGCTTAAGTGCTCGTCCAATTCCATTTCCAATGGCTCCACCCATCTGAAGGGCTGCGCCCTCACGTCCGGCAGAACCACCTACAAGGTGAGTGATTAAAGTTGCAATGAAAATCAGTGGTGCGAGTCTAAATGGAAGTCTTTCATCTGATTGGATGGCGGCGATTACAGTATTGGTTCCGCTGTCCTTTACTTTCAAAATGGTTTTATAAATATAGGTAATGAGTACGGCGCCAACTGGCAGAAAGAATATGAGCCAAGGGTTAGCCTCGCGGGTTTTTATGACCCATTTCATGGAAAGGCCAAATGCTGATGCAAATGCACCGACTGATAATCCGACCAGGATAGAAGCAATTGTCCAGGTTACAACGGACAAGGCTCTGTGGCCATTATGGTCTATTTTATGAATAGCTTTTTCTTTAAATTCCTCGTTAAACATGGGGGGATACCTTTCTTTTTTATCGATAGTTTATATGCTATCATTATTATAATTAATAGAAAAGGGATTTTTGTTATGAAGAACATATTTATTGTGAATAAAGCAGCCAGAACAGGTAAGGCTGCAGAAACCTGGGATGAACTGGAAAGATACCTGAATGCAAACAATATTGATTATCAGGTAAGATTCACGTCAGGGGCTGGCGATGCTACGGAATTCGCAAAAGAAGCTACATCAACAGGAGAGTTGGTAGGGCTTTTTGTAATGGGTGGAGATGGCACATTAAACGAAGCAATAAATGGAATTGTTGATTTTGAAAATACACTTTATACACCGTTGCCATCAGGCTCCGCAAATGATTTTGTTGCAGGAATAGGCCTTACAGGAAGTGCGCTAGATATTTTAAAAAGGGCATTGAATACTGAAAGCTATAGGGTCCTTGATATAGGAAAGGTTATTTATGAAGGAGGAGAGAGGCTCTTTGGAGTCAGCTCGGGGATAGGAGTTGACGCATACGTGTGCCTTCAGGCTTTGAACAGCAGGCTGAAGAAATTCCTTAATCATTTCGGTCTTGGCTCTGCCACTTATGGACTGCTTACTATTGGCGATATTTTTACAATGCCTTTTGCAGATGCCAGGATTACTGCCTGGTTTAAAGGTGAAAGAATAAGTATGGATGTGAAAAGAATAATTTTTGCTGCGGCTATGAATTGCAGGGCCGAGGGTGGCGGAGTTCCCATGGTGCCCGATGCAAAACCAGATTCAGGATTCCTTTCGGCATTTTACGCTCATGATATCAGCAGATTAAAATGCTTTTTACGTTTACCTTCGCTAGTGGCAGGTAAGCACAAGGGAAAACGCGGTTTTGATTTCTTAAATTTTGATAAAATCCATATCAAAATGAATTCTCCCATGTGTGTCCATGCAGATGGGGAACATGTTGGATTCTTTGAGGAAATATGCTTTGAATGTTTACCACAGACATTAAAAGTTCGTGGCTGATTACTTACAAATTATTAAAATTGTATTAAAAGTTTCTCAAATGATTCATTGTTATTTTATAGACTATTGAGTATAATATACACCGGAGTAAAGAGAATTGGTTTCTCTTCCTATATATTTAAATAATTAATCAAGGAGGATGGAAAATGATTTTCCAAGTTACTAATCTTTGGCAAGTTCTTGGCTGGTGCCTTGTATTTGCAGGATTAATTCTTATGAACGAAATCGGCCGTCGTACAAAGGTCGGTGGAATGATTATCTTTGTAATCATCCCAGCTATTCTTACAGTTTACTTTATCCTTGCTCATGTTGGCATGTTCGGTGGTTCAGCTAACCCTACAGTTGCTTACATGGATGGATGGTTCCACTACTTCAAGCTTTACGCAGCAGATATCGGATGCGTTGGTTTCATGATGATCAAGTACAAGTGGGGCATTGGTAAAGAAAAATGGTTCGCTTGGTGGCCATGGTTCATCGTTGCAGCAAACATTATGATTGCTAACGTTTCTGATATGGAGTCAGCTCTTGCAGCATACCAGATTTCTGGTACTCTTTCAGGTGCTTGGTGGGCTTCAAACGAAGGTGTATTCATCTACGGTGGATGGTGGAACGTTGTTAACGCTATCGCTGGTATGATCAACATCTTCTGTATGACAGGTTGTGTAAAGCTTTACACATCAAACGACAAGAACCAGTCAGATATGATTTGGCCAGATATGACAGTTTGGTTCATCATTGCTTATGATGTTTGGAACTTCGAGTATACATACTTAAATCTTCCTACACATACATGGTACTGTGGTGTTGCACTTCTTCTTGCTCCTACATTTGCTAACGCTCTTTGGAACAAGGGTGCTTGGATCCAGAACCGTGCTAACACACTTGCAATCTGGTGTATGTGGGCACAGGTAGTACCTCTCTTCCAGTTAAAGGGTACATTCGCAGCTGTTCTTCCACGTGTATACGGTGGCGCTACAGAGGCTGGTATCACAACAATGGATCTTTATGAGCAGGCTATCGCTCTTTATAATGCAGGCCAGGGCAAGACAGCAGCAGCTGGTGAGGCTATTGCAGCAATGGGTATCACAGCAGATCCTACAATGCAGGGCTTCGTAGCTATGATGGCACTTGCTGTTAACGTTGTATGTATCTCTGTTATCATCAGAAATGCAATCAGAATCGGTGGAAACCCATATTCTAATTGCGTATTTGAAGGAACAAAGGATTTCGACGAGGCTATGGCACGTGCAGCTAAGTAATTAAGTCACAAATATTTTAAAGCTCGGACAGTTTATCTGTCCGGGCTTTTTTGCTATAATGAGGCTAAAGTGGGGAGATATAGTGCCATTAATGTATTAGTGGCAGAAGAGAAGGACAAGAATAATGCTTAAAGTTTACTACATAATGCACAGCTGCTTTTTAGTGGAGCTGGACGATAGATATTTGCTTTTTGATTACTTTGACAAGGGGGTTGTTAAGGACGTTGTAGATTTCAAGGGAGGCTTACCGGAGCTTGACCCTGAGAAATATTTATATGTGTTTGCCAGCCATAGCCATAAGGACCACTGGTGGCTTGAAAATCTAAGATGGGCTGACAGTCGAAGCAATATACATTATATTCTTTCAAAGGATATTAGGCTTGGAAGAAATTATCTCACTAGAAACGGCTTTAATCTTTCTATCAAGGAAAAGATAACCTTTGTGGCGCCTTTGAAGAAATATCATGTGGATGATATGACAATCGAAACACTCAGATCTACAGATGCAGGCGTTGCTTTTGTAATTAATGTAAATGGCCTTAACATATACCATGCAGGTGATTTAAACTGGTGGAATGCAGAAGGCAGAGGAGAACTGTACGGCGAGGTTTACGGCAGGGAGTACAAGCGAGCTCTCAGACCAATCGCAAACAGACATTTTGACCTTGGCTTTGTTGTGTTGGATTCTCGAATGGGCGAGGATGGTTATTTCGTTGGAATGGAGCATTTTATCAAAAATATTGAGTGCGACACAATTTTCCCAATGCATATGTGGGGAGAGTACCAGTGGATTGAGAGATTCAAGGGCAGACCAGGAATTGCAAATCTCAAGGATAAAGTAGTGGATATAGATAGAGAGAATATAGTTTATGATATTTACTAAAAAACTTACCCCAGAACAATTCAACCCCGATGTCATTCTGAACTCTGGTCAGGTTTTCCGTATGAAACGCGAATTCAAAGGTGCTGACGGTATACCAGACACCTACAGTGCCAGTTCGGGAGATAACGAGGTTATCTTTTATCTAAATACCGAGAAGGACGCATGGGATTTTGTCTGTCAGGAGTCACAGTGGGACTTCTGGCAGAATTATTTTGACTTTGAAACGGATTACATCTCTTATAACAATATTATCCGTCAAAGCAATGATAAATTTCTAAAGGACTCACTGAAGGATTCCTTTGGAATGCGAATCCTGAGACAGGATTTGTGGGAGGTCTTTATTTCCTATGTGATTTCTCAAAATAATAATATCCCAAAGATAAAGAAATCTATTCAGGTGCTTTGCGACAGATATTCTGATGGTGTACATTTTCCAAAGCCTGAGGTTCTGGCTTTTGTTCCGGAGGCTGAGCTTATGGATGGTACGGCTTTAGGGTACAGAGCGGATTACATCATTGGAATTTCAAGAGCTATTACAGAGGGCAGGCTTAATATTGAGGCCATCAGCAAGCTTCCATATCAGGAGGCATACAACAGTCTCATTGCTATCAAGGGTATTGGTCCAAAGGTAGCCAATTGCATTATGCTCTATGGCTTTCATTTTATGGAAAGCTACCCAATAGATACCTGGATGAAAAAGATAATCAAAGAGGACTACAGCACGTATAATCAGGCTGATTATCTGAATTACATCAACGAGAGCTACAGTGGATTTCAGGGCTATGTTCAACAGCTTCAGTTTTATCACAAGAGACAGCTGAAATGATTGAATTTGATATTGCTTTGCATTATAATTTATTCAAGTATGCAATAAATATTTTCGAAACTTAGGAGGATTTGCTATGTCTGCATTTTTATCTAGTTTTGTAAGTTATTTAATTAAGATGATCATACTCGTAGCATTGGGTATTTGCGGTGGCTTTATCGGAATCAAGCTTCGCAAATCCAGCGATAAGAAGAAGGGAATCGACACATTAGCCGAGTCTTCTTCTGAGGAATAATTTTTGGAGGACTTTTGTTTTGAATAACGGTGTTAATGATTTACGACGCGCCTACTTGGAATTCTTTGAGAGCAAGGATCACCTTTGCCTCAACAGTTTTTCTCTTGTACCACACAATGACAACTCTTTGTTGCTCATAAATGCTGGTATGGCACCACTTAAGCCATACTTCACAGGTCAGGAGATTCCACCTCGTAGACGCGTCACCACATGTCAAAAATGTGTTAGAACAGGAGACATTGATAATGTAGGTAAGACGGCTCGCCATCTTACTTTTTTTGAGATGTTGGGTAACTTCTCATTCGGCGATTACTTCAAGCACGAGGCTATCGCTTGGTCTTGGGAGTTCCTTACAGAGGTTTTGAAGCTTGATCCAAATCGTCTCTATCCATCTATCTACGGCGAGGATGAGGAAGCATTCGAAATCTGGACTAAGGAAGTAGGTGTTGCTCCAGAGCGCATCACACGTTTCTATCGTGACCCTGAGACAGGAGAGTGCGATAACTTCTGGGAGCACGGTGCTGGTCCATGTGGTCCTTGCTCAGAGATTTATTATGATCGCGGCGAGAAATACGGATGTGGCAGACCTGATTGTAAGGTTGGTTGTGATTGCGACCGCTTCATGGAGGTTTGGAACAACGTATTTACTCAGTTTAATGGTGATGGCCACGGCGGTTATGAGGAGCTTGCTCAGAAGAATATTGATACAGGTATGGGACTTGAGCGTCTTGCAGTAGTTATGCAGGATGTTGATTCTGTTTTCGACATTGATACAATGAAGGCTATTCGTGACAAGATTTGCGAGATGTCAGGCAAGAAGTATCAGGTTGATGCTCTTGATGATGTTTCAATTCGTCTTATCACTGACCATATTCGTTCATCTACATTCCTTGTATCTGATGGTGTTACACCTTCAAACGAGGGACGTGGTTATGTTCTTCGTCGTCTTATCCGTCGCGCTGCAAAGCATGGTCGTGCACTTGGAATCCAGGGCACATTCATGGCTAAGCTTTCTGAGACAGTTATTAACGAGTGTAAGGACGGTTATCCAGAGCTTTGGGAGAAGCGTGAGTTCATCTTCAAGACTCTCACAGCTGAGGAAGAGCAGTTCAACAAGACTATCGACAAGGGTCTTGAGATTCTTGCAGGCATGGAAGAGAAGCTTGTTGCTTCTGGTGCTAAGGAGCTTTCAGGCGAGGATACCTTCAAGCTTTACGATACTTACGGATTCCCTGTAGATCTTACAGCAGAAATCCTTGAAGAGAAGGGCTTTGGTTACGACGCAAAGGGCTTCGAGGCTTGCATGGAGGAGCAGAGACAGAAGGCTCGTGCTGCTCGTAAAGAGACAAACTACATGGGTGCTGATGCATCTGTTTATGATAATATCGATCTTACTGTTACATCTGAGTTTGTTGGTTATGACAAGACTACATCTGAGTCTACAGTCACAGTTCTCACAACAGAGACAGATATTGTTGACACACTTGCTGAGGGCATGATTGGCACAATCATCGTTCCAGAGACACCATTCTATGCTACAATGGGTGGTCAGATTGGTGATACAGGTGTTATCACAACTGCAAACGGAGAGTTTGAGGTTAAGGATACTATCAAGCTTAAGGGTGGCAAGATTGGTCACGTGGGCGAGATGAAGTCTGGAATGATTAAGGTAGGCGAGAAGGTTACTCTTACAGTTGATGCTGCAAGACGTGCTCGCATTTGCAAGAATCACTCAGCTACTCACCTTATGCAGAAGGCACTTCGTGAGGTTCTTGGAACACACGTAGAGCAGAAGGGTTCATATCAGGATGCTGATAGAACACGTTTCGATTTCTCTCACTTCTCAGCTATGACTGATGAAGAGATTGCAAAGGTAGAAAAGCTTGTTAATGAAAAGATTGCTGAAGGACTTTCAGTTGAAACAGCAATCATGTCTATCGATGAGGCAAAGAAGAGTGGTGCTATGGCACTCTTCGGTGAGAAGTATGGCGACACAGTTCGTGTTGTAAAGATGGGCGATTTCTCAGTAGAGCTTTGTGGTGGTACACACGTTGCAAACACATCTGAGATTTCTGCATTCAAGATTCTTTCAGAGTCTGGTGTTGCTGCTGGCACACGTCGTATCGAAGCTATAACAGGACAGGCTGTATTTGAATATTATGCTGATGTTGAAGCAAAGCTCAACCATGCAGCTGCTGCACTTAAGTGTAAGCCAGCAGAGGTTGAGGACAAGATTGCTCACCTTCAGAAGCAGCTTAAGGAAGCAAACTCAGAGCTTGAGTCTATGAAGGCAAAGGCTGCACAGGCTGCTGTTGGCGATGTTATGGATTCAGTAGTAGAGGTTAAGGGCGTTAAGCTCCTTGCTACATCAGTTGCTGGTGTAGATATGAATGGACTTCGCGATCTTGGCGATGACCTCAAGAATAAGCTTGGAGAGGGCGTTGTTGTTCTTGCATCTGACTGCGATGGCAAGGTAAACCTTGTAGTTATGGCTACAGATGCTGCACAGGCAGCTGGCGCTCACGCTGGAAACCTTATCAAGGCTATTGCGCCAAAGGTTGGCGGTGGCGGCGGCGGTCGTCCAAACATGGCTCAGGCAGGCGGCAAGAATCCAGCAGGCATCCCAGATGCACTTGCTGAGGCAAAGGCACAGCTTGAGGGCATGATTAAGTAAATAATTTGAATGTCATTAGGGCTCCCAGTTTTGGGAGCTCTTTTTTTGTCTGTGATATTTTTGTGATTTTTATCATGTTAAAGTCAAGAAAAATAATTAGTGAATACTCTAAACAATCTGTGAAAAGTCTGACAACTAGTTTCTGAGGTAGTAAAATAGTAGAACACCCTATAGTATAAAAGTGTGCCTATTTTTAAATTTATATACAAATATAATGGAGAAAACACATGGAAAATACGAAATGGTATCACAAAACATGGATTAGAGTTTTAGCAGGGCTGTTGGTTGTTTTACTTGTATTTACTACTGTAGGCTATAACATCCTGAGACTTCGCGCAGAGTCATTCTTTGAGGATTTGGCTGGGGATGATAATTATCTGAAGGAGAAGAGCAAGAGCTATACCGATTCATTTGATCCAGAGAATATTATCTTTAACATGACTCTCTATAGCGATTTAAAAAAGCTCTTGGAAGCTGGAGAGTATGAAGAAGCCATTGATAAGACAAATTCTCTTATAGAATCTGAGACAGATGAAGACCGTAAGGCGCAACTTTATCAGCTTTTGTGCGAGCTTTATTACAACAACGGAGATTATGAGGAGGCAGCAAAAGAGGCTGATAATTGTGTAAAGGACTTGATGCTTGATCTTGATGATAATGCTCTTTTATTCTGTTATATTGCCGCTATTTCATATATGCATATTGAGAATTATGAAAAGAGCATTAAATACATAGATACCATTTTGGCCGTGGGGGAAGACCCAGATCTCTATTATTATCGTGGAATCAATAATATGGCAGCCGAGAATTATAAAGATGCTACCACGGATTTTGAAAAGGCCATGGATTTAGGCAAAACAGATACGGATGTTTACTATGATATAGGCATTTGTCAGATATCCGATGGAGAGGTAGAAAAAGGTATCGAAAATCTTAGATATGTAATTGATCAAAACGACAAACCAGAGCTCACAACTGCTGCAAGTAACATTATTTCTGTTTTATCTCAGGGGAATTAATTAATGGTTAAACGAAGGGTTAAAACAATTATTTTTATATTGTTTGTTGGGGGACTTCTTTTGGCTAATTTTTTGCTTAAGGAGTTTACTACGGAGACCCTTAAAGAATTTTCGGAAAATGGTATTTCTGATGAGAACGATGAAGAGTATTCTCAGATTGAAGCTAACATAAATCTTAATGTGACGAACGTCTTTGACAATCCTGAGGCTCAGGCGGTTTTTGATGAGCTTGAGAGGCTCAACGGCGATGATTATGAAATCATCACAAATGAAAAAGGCTATATCACATTCTTGAAAGGAACTATTTGTGATAAGCCTTTTGACAACGAGGAATATGCTGCGGAAATCCTGAAAAAGGTTATGCCGGTACTGTCGGCAAATACTGATACAAAGCTTGAACTGGCTTATATGCTCTACGATGATTTGGGAAATCAATTTGTCACCTATACAGAGAGTGTAAACGGTGAGACCGTTGTTACCAATGTGGTCAAATTCATACTTGACGAAAATGGCTATATGAAGGGGCTTTGTTCTTCTATTGTTCCATATTATCAGGAGGAAGGGGAAACGATTGAATCAAAGAAGGCCATAGATATTGTAGAGAAGTACCTGGCTAAGAATTATTCTGAAGGAAAGTTCACCATTATGACTGTGGATCCAAAGAAGGACTACAGATATTTGGTTGATCCTATAAGTCTTCAGGAATACAGTGCCAATGTATATATAGTTCTTTCAGATAATCCTGATTCGGACATTGATGGAATAGAGTCACCTTTCATCGAGCATTATGTTTCAGAACAGGGAAAATATTTGGGAGCAGCTCCATCCTTTGCAATGCTTGAAAATGATGAGGAACGTAATTTTGAATCCTATGAACAGTGGTTTGAGAATGATGAAGCCGAAGAATACACAGTAAGCTACGAAGCATTAGATGGGGAAAATCATACAATCACAGTTCCAGTTGTCTATGATGGGGAAAGATATTATCTGGAGGATCCGGAAAGGAAAATTCTCTGTGCCGAGTATTACGATTTTGCATACGCCAATAGTTTGAATGAGATTTCCTCAGAGAATAATGAGGATTGGGATCTGAAAAGCATAATAGCCTATCACAATTATATTGTAAGCTATGATTTTTATGCGGAGACTGGCTGGATCGGCCCAGATGGACTTGGAAGCCCGATGCTTCTTTTGATGAACTACGAGGATTACAATCACAATCCGGTAGATAATCTGTGTTATCTGGGAAATATTGAAGATGTTAATATTTTTACCGCTACGTCAGAGGCTAATGATTATTACGAGGCTTTGGATGTAATTGGTCATGAATACACTCATGCAGTTACAAGTGCCATTCTTGCAAATGTCAGATACGCAAACGAGCCAGGGGCAATAAACGAGGCCTTGAGCGATATCATGGGTGAGTGCATAGAGCTAAAGCATTATGAGGACGAGGGCGATTATATTGACCCTGAAGTTGCTTTTTGTGTGGCAGATAAAACGGGGACTGTTCTAAGAGATTTGGTTGCACCTGATTTATATGGACAGCCAGAGTTTTCTGGTGGAGAGTTCTATGTTCCGCAAGCGGCATTACCATCAAGCTTAAATGATTATGGTGGAGTGCATATTAATTCAAGCCTGATAAGCATGCAACTGCCTTATATGTATTACGAAACTGATTTGGAGTTTGATGATATACGTAGAATTTGGGGAACGGTAATGTGTATGCTGGTTCCAAAGAGCGGATATCAGGAACTGCGGGAGATTCTTCCAATGGCATGTGAAATGTCAGGGTACAAAGAAGCAATTCCAGCAGTTGAGAAATGCTTGGAATACACTGATATGAGTGTAGAAGATGTTTATGATTATGTGGATGCTGGTACCAGTCAAATTAATTTCAGCCTGCCACCATGGGTAGACTGGAACAGGGTTAGAATGGAGGTTACGGACTCAAAGGGCAAGCTTCGAGTAAGTTGGCCAAAGAAGGGAAGTAACAAGATGGCTGTGACCGTCACCCCAGGCAGGTACAATATTACTCTCATCCAATATGATAAAGGCGGTAATCTGGTGGGAGCGTGGAAGTACACGGAGGCTGGCTGGATTACGGGAGATGAAGTAGGAGAAGATAATATCGAAATTCCGAAGGGAAAGTACCAACTTAAGGATATATCATATAAGGCTTCCCCTTGAGGGGAAGCTGTCACCGCAGGTGACTGATGAGGTGTTCTTGAAATAGCAAAATGTATGTATTGTGAGGGCTTTGCTATGAAAAAAGGAATTAGAATCTTAGCAACTACAGTGTTTGCATTAATGCTTAGCGTAAGCATTAGTGCTATGACCGTCTATGCAGAGGGGGACGAACAGGACACAACTCCTGCAGTAACACCTTCTGAGGATGTCACCAAAGAGGAGTCTTCAGTGGAGGCACCTACGGAGGAAGAAACCAAGGCTGAGGAGCCAAAAGAGGCTGCCGAGGTTGAGGAAGAGACCGTAGACTCCGTGGTGAAGAATGCCATCCAGGCTCAGGTTGAGGAAGCAATTAAGGCTATGACTGAGGCAGGAGACTGCATTGTTACGGTTGATGATGGCAGCTACGATGGAAATCTTACCTTAAAGAAGAATCTCTTTGACACGGATAAGCTGACAGGAAAGCTTTATATCCTGGCAGATGGCTCTTACGAGAAGAAGGATGATAAGCCAGATACTGCAACCATCTCAGCAGGTGGTGCAGGTGGAGTCAATGTTAATGGTGATATCTACATCGAAGGCATTGGCGTTATCCTTGGTGGTATCTATTATTCCATGGGAAACAAAATCACTGTAGTGGATTCTACTACTGAAATCTATGGCACGACCCTTGATGACAATATCACTGTGGATGTTGGAAAGGATGGCAATGTGACGGTGAAGACCGGAGATGGCGCGGACACCATTACAGTGCTTAGTACCACGGAGATACCGAAGCCAGCTGATACATCATCATCAACTCCAGAGCCAGTGATTACAGCCACAGGTTCTAGAGAGATTACTCTTGATGGTGGAGATGGTGCGGACGTGTACGAAATTGACACATCTGTTGGTGGTGATTTAAAGCAAAAGTCCGATACTGACACAACTACAGAAGCTGAAACAAAGATTACCATAAATGGAGATGAAGAAGATGTTCTTCATCTCACAGGTTCTCTGAAGGCAGATTCTGTTCAGAATACATATTATGGTAAGGATGATAGTCCTACAGCAGGAACTACCTATGTAAAGGATACAACAGAGGAGGGTCAGGCTGCCTCACAGGAGATAAGCCTGGTTGTTGAAAAAAATGGTAGAGAATTAAAGACCATAATCAATTCCAAAGCAGTAGGAAATTATACAGATGAGTTGAGTGGCAAGAAGACTGAAGCCTATACACCTGGAACAACCATTGTCACAGGTGTAGCTTTTACTGATTATGTCTATGAGTCTGAAAATGTGGTGGACCTCACAGTGAATCCAGGAGATTTGGCTGCACAGCTTGCTAAATCATTTACTCAGCTTAAAATTGGAAAGGCCGATGAGAAGGTTACTATTGGTAATGTCACAACAAATGGCATGAACCTTTTGATAGTAGGTAAAGAAATTGATGTTACAGGTACTATCAATACTGGTTCGGGTGATATTGTGATACGCGCCAATGACAATGATGATTTCCTAAACATCAATGCTGATACAATATCTAAACTGGTACCTAAGCCATTGCAGGAATATGCTAAGGCTGGAGCAGAAAAGGTTATAAACAATGCCAATGTTTCAGTGTTCAGTATCAAGTCAAAAGCAGCCATTAATATAGATGGTCAGATAAATGCCAAGAACGTTGATGCTAAGGCGCAGAGTAAACAGAGTAAAACTCTTATAGCATTTGATAATCTTGAAAATATCTCAGGTCTTAGTGAAGATGCAAAGAAGACACTCAAAGAATTGAAGGGTATCGACTTCGTAGCAGTAAAGATTGGTGAAGCCCTGGTAAGTATTAAGGGCGCAATCACCGCTGCAGGAAATATTATCGGCAGAGCAATTTCTTCAATTGCTACAAAGGCAAGCAATGATGCCCTTGCAAAGTGGTACATTCCAATCGCAGCAGGCATTCTTCTTGGCGAGGCTGGAATTTATGTTACCCAGAGTGCCAACATGAGTGCGGCAAAGGCAATCAAGCTCCTTTCAGACAGCACAGTGAAACTGGATGTGGCTGCTACAGTAGGTGCACTTCCAGTATCAATAGCAGTGGCTGCCATTACCAACGACTCTAATGTAGAGATTGATGGTAATGTGACTGCTGCCCAGAATATAACAACAGAAGCTGCTGGCTCGGTAAAGGTACAGACTGTTTCTCATGCAAAGAATAAAGAAAAGAAGGATGAGAAGGGTGATAAAGATGGTGCCAAGACCGATGACGGCGATGGGGCGGACGCGGCGAAGACAAATAAGAACAATACAAAGGAAAATTCGTCAACAGATACAGATAAAGATAAATCGAAAAACCTCTATGGTGGTTTCGTGGCTGTTACTGTAGCAATCCAGAAGGTAGCAGCAAAGATTGCAGAGCATGCCATCGTTGAATCAACTGAAGGTTCTGTAAATGTGAAGGCATCTGCACTTGAGAGTGTTATCACTTCTGCAATTTCCTATGTGCCAGAGACTGCAAAGAAGAGCGATGGAACTTCTGATTCAAATAATGGCGATAAAGCAGCTGATAGTGAAACTAAGTCAGATAAGGAAGGGGACAGCTCTGACAAGCGCACAGTTGAAAATACAAAGAAGACTTCTTCTGATCTTGTTGATGCGGCATCAAGTGATAATGTCACAAACATAAAGGGTGATAAGCCTGATGCAGATGACAAGAAAAAGATAGATGAGCTTAAGAAAGAAATAACAGGTGATGAGGAATCATCAGATGACGCTGACCCAGCTCCTCCAGTTGGCTCAGAGGAAAAGAAGGACGGCATCGATAAGGTATTTGACGATGCAACAAGCTCAGCAGATACCAAGAAGGATGAGTCTTCAACCAGCACAGATAAGAAGAGTTCAAACCAGATTGCAGGAGCACTTGCTGTTAATGTAATCACTAATAAAGCAGAAGCTTACATTGAAACAAATAACACTGTAAAGGCAGCTGAAGATGTAAGCCTTACTTCTGATGCATTTACATATTCAAAGGTAGTAGCAAATGCATCACAGGTAACGGGAGCAACTGGTGACACTGAGTCCAAGGTGGCAATCGGTGCAGCAATAGCTCTTAATATTGTAAACCACAAGAACATTGCAGAGATTAAGAAGGGCACAGTAGAGGCTAAGAATGTAACTGTACTTGCAAACTCTGGCTCTGATGAAATGCCTGTAACAGTTAGAACAGAAGCTGTAGCAGGTTACACTGGCAAGGCAAAATTTGGTATAGCTGGTGCAGTGGCAGCTGATGTTGCATCTATTACAACAAAGGCTCTTGTAAACGAAGCGGCAGTACTTAAGGTTGGAGCAAACGGCCTTACAGTAGAAGCTGAATCATATGAAGATATTAAGACAATAGCAACTACCAATGAAAAGGTAGCAGGCGACAGTACAAAGGTTGGTGTAGGTACAGCAATCTCAGTTGGAGTAAATGGTATCGACACTATTTCAAAGGTTGGCTCTGAAACAGCAAAGACTATCGTAAATGCGGATATCGCTTCAATGTCAATTAAGGCAGCTAACAACCTTGTTGAGGAAATTACTGCAACAACAGGTAGCGCAGGTAACGTTGGCGTTTCACCTGCAGTTATTGTAGATATATCTGGCGCAAATGCAGAATCCTACGCATACTTTATGCCTGCAACAGGCACTATCGATATGTCAGGCGACTTTGAGCTTAATGCAAAGAACACAGCAAAGCGTACTGTTTCAGCAGATGCTACAACTTCAGCTTCTACAGGTGTCAGCGGAACACTTCTTGTAACAGTGATTAACGACTCTGCAAATGCCAAAGGCAAGAGTGATATCAAGGCCAATAATATAAAGGTTAACGCTACCTCTAAGAGCATACTTGCAAAGGCAAGAGCACGTGCTAGTGCAGCGGGAGCAGAAAAGAAGTCTGAAGGCAGCGGTGACGATAAGAACGACAGTGACGGGGATGGTGACAAGCAGGCCGATGAGGCGATTGATGGTGCCAAGAATCTGTCAAAGAAGGTAGACACCAAGAATATTAATACAGACAAGATTACTGAGCTTACAAAAGATCGTCAGAAGGGTCAGACCTCTGAAGGTTCAATTAGTGTGGCCGCAGCTTTCGTAGTTAATATAATGAGCAATGAGAGCGTAGCACTTTTCGAAGCTCAGGCAATCAATGCTCCAGATATGGCTATAGAGGTTAAATCTGTAAACAACACCTCTACGTACGTATTTGCTGATGCTTCCGCAGTTGGAAGCAAGGGTGTTGAGAAGGACAAATTAGGTGTTGGTGCTGCAGTTGCAATTAACGTTGTAAATATTAAGAATAACGCTTCTGTTATTACTAGCGGAGATTTAAATGTAAAGGCTATAACTGTAAAGGCAACAGGAACTCAGACTGCAACAAAGGACGAAGAAACAGAGACAGAAACAACAAAGGATGATCCTAACCCACTTAAGACCTACGCTGTATCAGGCGCAGGAAGTGCAAAGATTGGTGTGGCAGGCAGCGTTGCTATAGCAGTTATTAATGGAAATGTAAACGCATACATTCTCTGCAAGGATAGTGCAGGCAGTTACAAGATTATCAATACTACAGATGAGGATAAGAACGGCAATATTGAAGTCACAGCCTTTATCTATAACGATGAGGAGACAATCGCTTCAGCATCTATGATTAACGGAAAGCCTGACAAGAATGACAAGGAAAAGGTCGACAAGGAAGGCAAGGGTGAAGAGAAGGAAGCTACTAAGGATGCCAAGAAGGAAGATGATGGTGATGGAGACAAGAAAACCGACAAGGGCTCAACTATTGTCAAAGTAGATGGTGATAAGAATACTGAAAATGCAGGTGCTACAGATCCTAGCAGCGAAGATAATGCAGCACCACCAGCAGGTACAGATACAAATGGAAATCCAAATAACCCTAACGTAGATCAGAATCAGCCTACAGATAAGAAGGCATCATCTACTTCAGTAGGTGTAGGTGCAGCCTTTGCATTGAACTACAGCAGCATTATCACTAATGCTTATATTGACGTGGCAAGAATTATCGCAGATGGTGCTGTAAAGGTAGATGCAAAGGAGCAGATTGACAGATTCACATTCTCTGTAGCTGGAACAGATCCAATAGCAAAGGGCGCTGGCTCAGACTACAAGACAGGAGTTGATGCTTCTGTAGCACTCCTTATAGAGAAGGATAAGGTAAATGCTTACATCGATAAGAACACAATCATCAACTCTAAGGGTGTAAGTATTAATGCGACCCATCAGGGTAAAGCAAGAAATCAGGCAAGTGGTTTTGCAGTAGGAAACCAGTCTGCGATTGGTGCTGCAGTAGCCTTCATATGGTCTGATTCAAATGCAGCAGCTGATTTCAAGGGCGAAATCAATTCTGATGGTGATGTTACTATCTCAGCAGAGACAACAGATATTGACCGAAGCTTATCCCTTGCAACAGCTATGGGTACCTCCGAGAACAAGGCTAAAAAGGATAGTGGAAATCAACCGGGTGGTTCTGACGGAAAGGCAAATGATAAGAACAAGACAGCTTCAAAGATTAATGAAGCATTAAATAGCACTAAGTCTGAAAACGCTACAGAAGATGCTTCTAATAAAAAGGCTCTTTCAACAAATATCCTTAATACACAGGATATTAAGACAGAGTCTACAAAGACTACAGATACTGCTTCAGAAACAGGAAAGGCTGTATCAGAGGCAGAAAAGACTGTTAATGACGAGGCAACAAATAAGCCAAAGAATGAGGAAATAAAGACCGATGAGAAGGGTACAGAGTCAAAGAAGGTTGACGTTGCTGCAGCAATCGGTATTCTTATTGCAGACCATTCAGCTGAAACAACTGTAGTTGGAACTATTACTACTAAAGGCAAGAATGTAAAGCTTACTGCGAAGAATGATGCTACATTCTCAGCTCTTGGAACAGGCTTCACAATGAATCAGATGCCTACAGCTGCTGTAGCAATTGGTGCAGCTTTTGCAATGAATAAGGGGCAGGCAAAGGTAGTTGTAGCCGATGGTTCTTATATCAATACTGTAGATGAATTGCTTGGCAGAGGAAATATTACAATCCAGGCAGACATTCTTCAGAATGCTAATAATGTCTACATGGGCGCACAGGCGGTAGCAGGCTCAATTGCAAAGAAGCAGAAGGATAATAATTCATCTACTAAGGTTTCAGCAGCAGGTGCTGTTGCAATTCTGGTTACAAATGCAGAGGCAATAGCGCAGGTTGGAAACAATGTTAAAATTTATGGCGGTGACGTTGATGTTCTTGCAACAGACGATTATAAGCTTTATGTGAGAGCAGGAAGTATCAGCTATGCTAAGAATGCAAACGTAGGTCTTGGTATAGCATTTGGTATGCTCTATGCCAACGATGTGCTTTCAGCAACAATAGGTGACAATGCGATTATCGAAGCAAAGTCGCTTACAGTAATTGCAACAAAGAAGCATGAGCGGCTTATTGATGGAATCTTTGGTTATATCATGGATGGCGTGGCTGTCTATGAAGGCTTGTCTTCAAACAAGACTGTATCGACCTCAGGTGAAGGTACATCTAGCGAGGTTAAGCTGGATGAAGCTGGTATAAAGAGCATTTATACAGGACAGGAAGCTCTTAACATTATCAATATCTTCATTAATGACAACTATCATGTTGAGTCCTTCAGTGGTTCCGTTGCAACTGGCGAAGGAAAGTTTAATGGAGCAGGTGCAGTATCCTTTGTACTCCTTAATACTGATATTAAGGCAGAGGTAGGAAAGAATGCTCACATTGACCTGGTTGAGGTTGGAGAAGATACCACTATTAAATGGTCTGAGTATGGTATTGACAAACCTGATGAGGTTATGAAGAACAAGCGAGGTGTCACAATCTATGCTCAGGATAAGGCTGACACAGGTCTTTATACTATAGGTATTGCAGCAGGCAACGCAACGAATACTGGCGGTGCATCTATAGTAGTTATGATTGACCATAGTAAGGTTCATTCAGAGCTTCTAAGTGGTGCAGTCATCACTATGACAGATAACGGTGGTGGAGTTGCAGTAAATGCTGACTCAGCTCAGAACAATCTCATCGTATCTGTTGCAGCAGCAGTTACAAGCAACGCAAATAGTTCTACAGCTGCTGGTGGAAACGTAAATGTATTTGTAACAGATCATGAGACTATCGCAAAGATTCATGAGAATGTAAATATAACGGCCGATAGTGATATAGACGTTAAGGCAAATTTCGATAATAATACAATACTTGTTGCAGCAGGCATCCAGGGCGGAATGTCTAAAGGCACTGTAGCAGGTGGAACAATAGTTGTAGGCATTTACAATGCAGATACTGAGGCTTTAGTTGGTAGCGATGCAGGAACGGGCGCTGTTAATCTAACCTCTAGAAATGGCAATGTAAATGTAAATGCAGCATCAGTAGAAAAAGCAATAAGTGTACTTGCAAGTGCTTCTGCAGCAGTTGGTGGAAAGGCTACTGTAGCAGCTGTAATTAGTGTACTCATTTCTAGGGCAAAGGCTTTGGCAAAGGTAATGAGTAAGGCAACAATTACAGCAACAAAGGGCGACATAAATGTTATTGCTTCTTCTGATAGTGATCTTACTTCTATTGATGCTCAGGCTTCACTTTCTACAAAGGGTGTAGCTGTGGGTGGACTTGTAGCGGTAAATGTATTTAGAAGAACAGTTGAAGCATATGTAGCTAAGGGAAGCAATCTTACAGCAGGCGGAAACACTCTGATTAACGCTTATGCAAATGATACGATGCTTGATATATTTGCTGAAGCGGCAGTGGCAGCAACAGGCTCGACTGCCATTGAGGGGGTAATAGTAGTTTCAGTTGAGGGAAATACTATTAAGGCACTTCTTGATAGCGCATCAGGTTCTGCTTCAAGTATTAATGCAGATGGTTCCGTAGGAATCAATGCATACCTGAATTCAGATGTAATGATGATAGCTGGTGGATTAATTGGCTCTAAGAGTGCCGCAATTGGTGGAATTATTACTACAGTAATTCTCGACAATGCTATAGATGCAGAGGCTGGTCCTTATGCAAATATCTTTAGTGGTGGAATGAAGGCTGTTGTTATTCCATCAACAAATGGAACATTCAATTCTGCAAATAATAGAAAAGAAAGAAGAGCTAGAGGAATAGCTATAGAGGCAGGTGAGGATTCTACATTTAATCTCATCTCAGTAAGTGGCGGAGCATCTGGAAAAGTAGCAATCAATGGTGTTATCAATACTGTAGTATCTTCAAGCAAGGTACACGCTACAGCAAGAGGTCAAAATACCTTAAAGACAAAGGTTAAGGATGCTTCAACGGCGCAGGATGCCGAGGTTCCCCTTGCCATCGAAGTAATAGCAGATAGTAAGAACAATGTAATTGATGCAGCAGGTAGCTTATCAATAAGTGGTAAGGCTGGTTTTGGTGCATCAGTAGTAGCATTTGTTTATACATCAGAAGTAATCGCAGGAATAAATAATGTAACGAGTATTGAGGTGACAGATGGTTCACTTAAGGTTGATGCAAACAAGGAAGATAAGCTTTATCTTGTAGCAGTAAGTCTCAGTGGCGCTGGAACAGCAGCGATTAGTGTGGCACCAAATGTACTTGTATATAACAACAAGGTACAGGCATACATAGCAGGATCAAGAAAGACTGTTTCAGCAAACAAGGGTATTACAATTACATCTAATGCAAAGACTGATGTTGGCATGATTGCAGCAGTTGTTTCAGCAAGTGGAACAGCAGCAGTTTCTCTTGAAGGAAATGTAATTTACTTCAACAACACAAGTGATGCTGTTATCGGTGGTGGACTGACAGTTAAAGCTTCAAATGGTGATATTACTATTTCATCTAACACTACCGAGAACCTAAATGGCGGTTCAGCAGGTATTGCGGCAAGTGGAACGGCGGGCGTTGGTGGTTCAGCAGATGTAGTAATCACAAATATTAAATCTAATGCAGCTACTGGTAAAGATGTAATACTTACAGCTGGTGGAAATATTAATGTAAATGCTATAGACAACTATGGCTTTGTTGGTCTGGCTGGAACAGTAGCAGCAAGTGGAACAGCAGGAGTTGGTGCAAGCGTAATCGTAGCAGTTTCGCACAATACAATTAAGGCAGCAATTGGAGAGAATAATTCTGTAAGCGGCAAGAGCATTAATGTGGATGCCAAGTCTTATAGAAATATTATGACCTTTGCGGCTACAGTTGGCGTAGGCGGAACAGCTGGTATCGCTCCTTCAGTTATCGTAATAGTAGCAGGTACTGGAATCGATAAGGATTCATATGATGCATTCTATAATCAGGGCAAGATTCACCCAACAGAGAATGTGGATGCAGCCTTTAGTGTAATCGATAAGCGCGCAGGTCAGAAGTACAACAAGAATAATCTTAATGCAGAGCTTAATACATCCCTTAATCCTTCACGTGAATCAGCTAAGACCGTAGCTGACAAGGGTGGGGACTACGCAAATTATGGAAATGGAAGCACTAAGCTTTCAAGTAATGTAGACAGTACTGTAGTTAATAGCTCAGATAAGATTTCTGGCAAGATTACTGATACAACAGACATAACTTTGGCACACGTTGGTGCAAGTACAGTACTTAACGCCACATATGATATTAACGTAAAGGCTAGTGAAAACGTCAGTGCACTTGTAGTAGCTGGTGGCGTAGCTGTAGGTGGTACTGCAGGCATTGGTGTAGGAGTAGCAGTTGTTATTGTTACATCTAATGTCAGCGCACTTGTAGATTCAAATGTAGTTCTTCAGGCAGGAAGAAATGTAACTATAGACGCTAAGCTCACACATGAAAAGGGTAAATTTGATGTATCTAAGCTTGCCTGGGAGAACAACGGAAAGAAGTCTAATGCAACTGATTCAATCACAAAGGCACAGAACAATGAGAAGCAGAGAAAGAGCATAACAAATCTTTCTGACTACGGAATTCTTATCATTGGTGCATCTGGTGCTGGTGGTTATGTAGGTGTTGGCGCGACAGTTGCCTACTACAATAATTCAGCAGATGTTAGAGCTGTTTCTAAGGGATTTGGTTATAGTGGTACACGAAGCAATAGTTACTCGATTAGTGCAACATCAGATTTTGGCAATATTGGTGTA
The DNA here is from genome assembly GCF_008935055.1 of Pseudobutyrivibrio xylanivorans. NCBI lineage: Bacteria > Bacillati > Bacillota > Clostridia > Lachnospirales > Lachnospiraceae > Pseudobutyrivibrio > Pseudobutyrivibrio xylanivorans. The sequence goes on along the minus strand of NZ_CP043028.1, from coordinate 2,979,615 downwards.
TTTACTGTATCCCTTGGTGGAGGATTTGTCGGCGTGGCAGCAAGTATTGCACTTGCCACAAACGAAGCAACTGTAATAGCAGCTCTTGATCCTGAAAATGACAATAGTTCAACAAAGGTTTACAAGGCTACAGATATTAATGTATCAGCCAATAATAAAGCTAACCTAATAGTGATTAATGGTGCAATAGCAGGAGGATTTGTAGGTGCTGCACCTTCAGTTGTAGTAGCTAATAGCAGACTTAACTCCGAGGCATATATAGGTGGAAATGCCAAGATTAATGCAACAACAGTAAATGTTAAGTCTGATATTAACGGAAGTATTGAAGCATACTTTGCAAATCTTGCAGTTGGTGTAGCAGGTGTTGGCGTTGCAGTTGTAGTAGCCAACAATAAGGCATCAAATACTGCTAGAATTGGCAAAGCAAATTCTTATAATTCTAAAGCATACGTTGAAGCAAAGAATATCAATATTACTGGTAATGTGGTTGCAGAAATTAAAACATATGGTGCAGCAGTCTCAGGTGGAGTTGTTGGCGCAAATGGTATAGTTGTTATTGCAGTTCAAAATGCAACCAATAATGTAGGCTTGAACTACATTAATACAACAGCAACTGGAACAATTACTATTAAAGCTGGAATGCAAGGTAGTCCAAATATTAATGTGGCTTCTGGAGCAGGAGGTGTAGTTGCAGCAGGTGCTGTAGTTGCAGTTGCATATATCAATTCAACAAACAAAGCCTACGCTAACATGGGTAATGCTACCTTAAATACTGGTAACCTTAAGATTGAAGCAGGTGGAATTAGTAGCGGCAGCAACTATGATACAGAAGCGAAAGCAACTGTAGTTACAGGTAAGGCAGGTGCAGTAGCTGCAGCATTTAACTTTATATTTGCAATTAATAATGCGAAGAATACTGCTTGTCTTGATACCAATGGAATAATTGATATTTCGGGAAATATTAACATCCTTTCAAATGGTAAGAATAAAGCAACAGCAAATGTTACAAGTGCGTCAATATCAGGCTTTTCTGCAAATGTAAGCTATGTAGATGCTAATTCGAAGGGCCAGTATCAGGCATACTTTAACAACAATGCTTCAAGCAGCAATATTAATGCAAAGAGTATTAATATTCTCAATAACTTTACATCAGAGGCGGAAGCCAAGCTTGACCCTACTACATTTGGTGTAAGTGTTTCTGGTATTGGTATAGACAGCAATTATACAAATGCCACGGCTTCTGTAACAGGTAAGGCTTATGCAAATGGTGCTCTTGGCAATTGCTCAGGTGACATTAATATCAAGAGTATTGGAAGCTCGGTACAGGCTAATGCATATATTAAAGGTGCAAGAGTAACTGTATCTGGTGTAAAGGTAGCAGCTAATAAATCTACTTCAAAGGTAGCTGTAAACAATCAGGCGTACCTTGACGGTAAGGGTAAAACAATTACTGCAAAGAATGTGTCAGTAATTGCAAAGCTTAAAAATGTTAAATCTATTGCTAAGGGCGGTGCAAGCGAAGCAGGTGTAAGTGTAACGCTTATTGGCGGCAATGCAACAACTATTACTGCAACAGCTGACGTAAAGAATAATGCATATATAAACGATGCAAATATTAGTGCAACAGGTACAGTTAGTGTTCGCGGCGATGTGGCAAATATGAATGACACTACTGGAAAGATGGGCTCAAAGGCAGTTCATGTTGAAGCTACAGCGGATGCTCCAAATTACAGTATTGGTGTTGCTACAGCTCAATTTGTAAAGACAAAGACAGATGCAGTAAGTACAGTTACTGCTAAGATTACTGGCTCAAGTAATATAAGTGCAGCTCAGATTGATGTACTTGCAGCTGATGGAACAGAGGTATCCTCAAAGGGTAGTGCTCCAAAGACAAGCATCACTATAGTATCTGGCAATAGCGTATATGTTGTGACAGAGGCAGCCAAGTCGAGAGCAAGAGAAGTAGCCGCTGAGGTAGGTTCAGGAGTAACACTTACGGCAACTGGTCTTCACAGCTCGGCAGAGCTTGAAAAGCTGCATAAAACTAATCCGTTGATAGACAATATCACCGTGGCAGCTGTTTCAGATTTGGATGTTCAGACCCATCTGAACAGTATGTCTAGCTATAGTGGTATTAAGCTTGACTCATACTATTATGGAGTAGATGTTGGAACAACTAAGACTACTGCAACTGTAGCTGGTAAGCTTTCAACATACGGAGATATTGAAATACTTGCAAAGGACAATATCAATTCAAATATTGATACACTTGTCTCACTGAATGCAGGTCTAATCAATGGTGGCACTTCAAAGGTTGAAGGAAAGATTTCTTCACAGAATGCAACTATAAATATTGGTAATGGCAAGAATAGTGATATTAGCGCCCCTTATGGAAATATTAGTGCTCTCGCAACAACGTCAGCGAAGATGACTGATAGTATTCAAACTGCGTCCTATGGACTTGGCAGCAAGGGTAATATTGAAGCTAATAATACCTATAATCGCAATACTACTGTAAATGTTAAAGACGGAACCACAATGCTTGCAGGTGGTGGTATAGCAATCTATGCAGACGCAGAGAATGCAACAATTACCAGCACAGCCAAAGGTAATGCGGCAGGTGTTGTTAATGATGGTACTCCTTCGGCAACAATCACATACACAGAGAACACTAAGGTAAATATTGGAGGTGGATGTGATCTTACAGCACAGCTGGGTGACAATAGAATTGTTGCACAGACAGATAGTAGTCTTACAGCAACCGCCTCATATGGAATTAGTATAGGTGTAATTGGTAGCGTTAACTCAGAGGCTACAGTTAACAGCACGGTTAACGTTCAGGTTAATATTGCAGAGAATAGCAGCAAGCAGACAAATATTTACGGTGCTAATGTAGAAATTGCATCCTATATTAAGAACCAAAATCACGAGGCTAATTCAAAGTCTGAGTGTACAGGTTTTGGTTCTAAGACAACAGCAACAAGTAAGGTAAATTCTAAGAATAACCTTCTTGTAAACATTGGAAATGCTATTATTACAGGTTATGAGACTCTTTATATCTATAGCGTAGCCAAGAAGCTGATGGAAAATTCTGTGTCCTACGGACGTATCGTTGGTGCTACTGGTAAGGTATATGGAAATTCTGAGGTATCTGGTAGCACAAATGGCTCAGTCAATGTTGGTAACAGCAAATACAAAGCTATCCTAAGGGGACCTGATATTATTATCGAGAATATACCTGCAAATGGCATATCAACTTATAATAGCGTCAAACGAGATGCTTCGGCTGTTGGTGACACCATCGTAAATTACGTAACCAAGACAATTCAGAAGGTTGAAGAGGTTGTCGAAAAGGTTTGCGATTGGCTTCCTTGGCCATTTGACTGTATTGTCAGATGGGTAACCAAAAAGGTTACCAAATGGGTTACCGAGATAATTAAAGTAGTAACTTATTCTGATTGTGAGCCAAAGCAGCTTGGTAATTACAGTATTGGTGGTAATGTATATGTAAACCTTGATTTGTATTGTGGTGAGCATGCAGCAGGTATTAATATACTTGTAAACGAGGATAGAAGTTATATTACAACAGGTCTTGCAAATCCATCTAATTATATTAGGGTGGATGATGCAAATAAGGCAATTTACATACATGACATCAGGGAAACCAAAAACAGCACATTCTCAATCAATACACTGGGTAACAATGTATCAGGTAATGTTAAGATTTTTGATACATCCTACATTCCAGCAATGAATATAGACAATTACTCTAATTATAAGCTCTATATTCAGAAGGTATTTTTAACTAGTGATGCTGCAAGATCTATAAATAAGAACATCACAATGAATATACCTAGTAGAATTAATGTAACTACTGGTGGTGTTGGTGAAGGATCTAAGGTTAACATTACTAATTATGGCTCAGGTGATTTAGTATTCTTATGTGGAAGTGGTGATACCGGAAGAAGTCGTTATAATGACTTTGATGCAGGTGCAGGAAAAATCAACATCAAAATGAATGGAGGTAACGTATACACAGATGGCTCAGCTTTCGTAGCAGCAAATGATGTTGCAATTGAAGGGGCAAAGAAGATTGGAAACACTAGTAGCGATGGTACATTTAGTGTACGTCTGGTTGAACTTGCTCCAATCAATAATCAATACATGAAGAGCGATGCAAAGAGTGCAGCCCTTTCACTTAAGGCTACTGATGAAGTGAGGGTAAACATTACTCCAGTAATGCTTGTATTTAGTGACAGGAGTGAGACAAATAGAACTCCTAATTATCTGATTAGAAATTTGGAAGCTAACAATATTATTCTTTTACTGAATAGACAGATGTACACTACAATGTACATGCCAAATAATGGAACCGGAAGAGGAACTACAAGTGTTAGAGAGTACCTGACCTCAGCAATATTCCCTGTTGATTTCTGGCTTGATAGAATTGTTGCAACAAATTCTATGCTTGTAGTAATGAATTCTTATCCATACGGTAATGCAATTTACAGATTAATGGTTGACTACAAAGGATATAATGCAAAGAGCTTAAGACGAATGCATGTTGAAAATGTAAAGTGGATTATGTACAACCAGCCTTCGAATGGCAGCTCATCTGACCCAATTTATCCAGTAATCAGAAAGCAGCTGGAAAAGGAATTGGAGAATGCTAACAAGAAGGACAAGCTTCCAGAGCTTAAGCACCTGTCAAAGGGTATTAAGAACAAACTTTCCAGAACTGGAAGATTAGGAAACGGTAACTTAATTAATTCACTTCTTCACAGATTTAACATTGCAACAGATCTTAATTCGGATGGATTGGATGGAGCCTTTGCACAGCTTTTAGGTGCAGTAGATTTTGCTCGTATCGTTGATATGGGTGCATGGAGCTACATCATCACCTCAAACGATATGTCTGTAAGGGCAATGAAGGCTGTTGTCAATGCAGTAGTAATGAAGAGCAATGGTGGAGGAACTGCAGTTAACAAGACGTTGAATTCGATGCTGAAGAATGCAGCAGTAAAGAACTTCGTAACAAGCAAGTTCAACTTTAACTTCTTATTCCTGCCATTGGCAGCACTGCTGGCGTTGTTCCTTATCTTGACTCGTAGACGTAAAGAACAAGAACCACAGGAAGTAGAATAATTTTATAAACCCGGTATGCCTATGAGATGGTAGGCATCAAGCTCTAGGGGCTCCCAGTGAGACATGTAGTCGAACAGGGAGCCCTTAGGCTTGTAGCCGTAACCATCGGATTTGGGTTGTGACACTTGTGTGATAATCGGCGTGCTATTATTGAGTCAAGAAAAGAGAAAAGAACTTAATTCCAAGGGATTTCGAAAGGATAAAGGTAAAAGAAATGAAAAAGAGTTTAGTAAAGATTATCACAGCATCACTCCTTATAGCAGCAGTTATCATTACATTTTCTGGAATGGTAGCGATGGTACAGAAAAATTCAGCGGCATCTTCAAAGAGCCAGATTACACCAGTAGTATCTGAAGAGAGTATCATTACAACAGCATTATCAAAGGATCCCCATCCTTGGAGACCAGGTACAAGATGCTAAGGATATAAGATTCAAAAATAGCATTCTGTTTCAAATTGTAGATATAACTATAGTGTCTGAATCTATGAAAGAAACTGCCATTGGTTCACTTTTGACTGCAACTGTGGCATCTCTAATAGATGTAATAATCCTAAGTTACTTTTTAGGACCGAATATGCTTGCAGTTGTTGAAGTCTGCATGCCTATATATATGCTGGTCAATACAATTGGAATGCTAATTGCCTCAGGTGCCACAACGCTTTACGGGCTGTATCACAGCTTGGAATGGCAGTATGTTTGATTAGGGGAATCTCTAGATTTTGAAAATATTCTGAATAAATTTTCAAAAAATATTGATTTTAGTTGACAAACTTGTTTTTTATGCTAAAATGCTTGTTAGTGCTTTTAGATTAATGAGTACAAGTCCCCAGATGGAGGGAGGTTAGGATTAGACTATGTCATATGTTACAGTTAAAGAAAACGAGTCATTAGACAGCGCTCTTCGTAGATTCAAGAGAAACTGTGCTAAGGCTGGTATCCAGCAGGAGATTCGTAAGCGTGAGCACTATGAGAAGCCTTCAGTAAAGCGTAAGAAGAAGTCTGAGGCTGCTAGAAAGCGTAAATACTAATTTACAGCTTACAAATTATGAAGTTATGGCCTATATCGTTACGGCGGTATAGGCTATTTTTCGGTTTATATCGTATTTTTGGAGGTTTACATGGCTTTTACAGTTGAAGAAGAAATCAAGCGTCGTCGTACATTTGCAATTATTTCCCATCCTGATGCAGGTAAGACCACACTTACAGAAAAATTTCTATTATATGGAGGCCAGATTAATTTAGCTGGTTCTGTTAAGGGAAAGGCAACAGCACGTCATGCAGTTTCTGACTGGATGGAAATCGAGAAGGAGAGAGGTATTTCTGTTACTTCCTCAGTCCTTCAGTTTGAGTATGATGGCTACTGCATTAATATCCTTGATACTCCTGGACATCAGGACTTCTCTGAGGATACATATCGTACACTTATGGCTGCAGATTCAGCTGTAATGGTTATCGATGCATCAAAGGGTGTTGAGGCCCAGACACGTAAGCTTTTTAAGGTCTGCGTTATGCGTCATATCCCTATTTTTACATTCATTAACAAGATGGATAGAGATGCAAACGATACCTTCGAGCTTTTGGATGATATTGAAAATGAGCTTGGAATCGCTACTGTTCCTGTAAACTGGCCAATCGGCTCAGGTAAGGAATTCAAGGGAGTTTACGATAGAAATGAGCGCACAGTCCGCATGTTCTCTGATACTCAGAAGGGTACAAAGCAGGGTGAGGAGCGCATTATTTCAATTGACGATCCAGCTTTAAAGGATGAGATTGGTCAGGATAAGTACGACCAGCTTATGGAGGAACTTGAGCTCCTTGATGGTGCAGGTGCTGAGTTTGATCAGGAATTAGTTACAGCTGGAGAGCTTTCACCAGTATTCTTTGGTTCAGCTCTCACAAACTTTGGTGTTGAGACTTTCCTTGAGCACTTCCTTAAGATGACCTATAGCCCACTTCCTCGTAAGAGTGATGTTGGTGAGATTAGCCCATTCTCAGAGGATTTTTCTGCTTTCGTATTCAAGATTCAGGCAAACATGAATAAGGCACACCGTGACCGTGTTGCTTTCCTTCGTATTTGTTCTGGTACATTCGATGCCAGCAAGGATTATCTTCACGTTCAGGGCAATCGCAAGGCAAAGCTTTCTGCTCCACAGCAGATGATGGCAGATGAGAGAAAGATTGTAGACAAGGCATATGCCGGTGATATTATCGGTGTGTTCGATCCAGGTCTTTATAGTATTGGTGATACATTTACTTCTGCAAAAAAGCCATTTAAGTTCGAGGGTATTCCTACTTTCGCACCTGAGCACTTTGCACGTGTTCGCCAGATTGATACCATGAAGCGTAAGCAATTTATGAAGGGTATCACACAGATTGCACAGGAAGGTGCTATCCAGATTTTCCAGGAGTACAATACTGGAATGGAGGAAATCATTGTAGGTGTTGTTGGTGTTCTTCAGTTCGACGTTTTGAAGTATCGTCTTAACAACGAGTACAATGTAGAAATTGGTCTTGAGAATCTTCCATATGAGCATATCAGATGGATTGAGGGAGATTATGATATTAATAAGATCTCTGGTACATCTGACATGAAGAAGATTAAAGACCTTAAGGACAGACCACTTCTCTTGTTTGTTAACTCATGGTCAGTTGGCATGGTTCAGGATAGAAATGAAGGTCTTGTTCTTTCAGAGTTCGGAACAAATTAAGTATTGACTTCTCGTTTTTATGATTGTATATTATTGGGCAGTGGCATTCGCCACTGTCTTTTTGTTTTTTCGTTTTCTTATTTTTTATCCCATTTTTTTATTGACATTCAATCCCCATTTCACTATTATTATATTTAAAGAACGAACAGTTGTTCCGAACGGAGGTTTTAATACAATGGCAAATGAAGATAAGTTAAAAGCATTAGATGCTGCGATTTCGCAGATTGAGAAGCAATATGGTAAGGGTTCTGTTATGAAGCTTGGCGAGGGTGCTAATGTTCAGGTGGAGACAGTTCCTACAGGCTCTATCAGCCTTGATATAGCTCTTGGACAGGGCGGATTCCCTAAGGGCCGTATCATCGAGATTTATGGACCAGAATCTTCTGGTAAGACTACACTTGCACTTCATGCAGTAGCAGAGGTTCAGAAGACAGGCGGTATTGCAGGTTTCATCGATGCAGAGCATGCTCTCGATCCTAAGTATGCAAAGGCAATCGGTGTTAATATTGACGAATTATACATTTCTCAGCCAGACAATGGTGAGCAGGCTCTTGAAATTACAGAGACTATGGTTCGATCAGGCGCTATGGATATTATCGTAGTTGACTCTGTTGCAGCCCTTGTTCCTAAGGCTGAAATCGATGGAGATATGGGTGACAGTCACGTTGGTCTTCACGCACGTCTTATGTCACAGGCCATGAGAAAGCTCACAGGTATTGTTGCCAAGACAAACTGTGTTGTTATCTTTATTAACCAGCTTCGTGAGAAGGTTGGTGTTATGTTTGGAAATCCAGAGACAACTACTGGTGGTCGTGCACTTAAGTTCTATGCATCAGTTCGTATTGATGTTCGTCGTATTGAGGCTCTCAAGGCTAATGGCGAGGTAATTGGAAACAGAACTCGTGCAAAGATTGTAAAGAACAAGGTAGCACCTCCATTCAGAGAGGCAGAGTTCGATATCATGTTTGGCGAGGGTATCTCTCGTGAGGGCGATATTCTTGATGTTGCTACAAATCTTGACATTGTTCAGAAGTCTGGTGCATGGTATGCATACCTTGGCGAGAAGATTGGTCAGGGCCGCGAGAATGCAAAGCAGTATCTCAAGTCTAATCCAGAGGTTTGCGAGGAAATCGCAGGCGCTATCCGTGACCACTATGCAGAGACTGATGAGAGTGAAGTCGGCTTAGTTGGCGGAGAGAAGGACGACGTAGAGGTTATCGATTAATCATGGAAGTTAAATCTCTTGTTAAATTAACCAAGGGAAGAGCAAAAATCTGTCTCGATAATGGGGCAGATTTTGTTCTATATAAGAAGGAATACGAAGCCTATGGTATAGAAGAAGGGGCGTATTTGCCTGAAGAGAAATATCAGGAAATATGTCAGGAAATACTGATTCCGCGCTGTAAGAAGCGGGGATTAAATCTTTTGGAAAAGCAGGACCGCACGGAGAAGAACCTTCGTGATAAGCTTTCGGAGGGAGGCTATCCGGAGGCTGTTATCGACATAGCTATTGATTATATCAATTCCTTTGGCTATATAGATGATGCCCGCATGGCAGCCAGTCACATTCGCTTTTATCAGGACACCCGAAGCCGTCAGAGATTGAAGCAGGATTTACTTTCTAAGGGTGTTTCCTCAGAGGTTATAGAGAGAGTTTTGGATGAGGAATACACAGCAGATGAACAGGAGTTAATTAAATCCTTATTAATCAAAAAGGGCTATGATTCTGAGGATGCCACTTATGAGCAGAGGGCGAAGATGTACAGGTTTCTAATGTCCAGAGGGTTTTCGTCTGACTCAATTAATCGTGTCTTAAACTGACATTTACCTACTATATGTTGTATACATTTCCTTGACAGACGCCTTGCATAAAGTTAAACTAAATGTGTTGATATGTATAAATGAGAGCAAAATTGCTTTTATTTTATATTCAATTTAGAAATTAAATAAGGAGGTGCTCCTGTGGGCGTAACGATTATTAGTTGTCTTGTCGTTGCCGCTATCGCAGTTGTTGTCACTCTTGCCATCTCCAATAATTATCACAAGAGCCAGGATGCTAAGAAGATTGGCTCAGCCGAGGAAAAGGCTCGTGAGATTATCGATGAGGCAGTTAAGAGTGCGGAGGCCAAGAAGAGAGAAGCTATGCTTGAGGCTAAGGAAGATGCCATGAAGCAGAAGAATGATCTCGATAAGGAAATCCGTGAGCGCCGAGCAGAGATTCAGCGCAGCGAGCATAGAATTTCTCAGAAGGAAGATAACCTTGAGAAGAAGCTCGAAGCTGCAGAGAAAAGAGAAGCTGAATTTGCTCGTCAGGAACAGCAGCTTAACAAGCAGCGAGAAGAGGTTGCAAAGCTTAATCAACAGCGTGTACAGGAACTAGAGAGAATCTCAGGACTTACCTCCGAACAAGCAAAAGAACAACTTTTAAAATCTGTAGAAGAAGACGTCAAATTAGACGCAGCAAAGCTTATTAAGGAAAGTCTTACTCAGGCTAAGGACGAAGCTGAGAAGAAGGCACGTGATATTGTTGTCAGTGCTATTCAGAAATGCTCAGCAGACCACGTAGCAGAGACTACTATCTCAGTAGTACAGCTTCCTAACGATGAGATGAAGGGACGTATCATTGGTCGTGAGGGTAGAAATATCCGCACACTTGAGACAATGACAGGTGTAGAGCTTATCATTGATGATACTCCAGAGGCAGTTATCCTTTCTGCCTTCGATCCAGTGAGACGTGAAATTGCACGTATCGCTTTGGAGAAGCTTATCGTTGATGGTCGAATTCATCCAGCCAGAATTGAAGAGACAGTTGAAAAGGCTAAGAAGGAAGTTGAACAGCAAATCCGTGAGGAAGGCGATGCAGCTGCACTTGAGGTTGGTGTTCAGGGAATTCATCCAGAGCTTCTTAGATTACTTGGAAAGATGAAATTCAGAACTAGCTACGGTCAGAATGTTCTTAAGCATTCTATCGAAGTGGCTCAGTTATCAGGACTCCTTGCTGCAGAGCTTGGACTTGATGTTAGAGTTGCTAAGCGTGCGGGTTTACTCCATGATATTGGAAAGGCAGTTGATAGGGAGCAGGAGGGTACTCATGTACAGCTCGGCGCAGATCTTTGTCGTAAATACAAGGAGTCTCAGACAGTTATAAATGCTGTTGAAGCTCATCATGGCGATGTAGAGCCAGAAACACTTATAGCTTGTATTGTACAGGCTGCTGATACAATCAGCGCAGCTAGACCAGGTGCTCGTAGAGAGGCCATGGAAACTTATACAAACAGATTAAAAGAACTTGAAGAAATTTCAAACGGATTTAAGGGTGTAGAAAAATCTTTTGCTATTCAAGCAGGTAGAGAGATTCGTATTATGGTAGTTCCTGAGCAAGTTTCAGATGCCGATATGGTCATCATGGCTCGTGATATTTCTAAGCAGATTGAGAATCAGCTTGAGTATCCAGGACAGATTAAGGTAAATGTAATTCGTGAGTCACGAGTTACTGACTACGCAAAGTAATAATTAGCGGCTGGTTATCCAGCCGCTTTTTTTGGACAAAGGTGGGAATATGCAAGAAATTAAAAGAATAGATCGAAAACTAATCCACAAAGGCTCAATACTTGATATTTACGAAGACACTATGCTTCTTCCTAATGGCAATATAGAGAAGTGGGATTTTGTCAGTCATAGAATGGGAGCTGCCTGTGTACTTGCTGTAAAGCCAGATGGTAAAATTCTTATGGTTAGACAGTATCGTAATGCTTTAGAGCGTGAAACTTTGGAGGTGCCGGCTGGGAAACGTGATTCTATAGATGAAGATACAGCAATCTGCGCTGCAAGGGAGCTTGAAGAGGAAACTGGATATAGAGCAGGTAAATTGGAGAAGCTTTTGGCATTAAAATCTACCGTTGCATTCTGTGATGAGATGATTGATGTTTACCTGGCAACAGAACTTGAAAAGGTTGGAGAACAACAGCTGGATGAGGCTGAAGATATTGGAATAGAGGCATTTGAGCTAGCTGAGCTCATGGAAATGTGTTATTCAGGAAAGCTACAGGATGCAAAAACTGTGGCGGCTATCATGGCATATGCTGCAAGGCAATAATTTATTCATTAGAAACATATAAATGGAATAGATTGACATTTGTATAGTGCAAATAGAAATAAGAGATTGAAGAGTTTCCTCTTTGGTCTCTTTTTTTTGATGTGAAAATTGCACAAAAATATACAATATATATTTGTGCGCAATTACCGATTGCACTTGAAAAAATACAACACAACGTTATAAAACGTGCTATAATCCCAAATTGAGTTCACAAAAATAACACAAATAAAACACAATTAGGTCATAAACGCATTTTGAGTTATGGAGGTAAAAATGAAATTTAAAATGTCAGTATTTCAAAGTGTAAAGACCAAGCTTATTTTAGCAATGGTCGCAATCGCAGCGTTGCCACTTCTTGTAGCAACATCTATCAGCTATTATACATCAACAAATGAAGCTAAGGAATTAGCTAAGGAACAGAATGAATGGGCAGCTTGGTATTTACAGTCAAGTCTTAATACAATTTTTGCAAAGGGTGAATCTGCTCTTTATTCAATTGCTTCTTCAGAGGACACAATTAATTTCTTAACAACAAGTGAAAATGCTGAAAATGTTAGATACCAAATGCAGTACATCAATTCCGTTATCGGTGATGGAAATGAAATTACTCTCGTTGATACAAATGGTCAGATGGTTCTTCGTAGTGATGACAGAGCTTTATCTGATGTTTCTACTAGAGATTATTTCATCGGTGCTATGAAGGGTGAGACAACTGCTTCATCAGTTATGGTAAGTTCATCAACAGGTATCAGAAGTATTTGTCTTGCAGTTCCTGTTTTTGCTACAGGCACAAAGAATGTTATTGGTGTTTTATATAGAAGCTATGATTTAGCTCAGCTTCGCGATGTTCTTCTCGATGCTGGCGGAGAGTCTTTCCTTATTGATACATTAGGTGAGCTTGCTGTTCACTCTGATTATGAAATTGCAGTTGATGATGAGCCAACAATGATGGATCAGGCTTCCTTCTATACAAGTGAGTCTGAAGATGGAACTGTTGAGGCAAATCAGAATGGTAGAGCACTTTACATTTCATATGTAAGAGAGCCAATCACAGGTTACAGAGTATGTATGGCTATTGAGGTTAATAAGGTTCTTATGGATGCAAGAGTCTCAGCCATGACTACAGTCCTCATTGGCTTAGTATTACTTCTTATTGGTGCAGTAATTGCATTCTTTATTGCAATGAGCTTTACAAAGCCAATCCTTGCTGTTAATGCTTGTCTTTCAAATCTTGCAGAGGGTCACTTTAACAAGATTGAAGCATACACAAATCGTAAGGATGAGTTTGGTCACATGGTGAAGAGTACAAACTCACTTATCGATGAGCTTTCTTCTATTGTAGGAAACATTAAGGATTCTTCAAACACAGTTGGTGAGTCCTCAGAAGAGCTTTCAATGATGGCTAACCAGATTGCAGCTACAGCAGAAAGCGTTGCAGTTGCAGTTCAGCAGATTGCAAGCGGCGCAGTACAGCAGGCTGAGGAGGTTCAGTCAGCTGCTGAGAATACAACAATGATTACTGATGCTGTTGAGAGTGTTAAGGATTCTACAACAGAGATGACATCACTTGCAGACAGAATGAAGAATGCTTCTGAGGCTTCAAGCTCATCACTTGCTATTCTTCAGAATACAAGCACAGATATGACAATTAAGATTGAGGAAATTGCAACAAAGATTTCTTCAACACAGAATGCAGTTTCTAATATTAATGAGCGTGTAGAGGGAATTTCTGGCATCGCTGCTCAGACAAACCTTCTTTCACTTAACGCTTCAATAGAGGCTGCAAGAGCAGGCGAGGCTGGTAAGGGCTTTGCAGTAGTTGCAGAGGAAATCAGAAAGCTTGCTGATGATTCAGAGAGCCTTGCTCAGGAAATCAGAGTATTGATGGATGAGCTTTTAGCAGAGGCTGATCAGGCTGTTAAGGCTGCAGGCTATGTAATGGATGGAAACATCGAGCAGCAGAAGGCTCTTGGTGAGACACTTGATGCTGTTCACGGAATGCTTGGTGATATCGAGGAGACAGTTGCCAGCGTTACAAAGATTTCTGGCGAGGCTGAGACTTGCGTTTCTTCTAATACAGTTGTAGCAAATGCTATGTCATCACTTTCAGCTATTTCTGAGGAGAATGCAGCATCTACAGAGACAACAGGTGCATCTGTTGAGGAGCTTTCAGCTACAGTTTCAACACTTGCTGGTTCTGCATCACACCTTAAGAATATTGCAGAGCAGTTAAACGAGGATATGAAGTTCTTTAAGATAGCTTAATAGGAGGGTAGTAATGAACGATTTAATGGTTATGAACAAGACAGAGGATGAGGAGAAGCAGTTTATCGTTTTCCGCATCAATAAGGAATATTTTGGAATGGATATTTTTGACATCAACTCAATTATCATGATGCCAGAAATCACAAAGATGCCAAAGGCTCCTGAGTATATGCAGGGCGTTATTAACCTTCGTGGTCACGTTGTGCCTATTATGAGTCTTCGTAAGAGAATGAATTATGGTGAGGAGAATATTACAAAGGATTCTCGTATCATCATTGTTAATCTTGAGAATGACGAGCTCATGGGAGTAATCGTAGATGACGTTAAGGAAGTAATGAACATTCCAACAAGCGAAATCGTAGAGTCTTCACCATTCGTAAAGAAGGAAGACAGCTTCATTAGTGGCGTTGGTAAAAAAGATGACGAGTTGATTTCAATCTTTGAGGTAGAGAAACTCATCGCATAGTCTCGAAAAATAACATAATCCCCTAGTTACGGCTACAAGCCTGAGAGTTTCTTTGCTCGACTACATGTCTCGCGCCAGAAACCTCAGAGCTTGATGCCTACTAGGGGATTTTTATTACTCGTAGATACGTGCCACTACGCTTAGTTTCGCTCTGCGATTGTATATAGAAGATGACGTGTATCTTCCCATCCAAGACATGGGTCGGTGATTGACTGTCCGTAGGTCTGGTGGTCAGAAATAGGTTGGCATCCTTCTACAAGATATGATTCAATCATTACACCTTTGACGAGTTTTTTAATATCATCTGAGTGGTTACGATTGTGCATCACTTCTTTTACGATACGAATCTGCTCCTTGAACTGCTTATTTGAGTTGGAGTGGTTGGCATCGATGATGCAGGCTGGATTTACAAGATCCATTTCCTCGTACATATTGTGAAGGCGAATAAGGTCTTCGTAGTGGTAATTCTGTGTGCTGTTGCCATGTTTTGATACTGCACCGCGAAGAATAGTGTGAGCAAGAGGATTTCCACTGGTGGTAACCTCGTAGCCTGAGAAGGTGAAGTGATGTGGATGCTGTGCCGCATATACGGAATTCAGCATTACTGCAAAATCACCTGAGGTAGGATTTTTCATACCAGAGGCAACATCAAAGCCAGAAACAGTCAGGCGGTGGTGTTGGTCCTCAACAGAACGGGCACCGATTGCCACGTATGAAAGAAGATCATCTACATAGCCCCAGTTCTCTGGGTAGAGCATTTCGTCAGCGGCAGTAAGGTGTGATTCGGTCATTGCACGAATGTGCATCTTTCTCATGGCGATAAGACCTGCAAGCATATCAGGCGCCTCGTTTGGATCAGGCTGAGAAGCAATTCCTTTGTAGCCGCTTCCAGTGGTTCGTGGCTTGTTTGTATAAATTCGTGGGACAACTAAAACTTTGTCCTTGATATCGTCAGCTACACGGGAGAGCTTGTTTATATATTCACAAACTGCATCCTCGTTGTCGGCAGAACAAGGACCAATGATACATAAAAATCGGTCATCCTTGCCAGTAATAATATCAGTGATTTCTTTGTCTCGAGCTTTTTTCAACTCCTGAACATCTTTAGGAACAGGTAGCATCTCTTTGATTTCTTCTGGTGTAGGCATTTTCTTCAAGTATGTGAAGCTCATTGTTTTTCCTCGTTTCTTTATTTTGTTTTGTTTCTGGTTGATTGTCGAAATATTTTTCCTTAACCATGGCAACTGGCATGTCCAGTCCGGTCCAAATCTTGAAAGCAGCTGCTCCTTGATAGAGAAGCATGTATTTGCCGTTCATTGTCTTGCAGCCAGCCAAGCGAGCTTCCCTAAGAAGACGCGTTTCAGCCGGATGATATATTACATCACAGACTATAAGATTTGGATGGAAAAAGCTTGGTGGAACCAGTGATGAATCATCATCGCCCATTCCAACATTTGTACTATTAATAAGTATATCACTTTCCTGTATGCAAAATTCAAGAATTGTTAAATTTGAAATATCGTAAACATAAACCTCGCAATTGGTGGATTTCGTGATGCGCGCGGCGTAATCGACTGTCTGCTGAAAGCTTCCGTTTTTGCGCTTTAAAATGTTTATTTTATTTACACCTTCCATTGCAGCCTGAGTGATAATTGAAGTTGCAGCACCACCACAGCCAAGGATTGTGATAGTGGTACCTGTGTAGGATATTCCACTTTCCTTCATTGATTCGAGGAAACCGATACCATCTGTAGTGTAGCCCTTTAGCCTGCCATCCTTGTAAATACAAGTGTTTACGGAATTAGAGAGTTTTGCGATTTCATCAATCTCATCCAAGAAAGGAATGATTGCAGTTTTAAAAGGCATAGTAAGATTGAACCCGGCGCAGCCAAGTGCTTTTAGGCCTTCAACAGCATCGCTAAAATCAGCATTCTCAACTTTAAAGGCCATATAGGAAGCATCAAGACCATGCGCGTCAAAGGATGCATTGTGCATTGCTGGTGAAACGCTGTGGGACACAGGATTTCCCAGAAGACAGTAGAGTTGAGTAGTACCGATTGGATTCATAACATACGTCCTCCTTCTTAAACGATTTATGGAGAGTATTCTAGCACAATTCAGCGCTTTAAACAACTAAAGTTTTTACAAAAATATTACTTTCCGGTTTGATGTGTATACTAACTTGTGTTACAATATTCCGGCAGGTATTTTAAGTAGGCGTAGCGTAGCTGGATAACGCATCGGACTCCGACTCCGAAGACCGCCGGTTCGAATCCGGCCGTCTACAGTTATCTAAATTGCCTACAATGACTTACTGGAGGCGCACATGGATTTTAATAAGATTAAAGAAAATATTCGAAGAGTCGCAGGTATCTGCGGCGATTTTATAATTAAGAATAAAAGATACGTTTTGGCAGTGGCTATTTTCATATGCATGAACCTGGTTCTTTTTCTCGGAACAGGTGATAAAGCAAGTTCGAATAGCACGTCTGAGAAATCTTCTAGCCGTGTATACAAGGAGTTCAAAGAGAACAATAACGAAGCTCTTACCAAATTGATATCTGATTATTATGTAGCTTATGCAGCTGGTGATACAGATACCATTCAGACATTGGTATCACCTTCTCAGGTTAGTGACCAGGAGGTTAGCTACATTAAGTTCTATAGTCAGTACATTGAAGAGTTCCAGGATATTCAGATTTTTACAAAGCAAGGGCTTTCAAAGGGCTCATATCTTGTTTCTGTCAGAGTTAATCTTAAGTACAATGACATTGCTACAGCGGCACCAGGACTTGATTTTTTCTATGTTCAGACACAGGATGACAAGCTTTATATTGATAACACATATGGTTCATTCAATCAGAACAATAATGTAGTTGAGATGGATACAGAGATTTCAGATTTGATTTCTGTTTATATTCGTCAGCAGGATCTGCTCGATAAGCAGGCTGAGGTTACAAGCGAGTATAATGCAGCAATCAAGAATGATTCTGATTTAAACACATTTATGACTATTTCACTTCCTGATGCTATTGTCTCATGGAATACTGATTACAATGCACAGCTTGCAGCTGCAGCTGAAGCAGAAGCGCAGGCAGCTGAGGAAGCTGCAAAGGCAGAGGAAGAGGCAAAGGCTAAGGCCGAAGAGGAAGCAAAGGCTGCTGAGGAAGAAGCTAATTCATACACAGGTAAGGTTAATTCAAGTGTAAATGTTCGTGAGTCTGCTGATAAGACCAGCAATAAGCTTGGAAAGCTTTCAAAGGGTGATGAAATCAAGATCTACGGCGAAGAGGGTGATTTCTACAAGTTCGATTACAACGGAACCAAGGCATATGTTACAAAGTCTGCTGTAAAGGTTTCAACAGATACAGCTACTGAGGATACTCAGGAGACTACAGAAGAAACCACCGAGACAACAACCACCACAGTTTACAACAAGGGAGACAAGGTTACACTTTCTAGCACAGTAAATATCCGTTCGAAGATGGATTCGTCTGCATCAAAGGTTGCAGTTGCTTATGCTGGCGAAGAGGTCGAGGTTGTTATGAGCTATGCAGAGGGTTGGACAAAGGTTAAATATAAATCAAAAGAGGGCTTTATCAGAACAGACTTGTTAAAGTAAAATATGGTTTAGATTTTTAAGGAGGCCTAATCGGTCTCCTTTCTAATATCATTATTGGATTTAGTGGAGGTTTAATTGAGCCAGGAATTATTTCGTTTAAATAAATATTTGAGTGACGCGGGAGTATGCAGTCGAAGAGCAGCGGATGCAGCCATAGAGGCTGGGCAGGTCACTGTCAACGGACAGGTTGCAGTAATGGGAATGAAGGTTACTTCCGAAGACGAAGTCCTTTTCAAAGGAAAAACAGTTTCAAATGTGGGCAAAAATCAGATTCTCATTGCCTACAATAAGCCAGCAGGAATTGTCTGCACTGCAGAGAAGCGGGAGAAGAATAATATCATCGACCATTTGAATTATCCTGAGAGGATTTATCCAATCGGTCGTCTTGATAAGGACAGCACAGGTCTTTTGCTACTTACGAACCAGGGAGATTTGGTTAATAAGATAATGCGTGGCGTGAATGCTCACGAAAAGGAATACGTAGTCACTGTTGACAAGGAAATTACAGCGGATTTTATCAAGCAGATGGCTGCAGGTGTATATCTTGAGGAGTTGGACACCACAACTCGCAAGTGCCAAATCAAAAAGCTTGCTCCAAACAAGTTTAATATAATTCTTACACAGGGCTTGAATCGTCAGATTCGACGCATGTGTCAGGCACTTGGTTACAGAGTTCGCACCTTAAAGCGTGTTAGGATTATGAATATCGAGCTTGGAGATTTGAAGGAAGACAGCTACAGAGATGTAACTTCCGCTGAGCTGAAAAAGCTAAATAAATTATTAGTGGGATCAAAAAATTAGGCTTCCCCTTGAGGGGAAGCTGTCAGCTTTAGCTGACTGATGAGGTGGATAATGTTAATAGAAGAATATAAAAAATTAGTCGATACCATCGACTATCACATGGATAAATACTACAACGATGATGAGCCAGAAATCTCTGACTTTGAGTACGACCAGTTGATGCTTCAGCTGAAGGAGGCTGAAAAGGAGCACCCAGAATGGGTTACTGCTGATTCTCCAACTCAGAAAATTGGAGGAATCGCAAAGCGTGAAGCGGGAGTGAAGGTTACTCACGATGTTCCAATGCTTTCTATTGAGGATGTTTTTAATAAAGAAGACGTTACAGCCTGGGTTGAGAAGGTAAAGTCAGTTCATGCTGATGCCACTTTTTCAGTTGAGGCAAAAATCGATGGCCTCAGTATGACATTGCGATATGAGAAGGACAGCCAAGGGAAGCTAAAGCTAAAGCTTGCAGAGACCAGAGGTGATGGTCTTATCGGTGAGGACGTTACGGAAAATGCCCTTGTAATTCCTGATGTAAATAAATACTTGGATTTACCTTATGACAGCCTTCAGCTTCGTGGCGAGGTTTATATGTCTCATGAGGATTTTGACCGCTACAATGAGGATCAGGAACTGAAGGGTGGAAAACTTGCAGCAAATCCTAGAAATCTTGCGGCAGGAACCCTTCGTCAGCTTGATGCAAACATCACCAAGCAGCGTGGCCTGAAGATGTTTGTATTTAATGTTCAGCAGGGACCAGAGGAGCTTACGGAAAGCCACTGCAAGGGCCTTGATATTTTGGCTGAGCATGGTGTGCCTGTTGTATTCCACAAGGGATGTACCACAGCTGATGAAATTCTTGCTGTCATTGATGAAATCGGTGAGAAGCGTGAGGAGTTTGAATTTGATATTGATGGTGCTGTAGTAAAGATTGATCAGGTTGCATATCGTAACGATTTTCCAACCAGCGCTAAATATACAAGCGGCCACATTGCTTACAAGTATCCACCAGAGGAGAAGGAAACCAAGCTTCTTGATGTGGAGCTTTCTGTTGGTAGAACAGGCAGGGTGAATCCTACAGCAATTTTTGAGCCAATTCGTTTATGCGGTACTACTGTCAGTCGTGCGACCCTTCACAATCAGGATTTTATTGACGAGCTGAATATCGGTATCGGCGATACTATTGTGGTATATAAATCTGGAGAAATTATTCCAAAGATTAAAGAGGTTAATTACAGCAAGCGTCCTGAGGGGGTGAGCACCTACAAGATTCCAAATATTTGTCCAGCCTGCGGTGGACCGGTTTCAAGGGATGCAGACACGGCTGATATGAAGTGCTCTAATCCAAGCTGTCCAGCTCAGCTTGAACGCCATATAATTAATTTCGTTTCAAGAGATGCTATGGATATCAGAGGCTTCGGAGAAGTCTATATCATCGAATTAGTCAGACGTGGATATATAAAGGATATTGCAGATATTTATTCATTAAAGAATAAGCGAGATGAACTCATAGAAGAAGGTATCATTGGCAAGGAAAAGAATACAGATAAGCTTCTAGGGGTAATTGAAAGTTCAAAGCAAAACGATGCAGTAAGATTGTTTACTGGATTTGGAATTCCAAATGTTGGAAAAGCAGCTGCAAAGGCGTTACTTGGACAGTTCAAGGACATCGAAAAAATCATGGAACTGTCAGAAGAAGAGCTTATGCAGGTGAATGATATCGGTGAAATCAGTGCCAAATCAATTTATGATTATCTGCACGACCCTGTAAATATTGACATTATAGGCAGATTAAAGGCTGCAGGTGTTAATATGGTAGAGGAAGAAAAAGAAGGCGCTACAGACAAGCTTTCAGGCCTTACTTTCGTAATCACCGGAACACTTCCTACTATGGGCAGAAAGGAATGCCAAGAGCTTATTGAATTGAACGGTGGAAAATGCGCAGGTTCTGTTTCTAAGAAAACTAGTTATTTAGTGGCTGGAGAGGCTGCTGGAAGCAAATTGGATAAAGCTAATTCATTAGGCGTAACTGTACTTGACGAGGAAGGCTTACTTTCGTTGATAAATAGTTAAAATATAACGGGTTTTTATATGAAAATACACATTTTTATTTTATAATGTGCTTATGATAGAAAGAAGGCGTCAAATACTAATAAACAGGTACTTTATACTCCCAATGCTAATGATATTTATGACAGTAGTAGTGTTGGCATTTGGGGGTAAATGGTTTACCTCATCGTCAAACTTTTCAATCAGCCGTATAGATGATGGCTGGTCTGTTTTTCGTGGGGGTATAACCAGTAATGACGTGACTTTATCCAAATATAATATTGGAAAAAGCAAAAGAGGAGAGCGTATTTCCATTTCTAAAACATTTTTTATACCAGAGCACAATACACTAATGTTTAGAAGCAATTTGCAGGCAGTCGAACTTTTAGTGGATGGTAAAATTAAGTATTCTTATGGCTTAGATGAATTAGAAAAAGGAAAATTCATTCCTAAAAGATACAATATGGTTGATATAAACCCTCAAGCTGGTAGGCATAATATTATGATTGTGTATACTATGGGTGAGGATAATTCTGTTGAAAATTTATCACCGGTTTATTTAGGTCACAGAAGTTTATTAATGCAATCATTCTTCAGCTACAACAGGATTTCTATGTTTATCGGTAGCTTTTTGGTTGTCTATTCTTGCATTTTGTTTGCTCTGTCAATTTATCTTGCACTTACCCGAAGAACAGCTTCTCAAATTTATATTGGTGCTAATTTTTCTATGCTATTAGGATGCTATATCTTTGCTAGAAATGATATTTTATGGTTCATTGGTTCTCACGATGAATTTTTCTCTATGATGGAGTATCTATCTTTCTATTTAATACCTTTGGCATTTTCAATTCTTTTGTATTCTACTCATCCAGATTTATTCAAAAGAAAACAGCGTATTTTTATTATTATTAATATCGTATTTCCGATAATGTTACTGCTACTTCACGTAATTGGAATCCTTCATATAAACAGAATGGTTAATGTTGCGGGAGTGTTATGTTTTATTGAAATCATAGTTATTATGCCTCCTCTTTATGGAGCTATTGTAAAGAAGCAGAAAAGCAATGAGGAATCAGAGCTATATTATACGGGTGATGCTGATTATTACCTTGTGTTTGGCTTTATCACAATGCTTATTTTTTCATTTCTTGAAATAATTATTGGGGCTTTTTATAATCCTGATATTAATTTTACGGATACAAAACTATTCCCATCCTTAGATTTGTTGGAAATGGGAATGTTGTTTTTCATGCTTTGCTATTTTGTATATTACTTTATGAATGGCATCAACCATATGAGTGCAGACAGAGTGAAAAAACAGTTGGAGGGCATGGCATACACTGATGCATTAACAGGTCTTTTAAACCGAGCTGCTTGCAATCAATACTTTGCTACTTTGACCGGAGACTATACCATTGTCAGCCTTGATTTGGACAAGCTTAAAGTGGTGAACGATACCTTTGGACATACTGTTGGCGATAAGATGATTATCGCATTTACGAAGCTTCTAAGAGAAGTTTATGTAGATTCAGATATGATTGCAAGGACTGGTGGAGATGAATTTGTAGTTGTATATAAGAAAATCGATAGAGAAGCCTGTGAGGCCTGCGCCCAGAAATTGCAGGAAGAAATGCGCAAATATAATAAATATAGCAAGGATATAACTCTAGGGGCATCTGTTGGTTTTGCCTATAGTGACGAGGTACAAGGGGGGAGATATCAGGATGTATTCGCTAAGGCTGACTTACGCATGTACGAAATGAAGGGGGTGCATCATGGGTAAAAAAATACTTTATCTGGGAATCTCCTTTATATCCCTCTTAGTAATATACATCTTTGCTCATTATTTCTTTAAACCAAATAACTATTCAAATGTAGTTGTTTTGGATAGCGGGTGGGATGTTACTTACAATGGAAATCTTTATGAGGATGTGAAGCTATCTGAGCTTAGAAAGCTGATTGGGAATAGTACTTATAAAGGGGATATTATCACTTTAAAAAAAGATAATGTTGATCTGGGCTATTTCATTTCTCCAACATTAATGTTTGATTCAAGATATAGTGCTTGGAAGGTGTATTGTGGAGATAAATTAGCAGGGCAAAGATTTTTAGAGGAATATAAAACAGGAAAGTATATTGGCTGCGAACTAAACTATGTGAGTTTGCCTAAGGCGTTTAAACTATCCACGATTCAGATTACTCTTATGGTGACTGAGGATGACGCTTATGCATATTATCAGGCTCCAGCTGTAGGTGGCTACGTGGATCTGCTTATGTATAGCGTGTATAATCACATGTTCATATATTTGGTTGGTGCGTTTCTTGTTGTTTTTGGAATAATGTTTTTTGCCGTTGCTTTAGGATTTAGAAGTAACATTCCAGAAATGAACATGCAGATGTATGCTGCGTTAATGTATGTTGCTCTGGGAGTGTGGTTTTTGTCTCAGTTTAAGCTGGTGGATTTGTTCATTGAAACCAGCGGACATCAAACAGAAATAGAATATATTGCTTTGTATATGGTGGTTCCACTTATGTATATGACCATCGGCTGTATGAGAGACTACCTAAAAAATAAAGCGTTCCTGGTTTTCAGTATATGTGGTTCGATTATTCCGTTCTTATTAATAGCACTTCATTTTACAGGGCTTGTTCATATCAATAGGACACTGGGGATATATCAGCTGGATGCGTTTGTACTGATTGTATTTATGTTTGTTAAGGTTCTAATTAAGGATGCAAAAGCGAATTTGATTACCAAGTCCCAGTTTATTCAGGCGGTTGGACAAATCGGCCTGGCTGCAGCTTGTGTTGTTAATGTTATCTTTTATTATCTAGAACTACATGGTATATGTGAACAGATAATGCTTTCTAAGTTGATTCTTCCTGTGGCTGCTATATTTATGGTTTTTGGAACATTGCTTAATTATTCAACCTTTATTTCAGAGTCTTTCGCCAGAAATGAAGAGTATTCTTCACTTGCACATCTTGCTTATGCCGATGAGCTGACAGGCTTGGCAAACAGATCTAGGTACGAGGCTTATATGGCTAAGATTTCTAAAAGCGAAGAGGATTATTGTGTTATCAGCATAGACCTAAACGGCTTAAAGGCTATCAATGATAATCAGGGACATCTGATGGGAGATAAATACATATCCGATGTAGGAGAAGCTTTAAAGGAAGGCTTTGGACATGTTGGCTTCATTGCAAGAACGGGAGGAGATGAATTCGTTGGTATTCTTACAGATAGTAGCATGGAAAAAGTAGATGAGATTATTGAAAGGCTGAATAATTGCCTTGATAATATGAATAAATCTGACCCTAACATATATAGAAGTGCTGCTATTGGCTATGCTTTCAGACATGAATTTAAAAATGCAGATTCCAATCGAGTATATCTTATGGCTGACCAGCGTATGTACAAGAATAAAGAATTATTGCATGGCAGAAGAAGATAGGTTGTGTTATCATTAAAAAAGTTACCTAAGATATACTAGTTTATGGGAGGAGAGGGAGAAGTATGCCAATTAGAACACAAAATGATTTACCTGCAAAGGCTATACTTGAAAATGAAAATATATTCGTAATGGATGAAAACAGGTCTATCCACCAGGATATCAGACCTATTTCCATTGCCATTTTGAATCTGATGCCATTAAAGGAAGACACTGAGCTTCAGCTTTTGCGCTCTCTTTCTAATACGCCACTTCAGGTGGATGTGACCTTCCTTACAGTTGGAAGTCATGAGAGCAAGAACACCAGCAAGACACATCTTGATACTTTCTATGAGCATATCGAGGATGTTTACGACAGATATTTCGACGGACTTATTATTACAGGCGCACCTGTGGAACAGATGCCTTTTGAAGAGGTAGATTACTGGGAGGAGCTTACTCACGTATTCGAGTGGACAAAGACCCATGTTACATCTACACTACATCTTTGCTGGGGCTGCCAGGCAGGTCTTTATTATCGCTACGGAA